>WOUW01000054.1 GCA_009773055.1 Paracoccaceae bacterium
CATATCGGGTCCTTGGGGTCAGGCGCGGTCGATTTCGGTTTAGCGGTCCGGCCTGCGCAATGCCAGACCTGTTCCGGGCGGGCGGTGGAAAGCAATCATGCGCACAGGCGATTTGTCTTTGAAAAGCGGGGAGTTGGGGGTGGCGGTGACGGTCTAGAGCCCAAGTGCTTGCGCAGCCTCGTCGATCCAGCCCGCGACGAAGGCATCGAAGCGGGCGTCGGGTTGGCGCTTGGCCAGTGTCGCTGCCAGGGGATCGGGGGCGGTCACGGGGGCGCCCGACAGCTCTTCCAGCACGGCATGGCCGCAGAAGGGGACGTAGACCTCGGAATAGCCACCCTCATGGACCAGGGTCAGGCGGCCGTCGCACAGCCGGTCGGCGGCCTGCATCGCCATCCGGGTCAGGGCGCGGAAGGTGTCGGCACTGGCCAGCATCCGGCCCAGAGGATCGACCGCAGCAGCGTCAAAGCCGCAGGCGACGATGATCGCCTCGGGTTTGAAGCGGTCGAGCGCGGGCAGGACCACCCGCTCCATCGCGCGCAGATAGCTGACGTGGCCGCAGCCGGGGGGCAGGGGCAGGTTCAGGTTCGTGCCAATTCCCGCGCCGGCCCCCTTCGCCTCGACCCCGCCGGTGTCGAGCGGGTAGTTGCGGTCCTGATGCAGGCTGATCGTCAAGACGTCGGGGTCGTCGTAGAAGATCGCTTCGGTCCCGTTGCCGTGGTGGACGTCCCAGTCGATGACCGCGACGCGGCGCACCAGCCCCTGTCCTTGCGCGGTCCGGATCGCCACGGCGATGTTGTTCAGAAGGCAGAAGCCGTTCGGAAAATCGGCGGTGCAATGGTGCCCCGGCGGGCGCGACAGGGCATAGGCGTTCTGCACCTCGCCCCGCAGCACGGCCCGCAGCGCCGCCGTTGCCAGACCCGCCGACAGCGCGGCAATCTCGTAACCGCCCGCACCGAAGGGCGTGCGCAGGCCGAGTTCGCCGCCGCCCGCGTCCGACATCGCCTTGAAGGCGGACAGGTAGCTTTCCGGGTGGACGCGGAGGAGATCACCCTTGGTCGCAGCCTTGGCCCCGCGCATCGACAGATGCTGCGTCAGCCCGGTCACCTCGATCAGGTTGCGTAGGCGGCGCTTGGTTTCCGGGTTCTCGGGCAGGCCCCCGGCGATGGGCTGCACAAGGCCCGCAACCGGAAGCGTGAAGGCATAGTTGCCGCCGCCATGCCAGAAGCAGCGTTCGTCCGAAAAGAAGGCGGTGGTCATCGGCAGTCTCCTTTGGCCGCAAGATTATGGTCAGCAGTCCGGCTTGGCCAGCGGGGTTGGCTTTGGGCGCTTTCCTCCGGCCCTCTCACGATCATTTGTGTCAAGTTGCCTTTTGCCATTTGTGCCCGGCGGGATACTTCGCTTTACTGACAGGGACAGGACCCCGAAGGGAGCATGAGGCATGGCCGACACCAAGGCGCTGGTCGCGGAAATCGAAGCGCTCGGCGCGACACTGGGGCAGGCAAAGGCCTCGATCAACCGCCGGTTCATCGGGCAAGAGAAGGTGGTGGACCTGGTTCTTGCGTCCATGCTGTGCGGCGGGCACGCATTGCTGGTCGGTCTGCCGGGGCTTGGCAAGACCCGGCTGGTCGACACGCTCGGCACCGTCATGGGCCTCAAAGCCAACCGCATCCAGTTCACGCCGGACCTGATGCCGGCGGATATTCTGGGGTCCGAAGTGCTGGAAACCAGCGCTGACGGGGGCCGGGCGTTTCGCTTTGTCGAGGGTCCGATCTTCTGCCAGCTTCTGATGGCCGACGAGATCAACCGCGCCTCGCCCCGCACCCAATCTGCGCTTTTGCAGGCAATGCAGGAGAAAGAGGTCACCATCGCGGGCCAGCATCGCCCCTTGGGCAAGCCCTTCCATGTGCTGGCAACCCAGAACCCGATCGAGCAGGAAGGCACCTACCCCCTGCCCGAAGCGCAGCTGGACCGGTTCCTTGTGCAGGTCGACGTCGAATACCCGACACGGGCGACCGAACGCGACATTCTGATCGCAACGACTGGGGCGGAAGAGGCCGAGGCGCATCAGGTCTTTACCGCGGACGAGCTGATCCGTGCGCAAGGCGTGATCCGGCGGATGCCGGTCGGCGAACAGGTGGTCGAGGCGATCCTTGACCTTGTACGCGCCTGCCGACCGGGGGAAGCCGAAGGGCGCGATCTGGCGGACAGCCTGTCCTGGGGGCCGGGCCCGCGTGCGGCGCAGGCCCTTATGCTGACGGTCCGGGCCAAGGCGCTTCTGGAAGGGCGGCTTGCGCCGTCGATCAGCGATGTGGCCGACCTGGCGCAGGCTGTGCTGGTGCACCGTATGGCGCTGTCCTTTGCGGCGCGCGCCCGGGGCGAGACGCTGGCCGGGATCATCAGCCGCGTCACGGCCAAGACGCTGCGGCTTGAGGCGGCGGCGTGACGGCAGCGCCCGATCCTCGCTCTCCCGACCTTCGCACGCGGGCCGAGGCGCTGGGGCAGACCTTGCCGCCCTTGCTGGCCGAGGCTGAAATGCTGGCCTCGACTGTGATGATGGGCGAACATGGCCGCAGACGCGCGGGGCTGGGGGACGAGTTCTGGCAATACCGTCCGGCCCATGCCGGGGATTCCGCGCGGATGATCGACTGGCGGCGTTCGGCCCGGTCTGACGCCCATTTCGTGCGCGAACGCGAATGGCAGGCGGCGCAGTCCGTGACGATCTGGGTCGATCCCGCAAAGTCGATGGCGTTCAGCGGCGACAAATCCCGCGCGCCGAAATCTGACCGGGCGCGGCTTCTGGGTCTGGCACTGGCGGTGCTTCTACTTCGTGGGGGCGAACGGGTCGGGCTTGCGGGCCTTGCCTCGCCAAGGTCGGGGCGGGCGCAGCTTTTGCGGCTGGCGGCACGGCTGGCGGACAAGGACGAGCCCGAGGACTACGGTGCGCCGGAAACCGAAGGCATGGTCAGCCATGGCCGGGCTGTGTTCCTGTCGGATTTTCTTGGTGATCTTAAAGGCATCGAGGCAGGACTTGCGCGGGCCGCCGACCGCGGGGTGAAGGGCGTGCTGATCCAGGTTCTCGACCCGGCCGAAGAGGAGTTTCCTTTCGACGGGCGCACGATCTTTGAATCGATGGGCGGCACGATGCGGCATGAGACTCAGCAGGCAGGCGATCTGCGCGCCCGCTATCTCGCCCGGCTTGCGGAACGGAAGGACCGGCTGGCCACGCTGGCCCGCGCAGTCGGCTGGCATTTCTCGACCCATCACACGGGCGCGCCTGCGCAATCTGCCCTCCTCTGGGCCTATGCCGCGCTGGAGGGCGGGCACTGATGTTCACGCTCGGGCCTCTCGGGTTTGCTGTCCCCTGGCTTCTGGTCGCGCTGGTTGCGCTGCCGATCCTGTGGCTACTCCTCCGCGCTGTGCCGCCCGCCCCGATCCGGCGACGGTTTCCGGGCGTGGCGCTGTTGTTGGGCCTGAAGGACGACGAGGCCGAGACCGACAAGACGCCCTGGTGGCTGCTTCTGTTGCGGACGCTGGCGGTGGGCGCGCTGATTCTGGGCTTTGCCGGGCCGGTCCTGAACCCCGATGACCGGGTGGCCGGAACCGGGCCGATGCTGATCGCCGTCGATGGTGGCTGGGCCGATGCCCGCGACTGGCCGCAGCGGGTGGAAAAGATCGAGGCGCTGATCGGCGAGGCCGGCGTTCAAGGGCGCACCGTGGCGCTGATCCGGCTGACCGACGTGCCCGACCGGGTCGAATTCCAGACTGCCGAGGCCTGGGCGGGCCGGGCAGCCGGCCTGCAGCCGCAGGCCTGGGCCCCAGGTGCCTTCGCCGAGTGGGCCGCGGCCCTGCCCGAGGGCGGGTTCGAGACGGTCTGGCTGTCGGATGGCCTTGTCCATCCCGGGCGTGAGGATCTTCTGACGGCGTTGCGATCAAGGGGCGACGTCCAGGTGGTCGAGAATCCGCGCCCGATCCTTGGCCTGCATCCCGCTGGCTATGATGAAGGGCGGGTCATCGTCTCGGCCAGCCGGGTGCCAGCCGGGGCGGCGGTGTCCGTCGATGTCGTGGCGCAAGGCCCCGATCCGGCCGGGGTCGAACGCGATCTTGGCCGGGTGACGCTGACCTTCGACGCGGGCACCCCGAAGGCTGAAGCCGCGATCGACTTGCCACCCGAACTGCGCAACCGGATCACCCGCTTCGTGCTGGAAGGCGCGCGCACGGCGGGGGCGGTCAGTCTGGCCGATGACAGCCTGAAGCGTCGCAAGATCGCGCTGATCCGCATGGGCGCGGATCAGGAAACGCTGCAGCTTCTGTCGCCGCTGCATTACCTGCGGCAGGCGCTTGCCCCCACGGCGGACCTGATCGAGGGCAACCTGACCGACACGCTTCGCGCCAGCCCGGATGTGGTGATCCTCGCCGATGTCGCCGATGTCACCCAAGGCGAACGCTTGGCGCTGATGGAATGGCTGGAGAAGGGCGGGCTGCTTCTGCGCTTCGCAGGGCCGGTTCTGGCGGCCAGCGATGTCGCGCGGGTGGATGAAGACCCGCTGCTGCCGGTCCGTCTGCGCGAAGGTGGTCGCACGGTCGGCGGCGCGATGAGCTGGGGGGAACCGAAGGCGCTGGCGCCTTTCCCGGAAGGCTCGCCCTTTTTTGGACTGACCGCGCCGCCGGATGTGGTCGTGCGCGAGCAGGTGCTGGCGCAGCCCGACCCCGACCTTGCCGACCGCACCATCGCCGCGCTTGACGATGGAACGCCGCTGATGACACGGAAGGTGGTTGGTCAGGGCCAGGTCGTGCTGGTCCATGTAACCGCCAATGCCGAATGGTCCTCGCTGCCGCTGTCGGGGTTGTTCGTGCAGATGCTGGAACGGCTTGCGGTGTCGACCAAGCCCGCTACGCCCGAGGCGGCGGACCTGGCCGGGCAGACCTGGGTGCCCGAAGTGGTGCTGGACGCTTATGGGCAGACCTCGGACGCGGGCGAACTGCCCGGGGTCGAGGGCGAGGTGCTGGGAAAGGCCATCGCCGAGGGACCCACTGCGGCGAACCCGCCCGGGCTTTATGCCGGTGCCGAGCGTCGGGTGGCGCTGAACGTCCTCGGGACTGAAACCGTGCTTGAGCCTGCCGTCTGGCCTGCCGGTATCCCGGTCGACAGCCTGGAGGCCCGCGCGGTGCGAGCGCTGAAGGGCGAGTTTCTGTCCTTCGGCCTGATCCTGCTCCTCCTCGACGTGCTGGCCGCACTTTGGCTTGCCGGACGCCTGCGCGGGTTGACCCGGGGGGCCGCAGCGGTGCTGGTGCTGGCGCTGGTGGCCGCCGTGCCGCGTGGCGCGCAGGCGCAGGAACCTGCGCCCGACGACGCCTTCGCGCTGGAGGCGACAAGTTCGGTCGTCCTTGCCCATGTGCTGACCGGCGATCCCATGGTGGACGACATGGCGCGGGCAGGGCTTCTGGGCCTGTCCGACAAGCTGTGGCAGCGCACCTCGATCGAGCCGATGATGCCGATGGGCGTGGATATCGAGAAGGACGAGCTTGCCTTCTTTCCGTTCCTGTACTGGCCCGTGGTGGCCGGGGCTGCCCAGCCCTCGGATGCGGCCTATGCCAAGCTGAACCAGTATCTCAGGACCGGCGGCATGATCCTGTTCGACACCCGCGATGCCGATCTGACCGGCTTTGGTGGCGGGACAACGCCGGAAGGCCAAGCCTTGCAGGTGATCGCCGAAGGCCTGGACATTCCACCGCTGGAACCGATGCCTGCCGACCATGTGCTGACCCGGACCTTCTATCTTCTGCAGGAATTTCCCGGTCGCCATCAGGGCGGGCAAATCTGGGTCGAGGCGTCGCCAAATGCCGAGGCCGAGGCCGCGGACGGGATGCCGTTTCGCAACCTTAACGATGGGGTGACGCCAGTGGTGATCGGCGGGGCGGATTGGGCGGCGGCCTGGGCCACAGACCAAAGCGGCGTCCCGCTGGTGCAGGTGGGCCGGGGCTTTGCCGGGGAACAGCAGCGCGAGATCGCTTACCGCTTCGGGATCAACCTGATCATGCATGTGCTGACCGGCAACTACAAATCGGACCAGGTCCATGTGCCGGCCCTTCTGGAAAGGTTGGGCCAATGACCGCATCCCTTGTCTTTGCGCCGCTGATCGCCTGGCCACTTCTCATTGTCGCGGGCGTGGTGGCGGTCCTCCTCGTCGGTCTGGCGCTTTGGCGCGGTCTGTCGGGCTGGTGGCTTCGTGCGCTGGCGCTGGGCGCGCTGGTCCTTGCGCTGGCCAATCCGGCCCTGCAAGAGGAAGAGCGGCAGACCCTGTCGGACATCGTGATCCTTGTGGTCGATGACAGTGCAAGCCAGGGCCTGTCCGACCGCCGCGCCCAGACCGAGGCGGCAGTGGCCTCGGTGCAGGCCGAAGTGGCGCAGATGCCGAACACCGAGTTGCGTATTCACCGCGTCGGTGACGGCGACGAGGATTCGGGGTCGCTGGTCATGACTGCGCTCTCCGAAGCGCTGGCCGAAGAGCCGCGCGCCCGGGTTTCCGGGGCGATCCTGATCACTGATGGCCGGGTTCATGACGCAGGCGTGGTGCCCAACCTGCCAGCCCCGCTGCAGGTTCTTCTGACTGGCCGTGCCGCCGATTGGGACCGCCGCATCGTCGTCAAGAACGCCCCCGCCTTCGCCATCATCGGCGAAGAGTTCAAGCTGGACCTTCGGATCGAGGATGTCGGTGCCCCCCCGTCCGGGTCAGGCGAGGTTGACCTGACCATCTCGATCGACACCGAAGCGCCCCAGACCTACACCGTCCCTCTCAATGAGGATCTGGAGCTTCCCGTGACGCTGCCGCATGGCGGGGCGAACGTGATCCAGTTCTCGGTCGCCCCGGTTGATGGCGAGATCACCGACCGCAACAACGCCTCGGCCGTGCAGATCAACGGCGTCCGTGACCGGCTGCGGGTCCTGCTCATCAGCGGAGAGCCGCACGCGGGCGAACGGGTCTGGCGCAACCTTCTGAAGTCGGACG
>WOUW01000055.1 GCA_009773055.1 Paracoccaceae bacterium
TTATATGCCGTCCTCTCCGTTTTGTGGCTCTGAACACCACAATCTTGGCACATCGCGATGCCGTTTGGGGAGGGCGGCAACCATTCCATCTGCCCTATCTGCTTCAGTTTCTTGCCACCGCCTTCTTTGGATTTCGGAATGCCGACAAGACGTCGGCGCAGTGGGCCTGTCAGGCTCTTGAGGGCAGACAGGCGAAAGGCCCGGAGGCGCATTCGCGCCGTCCCCGGGCCTTCTTAACGACTGTGGGCATTACGCCCACGGGTCGTGCTCAGCCACAACCAAAACCTCGTCACCGTCGATTTCGTCGGCGGGGACGGCACCAAAGGTTCCATCCCCTGCCTGAAAGACCACGATGGAGACCATGAGCGTGGCTGCGAGGCTGGCGGCGAAGGCGTGTGCATCTTTGCGGGACATCTGTTTTGGCTCCTGCTGGGAGGCGAGGGACCATCCCCCGCGCTGACAGGAACCCGCAGGCCCAAAGACGGGCTGACATCACCGGGTGCGTTCGGGCTTGCCCCGAATCCGGCCGGCGGCACGGGCTCGCCCCGTAGTCCGAGCCCTTGTGGCTTGATCTCGAAGACTGGATTTGGGGCAAGGAAGGGACTGGCAAGCGGGGGATGGTACTTTGACACAAGGAGCCGAATTGTCCCGCTGATGCTCACCCCGCCTGCCTTGCAGACATGCTTTTGGTTGACCGAGGCCTTACTGGGGATGGAGCCTTTGGTGCCCCGCGCAGATGCGCGGGACAGGTTGGTGCTGGATGAGAGGCCCGCGTGCGGCGGGCCCCCTTGGTCTATGAGAAGGCTCAGGCGGCAATATCCGCCTCCCCTGCCCTATCGCCATCCTCGGAACCGACGGTCTCGATCCTCGCATTGCGATAGCCCTCCCTCGCGATCCAGAGCTCGGCCGCGGTAATGGATTCCGCAAGATGCAGCAGCTCGGTGTTTCCACCGAAGTCCAGAAGAACACGCACTTGTCCAGCTTTGGGTTCCTCAGCCACCTCGAAGACCAGCCGACTGTCAGCCGAATGACTGCGCATGATGGTGACGAGGATAACCCCCTCTGAGGAGAAGTTCCCCTCATGCAGCGTAAAGGATGCTGGAGCCGTCCAGGTCGGATAAGGCCGCGGCGGCTCTTTCTTCACCAGACGGCCAACACCGTTGGACCGTTCCCAGGCTGCCAACTTTTTGGTGAAGCGTGCAGGCGGCTTTGGACTGCCGTCGGTGTAACGAATGAGCGCGCCCAAAGGCGCTTGGTCGATGATTGTGTTTGCGGACATGATTCCTCATCTTGAATGCGAGCATTCGCACCCATCATATTGATATTGTTGTGTTTTGTATTGAATGAGGGCGGGTTTCCCCGCCCTCGGGGGCTCAGATCACTCCGCAGCCATCATTGCCGTACTTTCCACGGGCAAATCGGCCATCAGGAAGGCGGGCAAGTCGATTTCCTCGACGTTGTCCTGATCGCCCAAGACTTCTTCGCTCAAAGCCCCCTGCCCTTCTGCAGCGCCATCGCCGTCCAGAGCGGCAAGATCACTGCGCCGCAGAACCTCCGGCAACCAACCGCTGCCCTTGAGCAAGCGCTCGGCTTCCATCGCCATCTCGCCCTTCTTCAGATGGTCGAGCAACTGCGCGGTGCCCTCCCCCTTCGCCTCACGCACAGCTTCAAGGATACGCGCCTTGGGAACACGGTTCAGGTAGGTGTCAGCCGTCGGCTCCCAGCCTGCCGCGACCATGTCGAGATCGACGGCCTTGGCCACGATCTCGGACTGGGCCATGCGCCGGGTCAGCCCGCTGGCCGAGATGCCTGCGCCATATGGGTTCACTTTCTCATGCAGAGCATTGATCCCGAAGCTCAGGCAATGCGCCAGCAAAACCAGACGGCTGGCCTGATCGAGGGCCGAGAGATAGTCCCAAAGCACGGCATCGTCGCCAAGCGGTAGATCGGCCTCCCAGGCAGCATGACGATCGTCCACGGCCTTGGCCACCGGACTGTCCTTCAGATCGGGGGCCTGAGCCGACATGTAGACGGGGCGAACGGAGGCTTCCAAGCAACTGCCCGACGCGCCGGAG
This sequence comes from Paracoccaceae bacterium, assembly GCA_009773055.1. GTDB lineage: Bacteria > Pseudomonadota > Alphaproteobacteria > Rhodobacterales > Rhodobacteraceae > Tabrizicola. The sequence goes on from WOUW01000055.1 coordinate 2,076, forward strand.
CTGCGGAAGGTGTCATTGACCAGCTTCATCAGAAGCTGCGCCATCATCCTCATCGTCTGGAAGACCAACGCTGAACGGCTGGCCCCCGGAAGTGATGACGGTGGCCGCAGACAGACCAGCGGGAAGCTGACAGGCGGAGACACTGGCATCAGCCCCCTGCCCTACCACACCCAGATCATCCCCACAGTTGGCCACGGTCTCTTCGCGAGGCTCATCTTTCGGCCGGACATAGCCGCGATAGACAGCCAAGCCACCATCCCGATCCAACGTCACGAAGACGCCTGCGCGGACAACTTCGGCTGCATCGAAGATCAGCGGGCGCTGCTCAAAGGCTTCCATCGCACCTTCCAGCTCGCCAAGCCGCGTGTCGATCTCTTCAGGGTATTCGTCCTGACCAGAATATTCCTCTTCAAGCGTGCGATACTCCGCGACCAACTTGGCATGCTCTGCAGCTTCATCCGCGCTGAGCGACGTCGGTTCACCAACCAGGCGCCGCAGACCGTGGCTGTAGCCATAGGGCAGGTCGGTTGACACCTCGATCCACTTCCAACCCTCAGCGGCGATTGCTTGCGCCTCGGCTTGCAGTTTGTCCGCGACCAAACCGTCAAGCAGGGCAGGGTCCTCCAACCAGCCACCATCATCGCCTTGGAAGAGATCGCGCATGACAACTCCACCCGCAGCCTCATAGGCATCAACACCTACAAACACCGCGCGCCGATCCGAGGCCCGCACAGAGGTCTCAGTCAACATGCGCCGGATCGAATACGGCTCCTTGTTCCAGGAGTTCTTCACCGCGTCCCAGACCTGCACCTGGCGCACGTGATCGGGGTTCACCGTGAAGGCCATCAGCTGTTCCAGCGTCATGCCTTCCTCAGCATAGACCTCGAGCAGGGCAGGGGCCACGGACGCAAGTTTCAACCGCTGTTTCACGATCTGCGGTGTGACGAAGAAGGCCGCCGCGATCGCCTCCTCACCCTGACCCTTCTCCTTCAAAGCAACAAAAGCGCGGAACTGATCGAGCGGGTGCAAGGCAACGCGCTGCATGTTCTCAGCCAAAGAGTCGTCCTCGGCCAGAATATCCGATGTCACATCGCGCAACACGCAAGGCACAGGTGCGGTCTTGGCCAAACGCTTTTGCTTCACCAGCAATGACAGCGCCTGGAACCGCCGTCCGCCAGCAGGGATCTCGAACTTGCCAGTCTCGACGCCATCGGCATCCAACACAGGCCGCACGCTCAGGCCTTGCAACAAGCCGCGGCGGGCGATGTCCTCGGCCAACTCCTCCACCGACACACCGGCCTTTATGCGCCGGACGTTGGACTGGCTCAGCACCAGTTTGTCAAAGGGGATGTCCCGTGAGGACGACAGGGTGATTTTCTGGGCAGCTTGGGCCATTAGGTCTTCTCCACGACGGGCGCCGGGAGCCACTCTCCCGATCTCACTCCCCGTCACCCTCAAACAAGCAATCCTTTCACTCTCAACTGTGGAACCGTTGTCGAGTAACGATCTGACGCCGCTCCGTGAAGATTGTCCGCGGACAATTCTGTTTTCTGAAGCAGAGACTTCAGTTCTTGGCCCCTGCTGGCCGTTGTCCGCGGACAACTTTAACATCTTTGCAGTCTATTCTGCTTCACAAGGCTATTGATCATTGCCCAAGGATCGAAAGCTGCGCTTCGTTTTCCGGTGGTAATGGCGCGAAAGTAGGCTCCAAGCTGTCGAATTCTTCCTTGCATCTGAAGCACGCCCCAAACGGTAACGGCAGTTCTAAGTTCTCCAAGCCTATCTTCTGCTGCTCGGTAAGTCGTACTGTCGATGCCCATCATTGGAGCAAGTGTACGGGCGTGACCAATTACGTCAGATAAGCTCTCTGCAGGGTGTTGGAGGTAGCTTGCTGCCTCTTTGCATGCACCAACTAGGCTGCTGATAGATATCTGGTGATGCCGTTGATGGGAGTCTTCGGTCTTCTCAGCGACATCAGAATCTATAAGTTCTTTTTTTGAGTTATGATGGTGTCGGACATTTTGTCCGTCAGTTGCGGACATTTCGGCATCAGTCGACATCTCTGCACTGCAATCCGTACCTTGGTTTTCCTCAACGGAGACAAGGTCATCCAGGATGCTGCAGAGTTCTTCAGCCGATAACTTGCGCCTCAATGCGCGAAGTGCGTTTTCCGCATCGATGCTTATCCCATCTAACACTATTGTTCGGGCGATCGCGCACCGCACTTTAGTCCGTAGGTAGGAAATGTGACTGGCTTGTTTGGCGCAGTCTTCCGCCATCGCACAAATCTGGTCATAGCTTTTGAATAGCGGAGAAAGGTCAAAACCGAAGCGAAGGACACTGCCAGTGGACATGTCGCTCTTGGAGAAGCGTTTGCGGTTAGGGCTATCGGATCGAGCGAGCAAGCCAGCCTCTGCTAGTTGAGCGACGTGTCGACGGATCGTTCGGTCGGAAATACCGTTGCGCTTGAACGCAATCGTTGCGTTTGACGCAAACACGAAGTTGTGGCTTCGCTTTGGGGGCAAGCAGGACAGCAATGCATCCAGAGTTGCAATGATCGGAGCCTTGAGCCCGAGGGCGGTGCTGGCCTTGCGGACAACTTCGATGAGGCTGAACCGATCGGGCTGACTATGAGTCGTAGGCAAATCTTCTGCGGACCGCGACCCTAAAGGTGCAGTAATGTGTTGAAAGCGCATGTTTTTTCACGGCAAGCCTAGGCAAAAGCTGCCACAGCAAGGCACCGATTAGTTCGCCTGTTTAGGCAAAACTTATAGAGTCAACCGAATCGGTTGTTCTTGACTGACAGGGAGAAGCTGGTAAATCTGGTGATGCTAGGCAACAGATTGGGCTCTCCGAGGGTGACCTTGGGGGGCTCTTTCTTTTTACTTTGGTTGCGAGTGCTCCCTTTGTTGTTGATCTGCTCGGTTCATCTCAATCGGCTTCAGTTGCCGACCGCCAGGCTTCGTAGAGGCGCAAGACCTCTGTTTCAGCATGTTCTCTCATCCACTTTGTGAACTCTGGTTGGTCAGAGCCTGCAAAGCGGATCGTCAATGATCGCGGAGTGTCTTTAATCTCGGCAACCTTGGATCCCTCGTAGATGACCGGTAGGGCAGGGGGCGTACCAGCTTGTGAGGCGCCCGATTGTCCTGCTTTCAATGCCGCATCAGATAGCAATGCAAACCGTTCATCTGACGTAAGCGTACGAGAGGCTTCATCCAGAGAAGCTACGAGAGCGTCGAGGTCGATCCCTTTGTCTCGAACCAGGTCAGCCAGCTCTTCCCAGCGACGGCGTCCGATTCCATGAGCAGCGCCAATGAACTGAACCACGCCAAGTGGCAGCGTCCGCGCTACTTTGGTCATTCGAGATAGCATGGGCCTGTCGATCGCCAAGGCATCCAACACGACGGACTGGTCATATCCACCATCGGTCAAATCAGTGACAAAGATTGCCTTTTCGATAAAACTCGGATCGAGGCGCAAGCTGTTCTCTTGGCCCTGCGCCAAGATCGCCTGTTCGTCGGTGAGCGTTCGAATCAAGGCTTTAGCCGGGATGCCAGCCAACTTCAGGGCACGAAGCCTCCGTCTGCCATAGACGATGCGATAGCGTCCCGGGTTTTCAAGGAGCGGGCGCACCATGATTGGCACCTGCTGACCATGAGCCCGAATGCTCTGCACAAGATCTGCAACATCGGCATCAGTGATGGTCAGGCGATCCTTCGGGCCGCCGTCGTCAATCAATGATGGATCAATTTCTCGGACAGCGTTTGAAGACAGGTCGCGAAGTGTAGACTTTACGCCTGACATCGCCCCAGTGTTGGGGAACCGGGGCTTGCTGTCCGGTTGGCCTACCTCCGAACCGGAAGCGGGAGGCGGTGGTGGCTGAAATATGTTGCGACGAGCCATTAGTCAGTTCTCCGTCCCCAGGCTTCCTGGATGACCTTTTCAAACTCATCCGCGACGCCATTTACACTTTCTAGGATGCGATCCAGCGTCTTGCGGATGACTTGAGTAGGGTCGAGTTCATAGATTGTCTGTTGGGTCATGCCGGCGTCGGAAATCGCGGTGGATTTCAACATCGGGGTGTTCAAGACTTGATCCAGAAGAATCGATCGCAGGAAGCCCGCCATCTGAGATTGCGGAACGTCTGTCGGTTCATAGCGTGCGATTAAGAATTTGAGGAATTTCCAATCGGTCGGGCCTGTCGACTCTTCAAGAACCCTGACAGTTTCCCCAGCCATTTCAAGGAATTGCGCCATTGATGCGACGTCCAACATGCTTGGAACGACTGTTATGAGAAGTCCAGTCGAAGCCAGCAGCGCAGTCATGGTGGTGAAGCCAAGTTGCGGTGGGCAATCTATCAAGACGAGGTCGTAGTCCTTCTCAACTTCATCCAATGCTATGGCGAGCCGCTGAGTAAAAGGCGGATCAACCCGATGCTGCAGAGCATAAGCAGTCTCGGTTTCATACTCAGACAAGATCAGACCAGCCGGGGCGAGATCGAGATTGTGAAAGTATGTTTTCCGAATGACTTGGCTGAGTGGGACGGGATCTTCATAGCGCAAAGCATCGTAGATCGTCCCAGTTTCCGAAAACTCGATCTCTGGGCGGTAGCCAAACATCGTGGTCAGGCTCGCCTGTGGATCCATATCCAATGCCAAAACCCGGTAGCCGCGCAGTGCATAGCGCTGAGCCAGATGGATGGCCGAGGTTGTCTTGCTGGAACCGCCCTTGAAGTTCACGACAGAAATGACCTGTAGTCCGTCGCCGTCACGGCGCCCAGGCAGGTAGGCGTCGCCATTGCGTCCTGTGCGCGCCATAACCTTGCGGATGGTGTCGATTTCTTCTGCAGTGTAAAGGCGCCGGCCGCGCGCGTCAGTCTCGACTTCAGGGAAGTCGCCTTCCTGGTGTCGCGTTCGAAGGTTAGACATGCTGATGCCCGTCAGCTCGGAGACTTCGGCGGGATGGAACTTGCGCAGAGTTTTTCGGCTTTCAGGTTGAAAGCTGTTGCGCATATGGGTGTTCAGAGCTTCAGACAGGCGTGCTGCGTTCGCACTGATTGTGCTAGCAATTGAGCCTGGCGAAGGTTGATATGTGCTCGTGTTCATCTGTCCTCAGGCGCCTCTTGGTGGGCTTTTGTAGTTTCGTCGCAAGAAAGCGTCATAATCGTGTTTGTGCGACAACTGAAGTGATGGCACGCAACTTATAGTGCGGCAACTGTTTTTTTATGCTGTGAGTTGAGCGGCATGTTTTGCTTGTTCGCCCAAACTCTCAACGCAGCCCGGTAAGCTATTGATAGTTATGTGAAAAGTTCGCAACGCTTTGGAAGATGACACATCTTGTACCGGTTGGGCTAAAGAGCACAAAACCTAGTTCAGGAATAGTCGTGCGCGAATCGCTTTCCGCATTTCTATTGTAGCTAGCACGCCAACCCGAGCCTCGCTGCCCGTTCTAGCAGCATCTTCACCGATGAAGGTTGCCACTTTGTCCGGCCCCGCGGTGTACGCTCTCGCATGGCTTCCAACCTTTGACAGATTGCCTGCAGAGTGACTTCGGGATCTGCGCCTTTGATTGCGGCGACGATGGCGGGGAGACGGTCGTTTTTTTCAGTTTGCAGGGCTCGGCCAAGAATAGCCGCAGGCAAAAGGCCTTCACGAACAAAGTTATTGGCTGCGCGGATCAAGCGAGGCTGGGTCCACGGTTTGGCGTCACGCGGCAAGCCAGAGTTCACAACCGAAAGGACATCCTCCCACGCCATCTCAGGGCGAAGGCGGCGCACTTCCGGCACCCAATGTTCAGCGGTGGCGTTCAGCCTTTGGAAATGACTCTCTACCCGTGCCGCTCGTGCTTTTCGGATTGCCGCTGGGTCGTGGGCTCTAAGGCCAGGGTTGCCACCCACGCGACCTTCGGCCTTGGCCGAGCGCAGCCCTGCTTTGGTACGCTCACGGATAAGTGCCCGTTCGAACTCTGCGGCCGCGCCCAACACCTGAAGTGTAAACTTGCCCTGCGGCGATGCCGTGTCAATCGGATCCTGTAAGGACCGGAAATGCGCACCTTTCGCCTCCAGCCGCTCGATGATTTCCAAGAGGTGAGAAAGCGAGCGGGCAAGGCGGTCGATCCGAACCACGACAAGTGTATCGCCAACGCGCAGCTGATCCAGCACACGCGCCAGAACTGGCCGGGTGCGACTGCCGCCCGAGGCTTGCTCTTCGACAATTTCCACGCAGCCTGCGGAGCGCAGCTCCTGAACCTGGGGCAGGGCGGTTTGATCTTCGGTGGAAATACGCGCGTATCCGATGAGTGGCACGGGGCAGGGGGCATTTTGCAATTGCGGATGTCAGGAGTAAACGACCGTTTGTAAACGAATGCAATGGTTGTCTCCCTCGTCGCTCTGAGCGCGGGAACCCTTATATCTATGGGCTGAAGGCTGCGGGAGCCGCATTGACGGTGTCGAGAACACAAGGACATCGATCCCTTCTATAATAGAGGAAATAGCAGAGCCCGGAAATCCATCCACAAGCGTGCAAAACGGTGCTATAATGCGCGCATGAGCCGATCTCGCCATACAGATTTGGATGATGAAGGGGTGCCTCTCGGAGACATGGAGGCGGCCGAAACCCAAGATGACGCCGATCTCTGGTTGTGGCGTTTGGTTCCCGATTTCAATTGAAGCGATTAGCTGAAACCTGAGCGGTCTGGTTGGAGCTTGGCATTTCAGCAAAGGCTCGACGGAAGGGCAG
>WOUW01000056.1 GCA_009773055.1 Paracoccaceae bacterium
TGTTTCTTGGCAAGCCGCAGCTTGGTTTTGAGTCTGCCCAGGTGCTCCAGATATTTCACCGCATCGACCAAGCCGCGCAGTTCGTCCACCGTCAGGTCCCGGACATTCACCTGACCGGCCCGTTCCAACAGCCTGGCTGGCACCTCGACCACCTCCCCGGCATCCAGGCGCTGCTGGACGAAGGCCCGTAGTTTAGCCAGCTTGTCGAGCGTGCGCTGGCCGGCAGGACGCAGGTCGTAGCCTTCCAGCAGAGCATCGATGCGCTCCACGTATTCGGGGGGTAGCTCCTTGCGCACCTTGGGCTTGTCGAACGAGCGCAGGAATTTCAACGCTTTGTCGGCTCCCTTCTGCACCACCCCTGCCTCATTGGCCAGGTGGTGGGCCAGAACCTGCCGGTCTTTCTGTTTGACCGCTTCCAGCAGATTGCCCTTGGCGATGGCTTGTTCGGTCGCCCTGGCCGCCCGCACTTCGGCGGCCCGATGCAGGACCTCGTGCACATCGCGAATCCGGCGACGGGCGATGATGCGGACTGCTGCTGCCTTATAGACGGTAGCCGGCGTATCATGGTCGATCACTGCTTGGCGGGCCTGGGCCTGGACCGCGACTTTATCAGACGCTTTCTTTCGTTCGAAAGCCACGTCCCAATCGCCCTGTTCCTTGGCCTCTTTGATCTTGTGCTCGGCTTCCTTGAGGCGCTCCCGCGCCTTCTCACGCCCAGCTTCGAGGGTTTGACGAGTCTTCTCTTTTTCCTTCCCCACGCGCATATCGGCGACAAGACGTTCTTGTGCCACGTCCCAGTTGCCTTGAGCTTTGGCCTCTTTGATCTTGTGCTCCGCCGTGTCAAGGCGCTCCTGCGCCTTCTCACGCCCTTCCTCAAGGGCGGTTTGGCGCGTCTGTCTCGCAACAACCTTTTTCAGCGTCTTCAGTTCGGCCTGCAACAGGGCTGTCCGGGCACCGTTCTGAATTGCAGTCCGTGCCTCCTCGGCCAGCGAGCCATCGGTCAGTATATTGCCGTGGGCGGCATACATCCGGGCGTCTGTTTCTGCCTTGATCACGGCCTTGCGCGGTTGCATCTGCAACAACGCCTGGACCAGGGCGTCACCCGACCCGAAACCAAAAGCCTCGGCCACGTAGTCGGGATGCACGCCATTCTCACCGTAGATCCGGCCAAAGGCCCGTGGCAGACGGTTCAGGATTTCCGGACCATAGTTCTCGACCAGCACTTTCCGTGACAGTTTGCCCAGCACCGCGAAGGATGGTTCAACACCCTCCGGCAACTTGCCCTCGATCAGAAACCGGAAAGCCTGATAGACCGGACGTGCATCAACATCCTGCGTCACCTCTTCATTGACCTGATCCCGTTCTTCCCGCCACCAGGCTTCCTTTTCCCGTGCTGCCTCGGCCATGGCCCGCTGCGTCAGCGTTTCCTCGGCCTCCGTCCGGGCCTTGTGTGCCAGGCGCTGATAGGTTTCCCACTCGGTTTCCGAGAGACCCAGGGCCTTCGGATCGGCAATCAAGGGCCGGGCCGCTTCGGCCTCCAGAGCCACCTCAATCTGGGCATCACTGGCCACCAGCCGATCCATGACCGCCCGCACCTCGTCGGTCAGATGGACATTCAGACCGCGGATCGTGCGATAGACCTGGATCAGCCAGGTCCGGAAGCGGGAAAAGACATCCGCCAGTTCCAACGAGGGGGCCTTGCCTTCGCGAAAATATGCTTCGACCCCGCGCGCCCACTGTTCGTGCTGGTCTGTCGTGGGGGCAGCCCCCTCCTCACCCCCGAGCCATGCTTGCACCGTGGCCCAATCCTGACGCAATGACTCGGGCGCCTCGAGTCGCGCCGCATCGGCCTTCAGTTCCTCCAGCCAGACGTGACCGGTCTCGTGCAGGAAGGTGGACAGGTTGGCCTGATCGGTCAGAGTGATGGTGGTTTGTCCTGTCCCCAGCCCTGCGAGCGGAAAGGTCACATGACCACGGGGAACATCGCTGCCACCGGCCTGATAATATTTTGCCGCCCTGAGCGCGGCCTTGATGGTGGTATTGTCGTTAGTCTTAACATCGCGACCCACCGCATCGATGGCCTCGGCCAGGTTATCGAGCGTCTTGTGATAGCGGGCCGCAACGAGATCCTCGTTCACGTATCGTGGACGTCCGGCGGCCTCCTCGGCCATGGCGGTGAACAGGTCGTTGGGGCTGGGACGCTGTTCCCCGGCCTCGGAGAAATAACCTTCCTCCCAGGCCGCGCGCGTCACATCGTCGGGGGTGTAGGGGGTGTTGGCCTCGCCGGCCAGGCCGAACAGACGGGGACCGGCTGCCGTCGTCTGTTCCCGCAGCAGTTTGCGCCGCCCGACCTTGCCTTTGTGCCAGGTGTCAAGATCAAGGGCCCGCAGTTCGCCGCCCTCGTCGATGATCCCGCCGCGTCTCGCGATCCATTCCAGCAGGGACGGTCCCCGCCCCTGTGCCTTGGGGGCGGCTGTTCCGTTGCGCAGGGCATCAAGCCAAGTGTCAAGCGGATCTTGATTCTTTGGCGCCAGCGGTTGCGGGGCCGTGGTGTCCGCCGTGATGGCCGGCCCGCCGTCGGTGAACGTCTCCTGATACAGGTCCCACGGGTCCATGCCTAGCCGTTCCGCCCGCGTCGCGGTGCGTTGGCGCCAGAGGATGGCCTGGGCCTCAGCGTCCTGGGGACGGAATCCTGCTTCGACCAGCTTGCCCCGGATGTCCTCGAAAACCTTGTCCGCCGACGAGAGAGATTCCTGCTCCTGGAGCAGATCGGCCTCCATTTCGTCGGCACGTTTCGCCAGAGCCCCGGCCATATCGTCATCAAATGCCTCGGCCTCCGCCGCCGTCATGGCCTCAGGCGACAGCCGCAGGTGCGGCGCCAGACCGGCATGATGATCGGTGCCGGCAAGCCATGTCCCGTAATCAGAGGTCGCAATGCGCACATCGCCGCCACTGGCAAGCGCCTCCGGCAACTGCTCGACGACATAATCCATGCCGGGGAAGTCGTCGGCAAACGCGAAGGGATCGACGTTCACACCCTGGAAATAACGAACCAGTTCCTCCGCCGGAATGTAAAGGTTCTCAACCGGCCCATCGCGCGTAACGTGGTCGAGAAACTCCTTGTACTTTTCCGGCAGCCTCTCGCGGAGCTTCGAGGAGGCCGCGCCTTCGGCCAGGGCCTGGAACAGCGTCTGGTCCTCCCGCGCCTTTGCCGCCCGGTTGGCATCGACGATGAGACGCGAGCCGCCTCCCACCGTGCCACCCATCAGGCTGCCGGCGGCGAATGCCTCAATCATCTGTTCTGCCAGTTTGGCGATGTCCACGGGCGTGTCTGTGGCGTAGGCCGCCACGCCTTCGGAAACAGCTTCCTGAACTGCTTCCGTGACACCTTCAAGCGTCAGGCTCTTGGCGGTATCAGCAGCAAGCGTGCGGAAGGTGTGGCGTGTCACCTGTTCGGCGGCCTCTCGCCCCAGGGACCGCGCCAGCATCGTGCTCACCTTGCCGAGCATAAGGGAGTCCAGGACCCCTATCACCATGCCACCACCGACCGCCGACCATGAAGCCTCGGCGTTGGGGTCGCGATCCTTGATTGCCTGTTGCGTCTCGCCGATGCCAAGGATGGCGGAAGGCACAAAGGCGCCAGCGACGCCCCCCACGACCGCGCCCAGTGGACCGCCCACCAGCGTGCCGATCCCAGCCCCCGCCAGCCCCCCTGCCAGCCCAGGCGCCATCATCGGCGCCTGTTCGCCAGCTGTCTCAAGCCCCCATTGGGCAAAATCGGATGGCGAGCGGATGCCCAGAAACCGGGTGCGCTGACCATCATGGGCCTCGGCCTCGACGGCGTTGCGTTCCCGCCCCTCCTGTCCCCAGGCCCGGACCGCGCCCGCGCCGGCCAACCCGCCTAGGTTCTCGACGGCGCTATACGCCGTGCCCTGCAACTGATCCACGCCGCGGCCAAAGGCCTCACGGAGGTTCATCCCCCGCTCGACTCGGTACAGGGCGGCAATATCGTCGCGCGCCAGAATTGCATTGCCGGGCACCCGCAGCCAAGCCGCCGATGCCGGGGCGTATTCCAGAAGCCGCGCCGCTTCGTCGGTCCGCACCTGCGTTTCCACAGGGGCGGGGTCTGCGGCCACCACGTCGGGCGGCAGGCCGGCTTGCGCGCCCAACCGGACTGCGCGGGCGTAGGCGTCGGGGTCCTGGCCGTGCGCCGTCAGCAGAGTGCCGCGCAGACGCACGGCCTCCTGTTTCCTGAGGCGCGCGCCAACCGCGATGAAGGGATTGGTTTCTTCGCCCTCCGTTGCCGCGCCGCCAGCAAGGCGCGCGCCAACCGCCAGAAAGGGATTATCCGCGCTCATCTCCCGCCCCCCAGAAGGTATTCCGCCCACCAGGCCGCGATGTCCTTTTTAGTTGGCACCTGGCCCGTCTGCATTTGAAAAGCTTTGGTGATTTGTGCCCTCTGCCTGTCCGTCGGCACAATGTTCGGCCGCCACCGTTCGCGTTCTTCCGGTTCTATCTGGAAGGCCCGCTTGTCCGGGTCGTTCCAGTACCATAGGCCCGACAGGACTTCTCCGGGTTGCAGCAGGTTTCCGATCAGATCCAGGATTTCCTTGTCGCCTGGACGCTTGCCCGTCGCGTCATGCATCGCCTCGATGCGGGGGGACAGCGCAAGCTGAAATTTAGCAACAGCTTCCGCGTCAGGGCTTCCCGGCTTGGCCGTTGGGTCGAATCCAGCGGCCCGGAGTTGCTTGTCTGCCAGCCCCATGGCGTGGCTCATGGACGCGGTCTTGTCACGCTCCCGCGCGGCCTTCTCCGCGTCCTTCGCCTCACTGCTCACTTGCCGCTTGCTCATTTCCTCGAAATCTTGAGACGCGAACCAGGGACGATAATCGAGCAGGTTGAGAGATTGGAACGTCTCCGGATTCTCGGCTGACATCCGTAGCAGGTGGTATTGCAGTTCTCTGTCGGTCTGTGGCTCCTGACGTTTTAGGTTTCTTTCTGCCCCCTTCCACAATTGGGAGATAAGGCCAGTGCCTGTAACCCGGCTGCGCAGATCCGGGTCCAGATCATCCGGGGAGCCACCCCGGTCAATGACAGCCCAGGCCTCCCGCTTGTCCGCCTCCAGTTGGTCCTTGATCCCCGCTTCCGCGTTGGCATGAACGAGGCGTGCTCGCCTTTCCGCCCCGTCTCGCACAACCGGGTCCTTGATCGCTGCCAACGGGGCCAGGTACTGGTCGACCGGGAGCAGCCTGCTCGCCGGGGCGCCGATCATCTGGCGGCTTGCCCAGTCTTGCAGGTTAGCCGCTGTTTTCCCGTGCAGGAACGGATTAGCATCCACGACGGTCGGTCCCAGCAGGGCTTCCACCGACGTGTCAGCGGGTGCCCCGAGCACTCGCTTCGCACCGGCCAGCCCGGCAAAATGGGCAAGGTAGAGATTGCCGGGCGAGGCTTCAAAGCCAGCCTCCCGAAGTGCTGCTTCGTTGTCCCTCGCATAAGCCGCCGTCATTTCCCGTGACAGGGCCGGGTCGGTGCGCAGGGCCAGCAACGTCTCGTCGCTCTTCCCCGTAGCCAGATCCGTCCGGTGCCGCTTCACCACATCGAGCCACGTGGCCTCTATGAATTGCCCTGCGCCCGTTGCCGTGCTGCGTGGGTTGCGGGCATCGGCCCGTCCACCGGACTCGACCTGGGCCACCGCTTGGGCAAAATTCAGAAAATTGCCTGTTGTCAGGGGCAGTGCATCAACGGCAGCTTGCTCCTGGAACTTAACGTCAACGCTTTTGACCAGCTTCTGCGCTTCCGTTGCATCATTACCCCAGAACGCGCCAGCGTGTTCCTGATACCACTTGGCGATGGTGCCGGGTTCTTCGATTGCCAGCCTGTGCAACAGGCCAGCGTGAACCTTGGACCCAAATGCCCGGACCTCTCCGGCGGTCACTTCCGGGGAAGAGCCATTCTTCCGGTTGCGGGCGATGATCTCGGCTTGGCCGCTGGCCAGGGATTCCGCAACCCGCTGGGGATCGTTGTAGAAGGTGACAGCATTCTCAAAGGCGTTTATCTCCATCATCTTTGAGGTCGCATCGTCGTAGACTCGCTGCTGCCCCAGCCTGTACTGGGCCATCTTATCGAGGTCGTGGCTGAGGGCGCCCTGCGTCGCATCCTGAAACAATTCCCGCTGGCGTTGGTTGGCCAGGGTGTTCTCCGTTTCCTGCCGGCGCTTGGTCAGGGTCTGCACCACGTCATCATGGGCCCGAAGGGCATCCTCTCCTTGCAGGCTGAAGTAGGCCGGAGTTTCACCGTCACCGGTCATGAGGGTCTGGCGGGAGAACTGGTCGAAGTTCACCGTTGCCTGTTTGGCCGCAGTCCGGTTTGCATCCTCCTGAAGGCGCTGGGCAACCTGAAAGAGCTTGTCGCCGGTGGCGGCCAGCTGTTCGCCGCCCTGGGCGATCGCCCGCGCGGGAGCGCCCAGATCGGGAACCTGCACGGTGGGAAAGTTCACGCGGGTCGCGACGTTCGGGAGGGGCTGCGGCTGAACCTGGGGGCTGCTGTAGACGGGAACGCGGGGCATCAGCTGCTCCCTCCTGATTTGGGGAACCTATACCTGTACCACTTGTCGGCCA
>WOUW01000057.1 GCA_009773055.1 Paracoccaceae bacterium
GCAACGGACGGTCCGACAGAACATCAGGGGGGTCAAAATTGGACGCCGATACCCCGCCTCAGGGGGTCAATTTTGCACGCCGAAACACACCGTTCAGCATCAAGCGCGGGTATAGAAGGGCTTCGGCGGCAGTTTGCGGTTAAGCGGCCACGTCTGATACAACCGCTTGATTGCAGCGGACAGGATCGCTCCGGGCATCCGGTTGGCACATTGCTGGGCGCAAGGGCGCCGCAAGCTAATCGCGATCACTAGCACCAGGCCTGCGCCGATTGCCAAGGAGAAGGTGGTCCTCATCCGCGATCTAACTAATGCCCGGCAAACGGGTCCTGCTGGAGCATCGCTTCGGCCCGCCGCGCGAGCAGCGCAAGGTCCCCGCGCGTACCTGTGGCGCAGGCCGCGCGTCACACCGACGTGTCTGCGTGAGCCGGGATCAGTTCGTCAGCGGCAAATCAGGCGTGCCAGGGCTTCCGGATCATACCTGCCGAGAAACCCGGCTATATAGAAGTGTGGTACGGACCGCGCAGCAGTGTGGAAGCAGATCGACCGCTTTTCCACATCCGTTTTGAGCCAAATCACCGGAGCGTGCACTATCAATGGGCGCCAGTATCCAGCTTAGCCAGTAGGAGGACGTTCAAAAGTCGTGGCTTAGCTCTGCCTGGGAATCCCGCATTTCTTTAGCCACTCAAGACCAAGACCGACGTAGACCCCATGCGACAAAGACAGAGAGAACCCGTTTCAGAAAAAAAGCCCCGCATGTGCGGGGCTTTGAGAGTCAGGCGGGCGGCCGAAGATCGGGCCGCCACGAGCATTTACACGCAACTGACGGATCTCCAATGACGCATCAGTGCTTATCTTGCAATCTTTCGTGCTAAGATGCTCGATGGATTGCCCTTCACGCATCTGAATTTGTGTAACTCGCAGTACGACCTTCCGATGCTTAATACACACGAAAGATAACTTGTCGGCTTCTTGGTTCAGCGGAAATATAGCTTTGGTTATTCCTTGACCATGCGGATCAGGCGGTTGTCCATGGGTGCTCTATACAAACATAGCACACGCCGCAGCAGGTACTCTATCTCACGTCTCGGAGCTTGGCAGGTCAAAATGGTAACCCGGAAATCTGCAGACCTCGTGGATTTTCACGCGCCAGATACTAACGCACATTCATTTGAAGTATTCTTGGATGCCTGGGAGGAAGCACTGAAAGCCTATGAGCGTCTTTTGCCATGTGGTGTGCAAATGGATGACGTTTCTCTTGCTCGGGACCCAAACTATGCTCGTCTGCTGCGGGCTGGGAGAGCTATTCGCTGGGTTGGTGGAGAGGCAGCGGCTCTTAGAGTTGCTCGCGTTCTCGCTCAGCAGACGCCGGACGGTGAGTTTCACCATTTTAAACGCCTTTGGCGTGGTCTTATCCCCGACGCTTTGCCGGTCAATTGACCTGGATCGAAGATGTTTGTTCCCTACTAGCGGGTTAAGGTGCGGCGGTCGTCTCACAGGCAGTTTTGGCTGTTCGTGGTGGGGTCGGAGGGCAGAAGATTTACAGCCCCCTGAATGGGATCGGATTTACTTCGACATTTTTGCGGTTGCCAGAGAAGAATTTCTATTCCCTTGCAAGTTGTAACTGCTGAGCTGCATACAGCCATGGCAGAATAGGCATACTGATTACCAAGTGAGTTGCCGGCGTTGTGAAACATGACCAGCGTGAACAAATATCTCTTTTTTTCAACGGCATAGTTCGGTCTTGAATGTCTGCAAGTACTCTCGGTTACGCCGGCAATCGATATATCCCGATCCGGAACAGGATCTAAGTCGAAGCCCGGGACCTTATATCGACCAAAATCGTAAGAGAGAAGTGCATCTATGGATAAATTGACTAGAGCGTGTTGCGGTCATCGTGATTCAGGATTCCCTTGAGGCTTGATCCATGATTCCCTGTCTGTGAGGTAGATATGGGGGTCATCGATGGGTAAACCGCATCCTGTAGAGCTACGGCAGCGGGTGGTGGACCACGTGGCGGAGGGGAACACGCACCGGTCGACGGCATTGCGGTTCAGGGTCTCGGTCAAGTTCGTCAACGACATGGTCAAGTTGAAGAAGGCGACCGGGGGCCTTGTGCCCAAGGCCCAAGGCAATGGCGGCGGGCATGGGAAGTTGTCCTGCATAAAGAACTGGGTCGCCCGCCGGATCGCGGAGAAGCGGGATCTGACGGCAGCCGGATTGGCCAGCGAGATCGCCGCAACGCATGGGATGACGGTGCATCGCGGCTCGGTCTGGCGGCTGTTGCGCGAGCTTGGGCTGACGCACAAAAAAAGACCTGCAAGCCGTCGAGCAGAAGCGGCCCGCGATCGCGGCCCTACGCCACGTCTGGATCACCCGGCGCCAGCCCTTCATGGCCAACATGCTGACGCGGATCGGCTTTATTGACGAAACCTCGGTCAAGACCAGCATGGCCAAGACCACCGGCTGGGCCCCGCGCGGGGAGAGGCTGGTCGATCACGCCCCCTTCGGCCACTGGCACACCCAGACCTTCATCGCCGCCCTGCGCCACGACCGCCTCGATGCGCCCTGGGTGATCGACGGCCCGATCAACCGCGACCTCTTCGACCTCTACATCGCAACCCAGCTCGCCCCGACCCTGCAGCCCGGCGACGTGATCATCCTGGACAACCTGTCCAGCCACAAAAGCCCGAAAGCCGCGCAGGTGCTCAAGGACATCGGCTGCTGGTTCCTGCCGCTGCCACCCTACAGCCCCGACCTCAATCCGATCGAGATGGCCTTCGCCAAGCTCAAAACCCTGCTGCGAAAAGCTGCGGCCCGTACCTACGATGACCTGTGGAAAGCCGTCGGTGCCGTCTGCGGCCTCTTCACCGAGGACGAATGCCTCAACTACTTCATCGCCGCAGGATACAAACCCAAATGAACGCGACACGCTCTAAAATGGTCCCCATTGCGAAGGCTTCTCGCTGGAGCGCTAGGCCACAAAATGACGATTGGTCTTGTGCTTACTTTGTTCAAACTGAGGATAACATCAATGAAAACCAAAAACATCGCTCTTGCAGCACTGATTGCCACCATGCCGACGTTCGCTATGGCGGACCCGATTGCCGCATCGCTGGGTGCCAGCTTTGGTGGCGGCCTTGACGTCGCGCTGATCGACGTTGGTGGCGGCCTTGTGGCGCTCGTGGCTCCCGAGTCGGTTTCGGTTTCGGCCGCCAGCGGTGATCGCGTGACCGCCAGCGCCGTTGCAACCGAAGACAGCAGCGGTGCACTTGCCGCAGCGACCAACATGGACAGCAACATTTTCGCGAATGTCTCCTTCGATGACGATGCGAATGCCTACGAGTCCTCGGTGACTTTCGGCCTGAACAACGCCCTGCTGGAAGCGGCACTGGCCGACCTTCAGGCCCAGGTTGATGCGCTCGGTGGCGACCTGGCAGCTCTGGAAACCGTCGTTGAGGGTCTCCCGGAGTGCGGCGACGTGGTCAATGTCACCGGAACCGGCACCTCGTCGACGCCGATCAACGTTGGTCTGATCAACACCACGCTTCCTGGCACGGTCGCGATCACCGGCTCGGGCACCCTGTGCGCCGTCTGATCTGATCAGAGTTGCAGGGCCCTTCGCGGGGCCCTGCTTCCTGACGCGAGCTAAAGATCGATACCCCCAGCAGCCAGCTGTTCTTTAGGGGGAGGTCCAATAAGAAAAGAAAGGGTTCGGAGCAGCATGAAGAAATCGATCCGCTCGTACGCACTTGCATTGGGCGCTTCAGTCGCCTTGCAGCCGTTTCTCGGGCAGCAGGCCGTCGCCGATGGTCCAACCGATGAGCGCCAGTTCACGCGCCGGGAAGAAGCTGCGCCGGCGGCTGTTGTTCCGCGCATGGTCGCGCCCCTGACGGGTAGGCTTGGTCTGAACGGTGTCAGTTTTGATCTTGGCGACGAGTGGGTGGTGGATATGGGGGTTGAAGACGGTACCGCGCGCAACGCGGCGCTGACCGGCACACTGACCCATATCCTGTCCAACGAGGCCAATGACAGATTTGAACCCGGGCTGTTCGGGCGGAATCAGACTGCCTGGGTGCTGCAGCTAAAGTCCTTTACGCAGAACCGTGTGGTGACCACCACGAGGGTAGAGCGGGGCGATCTGATCGGATTTCGGCTAGACCTTTCAGTCACGGGGCGGTGCTCGATCGGCCTTGGTGCGGTGGATGACGAGGAGAATTACTGCACTTATACGCCCGGGATCGCCACCGTACCGGGGGTGGTGGATCCTGAAACGCTGGTGCCTGCGCTATTCACCTATGACACAAGCTTTGCAGAAGTGATCCCGGAGGCAACCCATGACTCCCTGAAAGTGTTGGAGGATGGAGTGCCGGTGTTCCAACGTGGCGAGGATGTCGTAGGTGGGCCCCTGGTCGGCGTCTCGTTCGATATTCAGAACTCAGGTTTTCTGGCGACCGAGGCGGGCCGCGGGTTCAACGAGGCGTCGCGGGAAGAGGATATCACAACACGCTATGCGATGAGCTTGGCGCTGATCAAACAGAACCTCTATTCGAACAGCGAAAGGGCAACGGCTGACCGTACGACGCGAGCCTTTGTGCTTCTGGACCCGGACGACTGGAACCGGCGCAATGGCTTGGCCCAGCTTGCAGCTTGGCTGCTGCCCCGGATGGAACGACCACTGGGAGTGGCGGACGGTGATGCGCGACTGAATATCTCGAACAACCTGTTCTTTGCGCTTGGAAATGCCCGCCGTCCTGCTGATGGGCTGACTCTGTTTGAAACTGGATACGCGACTCTGGAACACCCATTGACGCGGGCGCGTTCGGCGGCTGAAACGCCAACTGCCTACTATAACGGCTTCTGGCTGGGCTTCACGCCAGAGCGCGAGACGTCGTCCAGCCAACGTGAGACGTTCGCACCGGTGGGACCCCGGCTTGACCTTACCGATCCGGTGTTCGCAGAGGGTGGCGGTTCGGCCGCCTTGGATCTCCTTGACAACTCCAGCCTCGCTTTTCTTGACACGATCAACCAGTCCATCCTGCCGATCGACTTTACAGGGATAACCGACATCTTTGTGCAGCTTGGCCTGGGTCTGACGACTCAAGAGGCTGTGCGCCGGATCACGTCGACCGAGACTTCTAGCTACAGCTACGTCCCGCATCTGACCTTTAACGGAAACATCACAACGGGGCAGTCTGTCTTCCGCTATTATCTGGGCGCCATCATTGAAGACAAGGCGAATGCATACGTTGGGGCCGACTACACCTTTAACACCGAAAGCGGGTGGAGTGCATATGCGCGCGGTGAGGTGTTCTCGCGGCCCGACCTTGACCATCGCAACGAAATTGAAGCAAGCGTCAGCCGGACATGGCGGCTGGACCGTTCACAGTCGCTGACGCTCGGCCTTGGTGGTGTTGCCGTACTCAAGGGCGACAATTCGGATCCAAAAAATCCGGAACTGGGTGATGTGTCGGACCGCCTTGATCTTGTTGCCCGCTGGGTTGATGGCCCAATGAACCTGAACATGCGTCACCGAATCAGTGAGGGTGGTGCAGCTAGCACGACCTTTGGGCTTGGCTACACAGACGGGCGATTTTCCTACACTGCACAGTACACACCCAGGTCGTCCGAAAGCGCCTATATCGAGGCGTTGGCGGGTGTCTCATGGCGTACCGCGGAGGAGTTAACCGCACCAACGCTGCGCGCCCAGGTGGCTAGGGCAAACTACAATCTCGGAACAGATGGTCTTGGCTCACCGGTACTGGCTGAGGAGAATCTGTTCGTCCTATCCCTGCAGGCAAAGTTCTGATGTGCCGCGTCAAAAGATCGGAGAGGTTATGATTGCGAGAAGTTTTCTGTTCGCCGGACTATGTTGCGCGGTCGCAACGGGCGCTCTGTCGCAAGATCTGCAAGAGCCTCCGTCGGTCGCGATGGTGGTAGTAACGGCCGGGGGCACTCTTCTTGGCTTGAGTGTGTCAGTGGGTGTAGGCGATACATTCGACCGGCAGGTGGTGGGTAGGATAGGCGAAGACGGTTTCGCAATGGGAACAAGAGTGACGAGCACCCCGGACAACGAAGATGCAAGCTGCGAAAGCGACTTGAGCGCCGGATTTGAGTCTTATGTCGTCTGCAAGCCTCTACCTCCGGTATGGTGAAGGCGGCTTTCCACTCCGGCTGACCTTGTGGGAAAAATCGTGTGGGGGGTGTCCACTTCCCTGATGTGTTTGTCGAGTGCGAAGCATCCGTTCGATACGGCGATATGGACCTGGAACTCGACCTGGCGCTCTATTGCTTTCAGGGCTTGGTATTTTGTGCGGCGATGACGTCTTGCACTTGCGAGTGTTTAAGGCGCCGACGGCGGTGACGGAAGCGATGTTCTGGTCAATCGGGATCTGATCGAACAGCCGGGGCAGTCTGGGCGCGTCGCTGGTGGTGAACCCGGCCCCCCCCCGACCTCAAGCGACTTCTCGTCGCTCTTGTTGGGAACCTCGAGAAACCCGCAATTTCGAAGAGCCATGCTTTCGGGCGTTCCACCCGCCTTCGCCATCAACCTCGATCCCATTGCTGCCGACCAGCAAGTTTACTCGGGGTGTCTGGCCACTCGTACGAAATGCTGTCCGTCGTTGTGTTCTGAAGGCGGCTCAGCGCGCCGAAGTCCGGCACAATCCCATGCAGTCCGGTCAGGCACACGGCGCTTGGTGACGTGCCAGCCGCTTTTCCTGAGGCATTGTTCGCTTCTGTGAAGCAAAACTTTGAACACGAGATGCCGCGTGTTCGGGACGCAACCGACTAGCTGATTTGCCTAACCGCAGATACAAAGGCTCACCGCGAAATCTCCCCCGCCAATACTGCCTTTCCATGCACCGCGAGAATTGCTGCGAACCTTGGGCATCCAAACCGCCGGACGACATCAAGGACACGAGCATCATATGCAGCCTGACCGATCAGCCTGCACAGATCTGATGCATGAAACTGCCGGTTGGAACTCGGCGCGGCGCGGATCTGGTCATGAAGCTCCTGCATCTTGGGATCTGCTTTGGCCAACGGTTCTGGCCCAGATGCAGATGTTGGAGCCGTGCTTGACGAACCGGTCCGCCAACGGCGCATAAATCCGAGCAAGTATCCAGCCGGAACGCGGGCATTGCCGCGAGCACGGTTGAACGCAAGAAACCGCTCCCAGATGGCCTGTGTGTCAACGTTCCAGCAGGGCAGTGCCGTCTTAGCGGCCTTGATCAGTTCGGCCCAACATGTTCGGAACACGTTGGGCGCTTCATCGATGTTGATATGCCCTGAGAATATAGTTTTGTGAGATTCTTCTCTAGATAGTGATGTGTCGTCTCCCTTTGACACGACATCGTGGGGGCCGTCGCTCTGATCAAAGGCTGCAAAGCGGTGATCTGATCCCCGGAAACTGGACCGTTTGAGGTTGGAGTTTTCCGCTACGCTTTCCTGGCTGGGAGAGGAGCGGAATCGCATGAAAGCGAGCAAAT
>WOUW01000085.1 GCA_009773055.1 Paracoccaceae bacterium
GAACTGCGGCGGCATCGCCGAGAACATGCTGCACTCGGAACTCTTCGGCCATGTGCAGGGGGCCTTTCCGGGGGCGATTTCGGACCGGCTGGGCCTGTTCCGGGCGGCGGATGGCGGGACGGTGTTTTTGGATGAGGTGTCCGAAATTTCGCCCCAGTTTCAGGTGGCGCTGTTGCGCTTCCTGCAAGAGGGCGAGGTCAAGCCCCTCGGGTCGGACACGATGCTGCACAGTGATGTGCGGATCATCGCGGCCTCCAACAAGTCGATCGAGAAAATGGTGCAGCAAGGCACCTTCCGCCGCGATCTTTACTACCGGCTGCGCGGGTTTCAGCTGGACGTGCCCGCCCTGGCCGACCGGCCCGAGGATATTCCGGTCCTGACCCGGTTCTTCGTCGAGAAATACGCCGGAGTTGTCGGGCGGCGCGTCCTTGGGGTGACCACCGATGCCCTGAAGCATCTGGAGGCCTATCCCTTCCCGGGCAACGTGCGCGAGCTAGAGACCGAGGTCCAGCGCATGGTCGCGGTGGCCGAACAGGGCGGCTACATCGCCCTGCGCCATTTGTCCGAAAAGATTTCCTCCACGCCGATCAATGACACGGGTTCGGGTGGGTTCGCACCCACGGGCGGCACTTTGAAAGACATGGTCGAAAGCCTTGAGCGCGCTATTGTCTTGCAGGCCTTGGACCGTAGCCACTGGAACCAAAGCAAGGTGGCAACCGACCTTGGGCTGTCCCGGGTCGGATTGGCGAACAAGATCAAGCGGTACGATATCAAACGGGGACGTGGGGGATGAGCGAACAGCCTGAACGATCTGTCGTCGTGCCGTTCCCCGGCCCGCGCCCGGCGAAAGCGCCCGCGAAACCTCGCGACCTTGGCCTGACGGCCCTGTCGAAATCGCTTGGCCCCGTGGCGATCAGCGCCAAGGGCCATTGGTGTGACCGCTGCAACGGCATCTGGTACAGCTATTTCGGCGAGGCGCGTTGTCCGGTCTGCGGCGGTCGCTGCTAAAGTCGCTGCAAAGAAACTTTGCAGGGCCGCACTCGGCATCGTTTTCAGTTTACACTTCGTTGCAGCAATAACCGTTGGCCGACCCCCGAGTTGATTTCCCACAGCCCGCTTCCCCGATTAGCATGTCAGGAAGATCGGCCACTTCAGAGCCGATCACCTTGATCGTGCCGCTGTCGCATCCGGCAAGTGGCGTCATCACCGGGAGGAACGGATGGCTAATCTACTCTGGCTGCAAGGCGGCGCCTGTTCGGGCAACACGATGTCGTTCCTCAATGCCGAGGAACCAAGCGCCTGCGATCTGGTGACCGATTTCGGTATCAACATCCTGTGGCAACCCTCGCTGGGTCTGGAGCTTGGCGACAACGTCAAGACGATCCTGCAGAAGTGCATCTCGGGCGAGATCAAGCTGGATATCTTCGTCTTCGAAGGCACCGTGATCAACGCGCCCAACGGTACGGGGGAATGGAACCGCTTCTGCGGCCGCCCCGATGAAGGAGTGGGTCAAAGAGCTTTCGGGCGCTGCGGATTTCGTGGTCGCCATCGGCGATTGCGCGACCTATGGCGGCATCCCGGCAATGGCGCCGAACCCGTCGGAAAGCGTGGGGATGCAGTTCCTGAAGCGCGCCAAGGGCGGGTCGCTGGGTGCCGGGTTCAAGGCGAAATCGGGCCTGCCAGTCATCAACATTCCCGGCTGCCCCGCGCACCCGGACTGGGTCACCCAGATCCTTGTCGCCGTCGCCACGGGCCGTGCGGGCGATCTGACGCTGGACGAGTTTCACCGGCCAAAGACGTTCTTCTCGTCCTTTACTCAGACTGGCTGCACCCGGAACATGCACTTTGCCTACAAGGTCTCGACCACCGCCTTCGGCCAGCGCAAGGGGTGCCTCTTCTATGACCTCGGCTGCAGGGGCCCGATGACGCACAGCCCCTGCAACCGCATCCTGTGGAACCGCCATTCGTCCAAGACGCGCGCCGGGATGCCCTGCCTTGGCTGCACGGAACCGGAGTTCCCCTTCTTCGATCTGAACCCCGGCACGGTGTTCAAGACGCAGACGGTGATGGGCGTGCCCAAGGACATGCCGACGGGCGTCGACAAGGTCGGCTATATCAAGCTGACCGCCGCCGCCAAGGGAATGGCCCCCGCATGGGCCGAAGAAGACATCTTCGTGGTCTGAACCGCGAACAGGGAGCAAATACATGTCAGCAGTTGCAGCAACCGTCGAGACGCTCGACATCTCTCCTGTGGGCCGGGTCGAAGGCGATCTGGACGTGCGGGTGGAAATCGAGGGCGGCAAAGTCACCAACGCCTGGACCCACGCGGAACTGTTCCGCGGGTTCGAGGTGATCCTGAAGGACAAGGACCCGCAGGCGGGTCTTGTCGTCACCCCCCGCGCCTGCGGGATTTGCGGGGCCTCGCACCTGACCTGCGCCGCCTGGGCGCTGGATACGGCCTGGGGCACGACCGTGCCGCGCAACGCCATCCTCGCGCGGAACCTGGGTCAGATCGTGGAGTCGCTGCAATCGCTGCCGCGCCACCACTACGGCCTGTTCATGATTGACTACACCAACGAAAACTATGCCGCGTCGCCCTTCTACGCCGAAGCGGTCAAGCGCTATTCGCCCTTCACCGGCACCTCCTATGAGGCGGGGGTCACCATCTCGGGCCGCCCGGTCGAGATTTACGCGCTTCTGGGGGGGCAATGGCCACATTCGTCCTTCATGGTGCCGGGCGGCGTGATGTGCGC
>WOUW01000058.1 GCA_009773055.1 Paracoccaceae bacterium
TCCACCCGGGCGCGGCGTTTCAGGACGGGGCATTGTGAGCCATCGTTCATGATAACCTGGCAGCGCAGGCAGAGGACGCATTCGTTGGCGTTGATCCGGCCGATGGCGTCGATGGCACCAACGGTGCATTTCGTCTCGCACAGGCGACACTCGCGGCCGCATTGCGGGCGGCGCTTCAGCCAGTCGAAGATCTTAAGCTTGGCCGGTATCGCAAGGCCCGCACCAAGGGGGCAGAGGTAGCGGCAGTAGAACCGTTCGATGACAAGCCCGGCAGTGAGGAGGGCCAGAACGAAGAACACGAACGGCCATTCACGAATGAAGCGGAGGGAGATGGCGGTCTTGAAGGGCTCGGCTTCCGCCAGGATCAAAGCGTCGCGCATCGAATAGAAGCTGAGGGCGAGGATGGCCATGAAGAGGGTGTATTTGATCACCCAAAGCCGTTCGTGCAGCGCCTGCGGGACGGCGATCTGGCGGACGCCCAGCGCTTGCGCGGCGGCGTTGGTGAGTTCCTGCAGCGCCCCGAACGGGCAGAGCCAGCCGCAATAGACTCCGCGGCCCCAGAACAGCATCCCCAGCGCGGTAAAGCCCCAGAGGATGAAGATCACCGGTTCGATCAGGAAGGTCTCCCACCGGAACCCGGTCAGGAGGGAATGAACGAAGGCCACGACCTGCACGACGGAAAGCTGACCGTTGAGGCCCATGCCGAGGATCAGGAAGGTCGAGGCGAGGAAGCTGAGACGCCCGATGCGCCAGAGCCGGGGGCGGCGGGTGATCCATTCCTGCGCGAAAAGGATCAGGGTCAGGACCGTGAGCATCAGGCCGACGATGGCGATCTGCGGGCGCTTGGTCTTCCAAGCCTGTTTCCAGAGCGGTTCGGGCTCGGGCGGGGAAGCGAGGCGGAAGGCGTCGGGCAGGGTGTAGGGGAGGGCGATGGTCATCGTGACCTCGCCGGTTGCGGTCGGTCGGGTGGCGCGGAGTTCTAGGGTCAGGGGTTGGGTGGGGTCGATCTCGGGCGGGAGGGCGAAGAGGCTGATTTCCTTCATCTTCGGGGCGTCTGCGCGGTCCAGCGCCTTGATCATCTGGTAGCGGTCCTCGGTCGGTTGCCAACGGATGTCGCCCTGCACCACGGTGAGCCGGTCGAAGGTGCCGGTCCTTTTCCAGTCGGTCCCCCGGTGCGACTGGACGCCTTGGGACATGACGATCAGCGCCGAGCCGCCTGCCCCGAGGTTGCCGACGGCGCGGGTGAAAGCCTGCTGGCCGAGGAGGTTCTGGCCGACCGTGGGCGTGTCGATCAGCCCCGCCCAGAGGTGAAGGAAGTTGCCGTCTCCGGGCTGGACCGGGACTTTCGCGCCTGCCAGTGCCTTGGACGCCTCGGTCATCGTGACCCTGACCTCGGCGATCGCGCCCATCGCCAGAAGGTCGTCCCAGGCTGCGGGGGTATAGGTCAGGCGGTCCACTCCGCCGCCTGCCGAGATGAAGCCGCGCCCGATGGCCAGTGTGCGGGCGGTGCGCAGGATGCCGTCGCGGATCACTCCGGTCGAGACCGTGGCGCGGCTGATGACGGGAGGGAGGGCGCTGGTGTCGGGGGTGGGGGAAGCAAGGTCGAAGCCCTTGAAGCCCGCGACATAGGCGGCGATGTCGGCGTCCGAGATGCCGAGGGTCAGGACGGGTTCATCGTGGCGGACCAGCAGCGCGCCGGCGATCCGGGCCTGCTGCGAGACGGCCACCAGCACGTCAAGCGGCCGGCCGGAGTATCCGACGGACCCGGCAATCTCCCAGGTCGAGCCGATTTCCCCAACCGGCGTGCCGCCTTGACTGACGGTCCAGCCGGGCACGCCATCGTCGATGCGCCGGACCTGGACGGGCGGGGACAGGTCAAGGAGTGCTGCCGCCTGTTCAGCCGTGGGTGCAGTAACCGAGACGGCGTCATCGGTCATCAGCCCATCGGCTGCGACCGGGGCGGCGAGGGTGAGAAGCAGGAGGTTGAGGCGGATCGCGCGCATCGGAGGCCGTCGGTCAGGGTGAGCGGACCCTGCGGCGACTGCGCCTCCACTGCCTTAACGAAAGTCAAGGTGACGGTCCCTGCATCGCGGCATGGTCCCCTGAGCCTCACCAGCTGAACGGAGAGATTCCCATGACCACCCGTGCAAGACCCGCCAGAACCGTGCTTCTGGGAACGGCTGCCTTGTTCCTGGGGCTGGCCGCGCCCGGTATCGCGGAAGACAAGCCCAAGGACCACGCCGACGGACCCGCTGCTGCCTATGAACCCTCGATGACCACGCTTGGCCAGATCAAGGTGGAAATCCCCGGCTTCAAGCCCGACGATCCGGTGATGACGCAGGAAGAGTTCCAGACGGCGGCGACGCTGTACTTCGAACGCTGCGCGGGTTGCCACGGGGTGTTGCGCAAGGGAGCGACCGGAAAGCCGCTGACCACCGACATCACCCGCGAGAACGGCTATGACTACCTGACCAGCTTCATCACCTATGGCTCGCCTGCCGGGATGCCGAACTGGGGCACCTCGGGCCAGATGACCGAGGAAGAAGTCGGCATGATGGCCCGCTATCTGCTGCTGGAGCCGCCGGCCCCGCCCGAATGGGGCATGCCGGAGATGCTGGCGTCGTGGAAGGTCGTGGTAAAACCCGAGGACCGGCCCAAGGAAAAGATGAACGACATCGACATCGACAACCTGATGTCGGTCACGTTGCGCGACGCGGGGCAAGTGGCTCTGATCGATGGCGGCACCTATGAGATCCGCGCGGTGATCGACACCGGTTATGCCGTGCATATCAGCCGGATTTCCGCCTCGGGCCGCTATCTGTTCGTCATCGGCCGCGATGGGTTGGTCAATATGATCGACCTCTGGATGGAAAAGCCCGACACGGTGGCTTCCATCAAGATCGGCATCGAGGCACGGTCGATCGAGACATCGAAGTTCGAGGGCTGGGAAGACAAGCTGGCCATCGCCGGGGCCTACTGGCCGCCGCAATACGTGATCATGGACGGCGACACGCTGGAGCCGAAGAAGATCGTTTCGACCCGCGGCAACATCTATGACGAGCAGGTCTACCACCCGGAGCCGCGCGTGGCGTCGATCCTGTCGTCGCACTTCAAGCCCGAGTTCATCATCAACGTGAAGGAGACGGGGAAGATCATCTTTGTCGACTACACCGACCTGAAGAACCTGAAGACGGTGGAGATCGAGGCCGAACGCTTCCTGCATGACGGCGGGTTCGATTCGACCAAGCGCTACTTCCTGGTGGCGGCGAACCAACGCGGCAAGATCGCGGTGGTGGACACCAAGGAGGACAAGCTGACCGCGCTGGTGGAAACCGGCGGCCAGACCCCTCATCCGGGGCGCGGCGCGAACTTCAATCACCCGGTTTACGGGCCGGTCTGGGCGACCTCGCATCTTGGGGATGAATCGGTCGCATTGATCGGGACCGACCCCGAAGGACACCCCGATCAGGCCTGGAAGATCGTCGACAGCTTCTATGCGCTGGGCGGCGGGTCCCTGTTCATCAAGACGCACCCGAATTCGACGCACCTATACGTTGACGCGCCGCTGAACCCGGATGCGGAAATCTCGGGGTCGGTCGCGGTGTTCGACATCCCGTCGATGGGTGGTGATCCGAACGTGGACCCGGAGTTCACCACTTTGCCGATTGCGGAATGGGCGGGCATCCCGGAGGGCCAGCCGCGCGTGGTGCAGCCCGAGTTCAACAAGGAAGGCACCGAGGTGTGGTTCTCTGTCTGGAACGGCAAGGACCAGGAGTCGGCCATTGTCGTCGTCGATGACAAGACGCTGGAGTTGAAGACGGTGATCAAGGACCCGCGCTTGGTCACGCCCACAGGCAAGTTCAACGTCCTGAACACCCGCGACGACGTCTACTGAGGTTCCCTTGCCCGCGGCCAGTCCTGACCTGCGGGCAACTTTGGCGGGGGTCTCCGTTCCCTTTCACCCCCGCCGCTTTTCCATTCAGCTATCGGACACGAGAGCCATGAGAGACCTCAGCCGCGATCTTACCCTGGGCCAAGTCTACCTGATCGGTGCCGGACCCGGAGACCCGGAGCTGCTGACATTGCGCGCGCTGCGGCTGATCCAGACGGCGGACGTCGTGGTGCATGACCGGCTGGTCAGCCCCGAGATCATGGCGCTGGTCCCTGCCGGTGTGCGGCGCGTCGATGTCGGCAAGCTGCCGAAGTTCCACAAGGTCCCGCAGGAGGCGATCAATGCCCTGCTGGTGGACCTGGCCCGCGAAGGGCTGGTGGTCGCGCGGCTGAAAGGCGGCGATCCGATGATCTTCGGGCGAGGGTCAGAAGAGGCCGAGGCTTGCCGTCTGCGGCGTCCACGGGCGTGCCGCTGACCCATCGTGGGCTGGCGACGGGCGTACGCTATGTCACCGGGCACCGGGCGAAGGATGCGGCGCTGGACCTGGACTGGGCATCGCTGGCATCCGAGGAAACGACGCTGGTCGTCTACATGGGTGCAGGCAACATCGCCGAGATTGCGCTGCAGCTGATGCGGCATGGGATGACCCCGTCGCTGCCGGTGCTGGCGGTGTCTGCGGCCACCACCCCGCGCGAGACGCGGCTTCTGTCGACGCTGGGCCAGATCGGGACCGAGGTTGCGAAGGCGCAGCCCGAAGCGCCGGTTCTGTTCGTCATCGGCCGGGTTGCCGGGATGTATCCCGAAATCGCCGCGCTGGATGCGTCCCTGTGCGAGGGGGTCGGGATGGCCGCCTATGCGTAGCCTTGCGGCAGTTCTGATGCTGGCACTGCCCGTGGCCGCCGAGGTTTCACCTGACCGCGCCCGGACACTGGAGCATCTGGTGATCCAGGACTGCGGGTCGTGTCACGGGATGACGATGAAGGGCGGTCTAGGCCGCCCTTTGACCGAAGACGCCCTGAAACATGCCGACCGTGTGGGGCTGGCGCTGATCGTGCTCGACGGCGTGCCCGGAACGGCAATGCCGCCCTGGCGCCCGCTGATCACCGAAGACGAGGCGCTGTGGATCGCCGACTATTTGAAAGGGGAAACCCGATGAAATGCCTGTGCCTGATTGCCTTCGTTGCCACACCGCTGATGGCCGGGACCGACGACGTGACCGCGACTGGGGACCTTGGGTTGGTCATCGAACGCGCGACGGGGTCGCTGGTGCTGGTAGACCGGTCGGATCGCGCCGCGGTGGGGCGGATCGAGGGGCTTGGCGATCTGAGCCACGCCTCGCTGACCTATTCGCCGGACGAACGTTATGCCTATGTCTTCGGGCGAGATGGCGGGCTGACGAAAGTTGATATCCTGACGCGCGCGGTGGTCGCCCGGACAGTGCAGGCGGGGAACTCCATCGGCGGGGCGATCAGCGATGATGGCAAGCTGGTGGCCGTGTCGAATTATGAACCCGGCGGGGTGAAGGTGTTCGATGCAGAGACGCTGGCGCTGGTCGCAGACATTCCGGCGGCGGGCAAGACCATCGGGCTCGTCGATGTGCCGGGGCGGCGGTTCGCTTGGGCAGTGTGGGATACGGGCGAGGTTTACCTCGGGGATTTCTCGGGGGCGGAGCCGGTGGTCATGCCGCTGGGCAACGCCGGGAAGAACCCGTTCGATGCGGTGCTGACTGACGACGCGCACACTTATCTGGTCGGGCTTTTTGGCGAGAAGGGGGTAACCGCCTTCGACCTGTGGGACGCCAATCCCAAGCCGCAGAAATTTCTGACCGAGTATGGCCGCGATGGCGAGGACATGCCGGTCTACAAGATGCCCCATCTGCAAAGCTGGGCCTTCACCGAGGGGCAATACGCGCTGCCTGCGGTGGGGCGGCACGAGATCTTGTGGGTGGACCGCGACAGTCAGGCGACGGTGGCGACGACGGCGGTCCACGGCCAGCCGGTCTTCATCATTGCGCAACCTGCCAGCCCCTATGTGTGGGTGAACTTCGCCACGCCGCTGAACGATACGGTGCAGGTCGTGGACTCGCGTTCGCATTCGGTTGTTGCGACCCTGACCCCCGGCAAGGCGATCCTGCACATGGAATTCGCTCCGCGTGGGGCCGAGGTCTGGATCAGTAGCCGCGACGACAACAAGGTGGTGATCTACGATACCCGCACCCGCGAAAAGGTGGCGGAAATCGATGCCGAGGCACCAAGCGGCATCTTCTTCACCGCCCGCGCGCACCAGACGGGGCTGTGAGGGATGGACCGGACCTGTCCCACCGACCTGGCGCTTCTTGACCGCTTCCAGCGGGACCTGCCACTGGACCCCCGTCCCTTCGGGCGGATCGCGGTCAGGCTTGGCCTGAGCGAAGCCGAGGTGATCGGCAGGCTGGCCCGGATGCAGCGCGAGGGGTGGATCGCGCGGGTGGGCGGGACGGTGCGGCCGAACACGGCGGGGGCCTCGACCCTTGCGGCGCTGGCAGTACCGGAGGAGCGGATCGAGGCGGTCGCGGCCATCGTCGGGGCCGAGCCGGGGGTGAACCATTCCTACCTGCGCGAGGCGGATTGGAATCTTTGGTTCGTGGCCACCGCGCCGGACACCGGGGCCCTTGCCGCGATGCTGGGACGGATCAAGGCCGCCACGGGGCTGGACGTTCTGGACCTGCGGCTTGTGCGACCGTTCAATATCGACCTTGGCTTTCCGCTGTCGGGCGGGCGGGTTGCAATGCCCGGCGCAAGGAGCGTGGAAGCTGCGGTGCTTTGCCCGTCGGACCGACCAATTCTGGACGCACTGAGCCGGGGACTTGAGTTGACGCCCCGTCCCTATGCGGCGCTGGCGCTTCGTCTGGGACGGGAAGAAGCCGCCGTCATCGGCCGCATCGCCGTGCTGCTGCAGGCTGGCATCCTGACGCGGCTGGGGGTGATCGTCCGCCATCGCGCTTTGGGCTTCACCGCCAATGCGATGGTGGTGTGGGATGTGCCCGACGTAGCCATTGGCACTGCCGGTCCGGCCCTTGCCGCGCTGCCGGGCGTGACGCTGGCCTATGAACGCAAGCCTGTCGCCGGGGTCTGGCCGTACCGTCTGTACTGCATGATCCATGCCCGCTCACGGCCCGAAGCGCTTGAGGTCCTGGCCACGGCCCAAGCGCTGCCGGACCTGGCTGGGGTCGCGCATCGCACGCTCTTTTCCACGCGCTGTTTCAAGCAGTCGGGCGCCCGGTTGTTGGAGGCCGCCTGATGCGCATAGCCCTGCCCCAGGAGGCGCTGGATGCCACTGACCGGCTGCTGATCAACCGGCTTCAGGATGGTCTGCCGCTGACCCATGCCCCCTTCGCCCCTGTCGCGTCCGAGGCAGGCATCAGCGAGGCCGAAGTCGTGGACCGCATCACCCGGCTGCGCGAGATCGGGGCGATAACCCGCTTCGGTCCGTTTCTGGATGCCGAGGCGATGGGCGGAGCGTTCTGTCTTTGCGCAATGGCAGTGCCCCGGGATCGCTTTGACGAGGTCATGACTTTGGTCAATGCCCATCCCGAGGTGGCACACAATTATGAGCGTCAGCACAAGCTGAACATGTGGTTCGTGCTGGCCTGCGAACGGCCCGAGCAGATCACCGATGCAGCGAAGCAGATCGAGCGGGAGACAGGGCTGAAGCTCCTGCTTTTCCCAAAACTGAAAGAGTTTTTCATCGGTTTTCGGGTAGAGGCATGACACTGGATGCGACCGACCGGCGGATACTGAAGGCGACGGCGTCCGGCCTGCCGCTGACGCCGCATCCGTTCGAGGAGGTTGGTCGCTGGCTGGTCCTGCCGGAGAACGAGGTCATCGCCCGGATGGCCACCATGCAGGAGGACGGGGTGATCCGCCGTGTGGCGCTGGCCCCCAATCACTATGCGCTGGGGCTGGCGGCCAATGGAATGAGCGTCTGGGACCTGGACGACACCGTCGCCGAAACGCTTGGCGCAGAGGTTGGTGCGCTGCCCTTCGTGTCGCATTGCTACTTGCGGCCCCGGGCCTTGCCGGACTGGCCCTACAACCTTTTTGCCATGCTGCACGGCCATACCCGCGACGAGGTCGAAGCCAAACGCGCCGAAGTCGCAGCTCTGCTTGGACCTGCGGCCCGTGGCCACGACATCCTGTATTCCACCCGCATCCTGAAGAAGTCCGGGATGCGCCTGGCCGGAGAAGGCTGATGTTCCGCCTGACGCAATACATGCGCGAACTTGTCCACCCCACGCCGGTGCGCCGCCGATTTGGGGTGGTCAAGCCCGTGGTGATCTGGAACCTGACCCGCACCTGCAATCTGCGCTGCCGGCATTGCTATACGACCAGCGCCGATGTGCCGTTCCCGGGCGAGCTGACGCATGAACAGGCGTTGGGCGTGCTGGACGATCTGGCCGGGTTCGGCATCCCGGCGCTGATCCTGTCGGGGGGAGAGCCGCTGTCACGCTTCGACTTCTTCTCCCTGGCCGAGCGCGCGCGCGAACTGGGGTTCCGCCATCTGTCACTCTCCACCAATGGCACAAAGGTGGCCGAGAACATCGACCGACTTGCCGACTTGGCCTTTGACTACGTCGGCATCTCGCTGGATGGGATCGGTCCGATGAACGACTGGTTCCGGGGTGTGGACGGGGCCTTCGACGCGGCGTTGGCGGGCGTGCGGGCCTGCAAGTCGAAGGGCGTGAAGGTGGGCCTGCGCTTTACCATCACCGAGGACAACGCCGAAATGCTGCCCGCAATGATCGACCTCTGCGATGCCGAAGGGGTGGACAAGTTCTACCTGTCGCACCTCGTCTATGCCGGTCGGGGCAACAAGAACCGGGGCGAGGATACCGCCCGCGCCCGGACCCGCAAGGCGATGGACCACCTGATCGACCGCGCCTGGGTGGCGGTGGCGGAAGACCAGCCGCTGGAGATCGTGACGGGGAACAATGACGCGGACGCGGTCTGGTTCCTGCGCTGGGTGGAGCGGAACTTCCCGTCGCAGCGCGCGGCCCATGTGGCGCAGCATCTGGAGGCCTGGGGTGGGAACTCCAGCGGTCTGGGGGTGGCGAACATCGATCCGCAGGGCAAGGTGCATCCCGACACCTATTGGTCGGATTACACGGTGGGGAGCGTCAAGGACACGCCGTTCAGCCAGCTTTGGACCGGCCCCGATGCGATGCTTGCGACCCTGCGCCAGCGGCCACGCCCGCTGAAGGGCCGCTGCGGCGCATGCGCCTTCAAGGACATCTGCGGCGGCAACACCCGCATCCGGGCGCTGCAAGTCACCGGCGACCCTTGGGCCGAGGACCCGGCCTGCTACCTCACAAATGCCGAGATCGGGGTGGGCGAGGCCAAGCGACTGACGGTCACGCCCTTCCGGGGAAAGAGCCATGACCCTGCGCACCGTTTCGTTTAGCCTGCTCGCGCTGCTTGCGGCCCCTGCGTTCGCCGAGCCCGACGGTGCGACGATCTACAGCGACCTTTGCGCGTCGTGCCACGCCGAGACGCGGTTCGGCGGAAAGGGGCCCGCGCTGATACCGGAAAGCCTGGGGCGGCTGAAGGGTGACAAGCTGTCGGCGGTCATCGCGGAGGGCAGG
Organism: Paracoccaceae bacterium; assembly: GCA_009773055.1. Classification (GTDB taxonomy): domain Bacteria; phylum Pseudomonadota; class Alphaproteobacteria; order Rhodobacterales; family Rhodobacteraceae; genus Tabrizicola. The sequence continues at coordinate 9,513 of WOUW01000058.1, forward strand.
GCGATGACACAGATGCCCGGCTTCAAGGACACCCTTGCGCCCGAAGGCATCGCTGCGGTTGCCGAGTTCATCAGCCAGCCGATCCCGACCCCGGTCTGGGGCGAGGCGGAGATTGCCGGTTCGCGCACACTGCGCGATGATTACCTCCCGGCCGCGGCCCCGGTGTTCACGGCAGACCCGATGAACGTGACGCTGGTAGTGGAAACCGGGGACAGCCATATCAGCGTGCTGGATGGCGACAGGTTCGACGTGCTCGATCGGTTCGAGACGCCGTTTGCGGTGCATGGCGGGCCAAAGTTCAGCCCGGACGGGCGCTATGTCTTCGTCATGTCGCGCGATGGCTGGGTGCAGAAATACGATCTCTGGTCGCTAAGCGAGGTGGGCCGGGTCCGCGCCGGGCTGAACAGCCGCAATATCGCGATGAGCTCGGACGGGACATATCTTGCGGTGGCGAACTACCTGCCGACCACGCTGACCATCCTGAATGCCGGTGACCTGACGGTGGCGAAGGTGTTCGATGTGACGGGCCGCAAGGGCGACCCCAGTCGCGTCTCGGCGGTCTATCAGGCCCCTGAACGCGGGACGTTCGTTCTGGCGCTGAAGGATGTGCCGGAGATCTGGGAGGTGGCGTTCACCGAAGATGGCGGGCCCTATTCGGAAGGCTTCGTCCACAACAACGAAAACGGCATGGAGGAAGTGATCGGCGCGGAGAAGGGCCTGTTCGCGCGTCGGCGGATCGATGTGACCGCGCCGCTGGACGACTTCTTCTTCTCGCCGGACTATCGTGAACTGATCGGGGCGAACCGCGAGGGGGAGACCGGCGTTGTCGTGAACCTCGACGTGGGGCGCGAGATCGCGACGCTTCCGCTGCCGGGGATGCCGCATCTTGGGTCGGGGATCAGTTGGGACAGGAACGGCCACCGTGTCGTGGCGATCCCGCACCTGAACGAACCGCGCATCAGCATCATCGACATGGAGGACTGGTCTTTGGTCAAGGTGATCGAAACTTCCGGCCCCGGCTTCTTCTTGCGCAGTCATGACGGCACGCCCTACCTTTGGGCCGATGTCTTCTCCGGTGAGCATAGGGGTGAGATGCACATCATCGACAAGCAATCGCTGGAGGTGGTGCGGGTTCTGAAACCCGAACCGGGCAAGACTGTGGCGCACACCGAGTTTACCCGCGACGGGTCGAAGGCCCTGGTGTCGATCTGGGAGATGGACGGCGCGGTCATCGTCTATG
>WOUW01000059.1 GCA_009773055.1 Paracoccaceae bacterium
CGAAAGAGAAGAAGCTTAGCCCCCCGCACATGCGCCTTAACGACGCAAAAAGCAAGGGGCAGTCGGGATTAAAGCTGGGCTGCCACGTCTTCGGGGACGTCGAAGTTGTGCGTCACCGCCTGCACGTCGTCGTCCTCTTCCAGAAGGTCGATCAACCGCATCAGCTTTTGCGCGGTTTCCAGATCGACCTCGGTCAGGGTCTGCGGCTTCCACACCAGCTTGGATTCCGTCGATTCCCCCAGCGCCTTTTCCAGCGCGTCGGACACTTCCGACAGGTTCTCCACCTGGCAATAGACCCAGTGGCCGTCCTCGTCGCTTTCGACGTCATCGGCACCCGCATCCAGCGCGGCCATCATCACGTCATCGGCCGACCCGACCGAGGCGGGATAGGAAATCTCGCCCACGCGGTCAAAGCTGTGTGCGACCGACCCGGTGGTGCCAAGGTTGCCGCCGCATTTCGAGAAATACGACCGCACATTCGATGCGGTGCGGTTCAGGTTGTCGGTCAGCGCCTCGACGATGATCGCAATCCCGTTCACGCCGTAGCCTTCGTAGCGGATCTCGGTGTAATCCGACCCATCGCCCATCTGGCTCTTCTTGATCGCCCGGTCGATCACGTCTTTCGGCATCGACAAGGCCTTCGCCGCCTTGATCGCCAGCCGAAGACGCGGGTTCATGTCAGGGTCGGGCATCCCCATCTTCGCCGCGACGGTGATTTCCTTCGACAGCTTGGAAAACGCTTTCGAGCGCAGCTTGTCCTGCTTGCCCTTGCGATGCTGGATGTTCGCCCATTTCGAATGGCCTGCCATGGCCGTCCCCTCAGTCCCATTTCGATGATGGCGTCCTCTACACCGGCGCTGGCTGCGACCGCAAGCCCATCGGGTCAGGCCGGAACGTAGGTCAGCCGGATTGCTTCCGCCCCGATCCGGTCACTGCCCACCAGCTTCAGCCGCGGCAGGGCACCGACGAAGAATGGCCTGCCGGACCCCAGCACGACCGGATGGTAATACAGCCGGTATTCGTCGATCAGCCCCATCTCGCCCAGGGCTTGCGCCAGCACGGGACCACCCACGTCGATCTCTCCCGGTTGCGCGGCTTTCAGTGCCTGCACCGCCGTGGCAAGATCACCCGACAGCAGCGTGGCGTTGGGTCCGACCTCGGACAGTGTCCGCGAAACCACCCATTTCGACATCACCCGCCAGGCCCGCGCAAAGGCGCGCTCGTCCGGTCCCCAATCAGCCTGGTCCTCATCCCAGTAGCGCATGATCTCGTAAAGCTTGCGACCGTAGAGACTGCCGGTCACGCCGCGGACGCGTTCGATCCAGTGGCGGAACAGGTCTTGATCCGGCGCGAAGGATTCATGATCCACATACCCGTCCAGCGACAGGTTCATTCCAAAGATCAGCCTTGCCATCTCCACCTCCGTCAGATGCTGATTTTAATCCACTGGCGGCGGCGGCGGCACGACCACATGATCCCGCCCCATCGCATCGGTGATCACGACCTCGGCCATCGGCGGCACATTGCCGTCGGCACCCGGCGCCTCGGTCAGTCCGGTGAAAAGCTGGCGCAGGACGTTCGGGGTCTCGACCACTTTCACCGCATAGCCAAAGCCCGGAGCGCGCGCCTCGAACCGGCCCGCGCCGCCTGCGGCACCGGTGCCGTCTCCACAGCCGGGCATCCAGCAAGCGCCACCAGACCGATTACCCACCGGATCGCGTGCTCCCCTGAAACAAGCCGTCTTTCATTTTCCAGCGTCACGCCAGCGATGGATCAACTCCGTCTCGATTGCCTTGAACATCAGATAGGCCGCCAGCGCAAAGCAGGCCTTCGCGCCGATTACAGTCAGCTGCAGCAAACCACCCTCGCGCACCGCAAGCAGACCATAGCGCGCAAGGAAGTCGAAATTCGCCATCGCGAGGTTGATCAGCCCGAACGATATCCACGCCACCAGCGCCGCACAGACCCCAAGCAGCGCAAGCAGCACCGCCCAGTGATACTCCGACAACATCAGCCATCTCGGCATGCAACGATCTCTCCCGAAGACATGTCCCGGCGGACCGGCCCGCCGGCGTTACAGCGGCCAGATCAGCGGGATCAGTGCGCAACTGACCAGCATCACGATGATGTTCAGCGGAATGCCCACCCGGGAAAAGTCCGAAAAGCGGTAGCCGCCCGGCCCGTAGACCATCATGTTGGTCTGATACCCCACCGGCGTCGCAAAGGCGAGCGTGGCAGAGAACATCACGGCCACGACAAAGGGCCGGGGATCGTGGCCCAGGCTCTGGGCCAGCTCGATCGCAACGGGTGTGTAGATCACCGCCACCGCGTTGTTCGACAGAAACTCGGTCAGGATCAGCCCGATGAAGTAGACCGCAAGGATGAGCGCGAAAGGCCCCAGCCCCTGCAGCCACGGGGCCACTGCGGTCACGATCATCCCGACCGCGCCCGACTGGTCCAGCCCCTCGCCCACCGCCAGCATCGCGAAGATCATCGCCAGCAGCCGCCCGTCGACGAAAGAGAACGCCTCGTCGCTGTCCACACAGCGCGTGATCAGGATGCCTGCAACCGCAATCAGCGCCAAGGGCAGGATCGGGGCCACGTCCAGCGCGGACAGGGTGATGATCAGCGCCAGCGCCGCCAACGCGATCGGAGCCTTCGCCCGCCGGAACGCCATTGCGCGCGGACGGTTCACGTCCAGAAGGTTCATCTCGGCCGCAAGCCGCTGGATGTCCTCGATCGTGCCTTCCAGAAGAAGCGTGTCGCCGACCCGAACGATCAGGTCATCCAGCTGCCGTCCGATGTTCTGGTTGTGCCTGTGGACAGCCAGCACATAGACGCCATAGCGCCGCCGCAGGCGCAGATCGCCCAGCCGGTGCCCCTCCATCCGGCAACCCGGACCGATCAGCACTTCGACCGTCTCGGTCTTCACCGATGACAGCTTGTCCACCAGATGCACGTCCTTTCGGGCATGCAGCCCCATCAGCTCGGTCATCTCGGTCCGCAGTACCACCCGGTCCCCGGCTTCCAGCGTCACGGGGGCCAGATCGCGCCGCAGGCTCGCGTCGCCGCGCAAGACGTCGATCACCCGAACCCCGTCGCGCTTGAAGATGTCGATGTCCATCACCGGCTGGCCGATCAGGCTGCTGTCCTCGGGAACCGCAACCTCGGTGAAGAACTTCATCTTCCGCTTGTCGTTAAGAAGCACGCCCATCGACTGCCGTACGGGCAACAGCCGGTCCCCGAACAGCATCAGGAACGCCCCACCCGCCAGCGTCACGGCGATCCCCAGAGGGGCAATCTCGAACAGGCTGAAATGCTCCAGCCCACGCTCGGCTGCCACCCCGTCCACCAGGATGTTTGTCGAGGTTCCGATCAGCGTGATCATGCCCCCAAGCACTGTCATGTAACTTAGCGGGATCAGCAGCTTGGACGGAGCCGCCCCGATCTTGATCGCCAGCTGCATCACCACCGGGATCATCACCGCGACCAGCGGTGTGTTGTTCATGAAGGCCGACGCCACGGCAATCGACCCGATCAGCGTCACCACCGTCAGTTTCGGTCGGTCCCCGGCATGGCGTGTCACCGCCGAGATCACCGCTTCGACCGCGCCGGTCCGGACCATGCCCCCCATCACCAGAAACATCATCGCGATGGTCCAGGGTGCCGGGTTCGACAGCACAGACGTCGCCTCTTTCAACGGCAGGATGCCAAGGACCAGCATCAGCGTCGCCCCGCCGATGGCTGTCACTTCGACCGGGGTCCGCTCCAGCACGAACAGGACGAACATCACCACCAGGATCGTCAGAGCAACCCAGGGCTGCGCCTCGGCCGGGATCGCAAAACCGAACATCAGGCCTCCATCACCTTCGCCCGCTCGCGCGGCTGCACCAGGGCCACGCCCGCCAGCATCACCGCCAGCGCCAGCCACACCGTGGCGCTTGGCCGCTCGCCCAGCAGCACCATTGCCCAGATCATCCCCGCCGCCGTCACCAGATAGCTCGACTGCGCCGCGAAGACCGCCCCGGCCGTCGCCGCCAGCCAGACATAGCTTGCATACAAAAGCGCATGCAGCGCCGAGGACAGCGCCAGCGCCAGGTCATCCCGGCCCAGCGGCCAGGGCGAATAGCTCTGGTCCAGAACCAGCATCACCGGCGCGCACAGGATCAGGCCCATCAGGCTTGCCCCCAGCATCGCCTGCAGCGCGTCCATCCCCAGCGTGCCGCGATGCGCCACGTATGTCGCCTCCATCGCGTAGAACAGCGGCCCCACCAGCGCCACCGGCAGCCAGGCCACCATCGCCGCATCCGGCAAGGCCGCCCCCGGTGCCGCGAGCAGCCCGACACCCAGCAGCCCCATCGCCAGCCCGACCAGCCGCAGCGCCGAGAACCGGTCCATCCCCAGTGCCAGCGCCATCGGAAAGGCCAGCATCGGGATCATCGCGATGATGATCGACATGATCCCCGACGGCAGGTGCGCGACCGAGGCATAGAAGGTCCCATTCGGGATGATCGTACCCAGCACCGCCACGACCACATAGAACCGCAGGGCCGGGGCCGTTAGCTGCATCCCCTTCCGCCGTACCAGCGCAATCGCGCCCAGCACGACGACCATCACCACCTGCTGCCAGAATATCAGCCCGAACGGCCCATGCCCCGTCTCGGTCGCGATCTTCCCCAGCGGGTGGGTCGAGCCCCAGCCGACCCCCAGCCAGATCAGGACGCCCACGAAGAACCACCGCCCCGGCCTCCGGCTACCCGGAACCGGCGCTGCTTCCGTCACCGCGCTCACGGCACCGCCTCCTGCAGCTTCCCTCCGACCCGGATCATCCGCACTTTGGTCGCAAGGCCCGTCTTGTCGTCGGTCTCGACATAGACCCCCGACAGCGTCGCCTCGCCATTCGCCGGTTCGAACCGCCCCTTCGCCATCCCGGTCAGGAAGCGCCGCAAGGGCTCCAGCTTCTCCATCCCGATGACACTGTCATAATCGCCGCACATGCCGGCATCCGACTGATAGGCCGTGCCCTTCCCCAGGATCATCGTGTCCGAGGTCGGCACATGCGTATGCGTGCCCACGACCAGGCTGGTCATCCCGTCGCACCAGTGCCCCATGCCCATCTTCTCGGACGTGGCCTCGGCATGGAAATCGACAATTGCCGCCTGCACCACGCCGCCCAGCGTGTGCTGCTTCAACACTGTCTCAAGCGCAGAAAACGGATCATCGAAGGGCCGCTTCATGAACACCTGGCCCAGCGCCTGTGTCACCAGAACCTTTCGGCCCTGCGTCGCCTCGAACACCCGGAACCCCCGGCCCGGAGCGACCTTGGAGAAGTTCAAAGGTCGCACGATCCGCGGCTCCTGCTCGATAAAGCTCAGCATGTCCTTCTGGTCAAACGAGTGGTCGCCCAGCGTCAGACAATCCGCCCCGGCGGCCAGCAGCTCCTTGGCATGATCGCCGGTCAGCCCGGCCCCCTGGCTCGCATTCTCGCCGTTCACCACGACGAAATCCAAACCCCAGGCTGACCGGAGCCCCGGCAGCCGCTCCGTCACCGCCGTCCGGCCCGACCGGCCCACGACATCGCCAAGGAAAAGCAGTCTCATAGCCCCCCGATTAGGCGCGCGGCATGGGGCGGGCAAGCAAATTGGCGGATCTCCGGGAAGAAAGTTCACCGAAAAGCCCAAGCTCCCAGCACGCGCGGCCCCCTGCGGGAAAACCGCCTGCCAGGAGGAATTTTCGCCGAAAATTCTTCGCCACCCGCCGATTTGGCGGTCCAGCGAATCGAGACGTCGGGTTACGCCACAACTCGCACCAGGAGGGCCAGACCCCGCCTTAGGGAAATCGGCCGCCGAATATCCATCTGGATCAGCAACTTGATCCGCCAAGCGCCTCACACCCGTTCCCCAACCTGCCTGACCGCATTATCTACACCCAATGACGATGCTCCCCCCAGCCCTCTCGACCTGGTTCGCCATCAAGGGCTGGACCCTCCATCCCCATCAACAGGACATGCTGGCGCGGTCAAACGACCCCGCCACCCTCCTCATCGCCCCCACCGGTGGCGGCAAGACGCTCGCCGGTTTCCTGCCCACCCTCGCCGAGCTTGGGGTCACCCCGCCCCCCGGCCTCCACACCCTGTACGTCTCGCCCCTCAAGGCGCTGACCGCCGACATCCGCCGCAATCTCGGCACCCCCATCGAAGGCGCGGGCCTCAGGATCCGGGTCGAGGATCGCACCGGCGACACCTCCTACACCCAGCGCCGCCGCCAACGTGCCGATCCTCCCCACATCCTTCTGACCACCCCGGAAAG
>WOUW01000060.1 GCA_009773055.1 Paracoccaceae bacterium
CCCGGCCTCCGCCTGCCGCCCGCGCCTGCAGAAGGTCCGCCAGCCGCGACACCTCGATTGCCTCACCCGCCATGCACGCCCCCGCGCCGTTTCCATCACCATGGCGCAACCCCGCGCAGTGGCGCAAGCAAGGATCAGAACGGGACGTCATCCACCTGGTCGGCCGGGATCACCCAGCGCGCGACGACCTTCTTCGACCCGGCATGGTCGAACTCGACGTCCAGCTTGTCGCCCTCGACACCCATGATCTCGCCGTAGCCGAACTTCTGATGGAACACGCGGTCCCCCGGGACATACGGGGAAACGGCGTCCATATCGATCACCACATGCCGCGCCTCCTGCGGCTGGCGCATGGGACGGGCGGTCTGGTGCTCTTGCATTCGCCGCCAGCCGGGCGAGTTGTAGACGTCGGCCTTTGACACCCGGTCTTCCAGGCTGGACCCGAAGCCGACTGTAGCCGCCGCCCCATACCCGCCGCCATAAAGGCCGGGGGCGGTCAGGACATCGACATGATCGGCGGGAAGCTCGTCGATAAAGCGTGAGGGTAGCTGCGACTGCCACTGGCCGTAGACCCGCCGGTTCGAGGCAAAGCTGATCGTGCACAGATCCTCGGCCCGGGTGATGCCGACGTAGGCCAGCCGCCGCTCCTCCTCCAACCCCTTCAGCCCGCTTTCGTCCATGCTGCGCTGGCTGGGGAAAAGGCCGTCCTCCCAGCCGGGCAGGAATACCACCGGAAACTCCAGCCCCTTGGCGGCGTGGAGGGTCATGACGGTGACCTTCTCCTCGGCCCCTTCGGTGTCGTTGTCCATGATCAGGCTGACGTGTTCCAGAAACCCCTGCAGGTTGTCGAACTGCTCCAGCGCCTTGATCAGTTCCTTGAGGTTGTCCAGCCGCCCCGGCGCCTCGGGCGTCTTGTCGTTCTGCCACATTTCGGTGTAGCCCGACTCCTCAAGGATCGTCTCGGCCAGGCGGATGTGGTCGTATTCCGGGTGCAGCGTGGCGATGTGCCAGCGGTCGACCCCCTCCACAAAGGCCCGCAGCTGCGACGCCCCCTTGCCAGGGATCACACCTTTGGCCAACGCCTCCCGCGCTCCGTCAAGAAGGGATACCCCCACCCCGCGTGCCAGCACGTTGATCTTGGCCTGCGCCGTGTCGCCAAGGCCCCGTTTCGGCAAGTTCACCACCCGCTCGAAGGCAAGATCGTCGTCGGGGCTGACGGCCATCCGGAAATAGGCCATCGCGTCGCGGATTTCCTGGCGTTCATAAAAGCGCGGACCGCCGATGACGCGGTAGGGCAGACCGATGGTCAGGAAACGGTCCTCGAAGGCGCGCATCTGGTGGGAAGCTCGGACGAGGATCGCCTGGTGGTTCAGGTCCACCGGGTTCATCCCCCGCGTCCCCCGCTGGATGGCCTCGATCTCCTCGCCAATCCAGCGCGCCTCTTCCTCGCCGTCCCAGTGGCCGATCAGGCGGACCTTTTCACCCAAAGCCCCGGCCGTCCACAGCGTCTTGCCAAGACGTCCGGCATTCTTCGCGATGATCCCCGAAGCGGCCGCCAGGATATGCCCGGTCGAACGATAGTTCTGCTCCAGCCGGATCACCGTCGCGCCCGGAAAGTCTTTCTCGAATCGCAGGATGTTGCCGACCTCGGCCCCGCGCCAGCCGTAGATCGACTGATCATCGTCGCCCACGCAGCAGATGTTCTTGTGCGCCTGCGCGAGGAGCCGCAGCCAGAGATATTGGCAGACGTTCGTGTCCTGATATTCGTCGACAAGGATAAAGCGGAACCAGCGCTGGTATTGGCCCAAAACGTCCGGGTGCGTCTGAAAGATCGTCACACAGTGGAGGAGGAGGTCGCCGAAGTCGGTGGCATTCAGGGACTTCAGGCGATCCTGATAGGCCTCATAAAGCTCGGTCCCCCGGTTGTTGTATGCCCCGGCATCGGCAGAGGGCACCCGGTCCGGCGTCAACGCACGGTTCTTCCAGCCATCGATGAGGGAGGCCAAAAGCCGCGCAGGCCAGCGCTTTTCGTCGATGTTGGCGGCCTGAATCAGCTGCTTCAACAGGCGAAGCTGGTCGTCGGTGTCAAGGATGGTGAAATTGGGTTTCAGACCGACAAGCTCGGCATGACGGCGGAGAATCTTCACTGAAAGCGAATGGAAGGTGCCCATCCAGGGCATCCCCTCGGCCACTTCACCTAGCATCCGTCCCACGCGCAGCTTCATTTCGCGCGCGGCCTTGTTGGTGAAAGTCACCGCGAGGATCTCGTTCGGGCGCGCTTTGTGCAGGTTCAAGAGATGCACGATCCGGGCGGTCAGCGCCTTGGTCTTGCCGGTGCCCGCGCCCGCCAGCATCAGAACCGGGCCGTCCAGCGCCTCGACCGCGGCACGCTGGGCGGGGTTTAGATCATCCAGATAGGGCGCGCCACGGCTGGCCATCGCCCGCTGCGACAGGGGCACGGGGGCAGCAGCAGCGGCAAAAGCCTCATCTTCGTCCCAAGCGGTCATGAGCCCAGTATATCGCGTTCGCCGCGCGGGGAAAGGGCCCGCGTTCCCGGATTGTTCGGACCCGCCCGACACGACTTGTTTGCGCTCTCGGGCCACGGTGGTCCTGTGTCGCAAATCTGTCGGAAAACGGCGTCAAAACCTCTTGCGCTGCAGTGCAGCACCCCTAAGGTGCATGGGTCAAGCCGCCTGGGGAGTGCCGCCGATGCCCGAGTTCAAGAAGATCCTGATCGCCAACCGCGGTGAGATCGCGATCCGCGTGATGCGTGCGGCGAACGAAATGGGCAAGCGGACCGTAGCGGTTTACGCCGAGGAGGACAAGCTGAGCCTCCACCGCTTCAAGGCGGACGAGGCATACCGGATCGGCGAGGGGATGACGCCGGTCGGGGCGTATCTTTCGATCCCGGAAATCATCCGGGTCGCGCGGATGGCGGGGGCGGATGCAATCCATCCGGGCTACGGCCTTCTGTCCGAGAACCCGGATTTCGTCGATGCCTGCGATCAGGCGGGCATCACCTTCATCGGTCCTCGGGCCGAGACGATGCGCGCACTTGGCGACAAGGCTTCGGCGCGGCGGGTGGCGATGGAGGCTGGTGTCCCGGTCATCCCGGCGACCGAGGTGCTGGGCGAGGACATGGCGCTGACCAAACGCCAGGCGGCCGAGGTCGGCTATCCGTTGATGCTCAAGGCCTCCTGGGGCGGCGGCGGGCGCGGGATGCGGCCGATCCTGAACGAGGAGGAGCTGGAGGGGAAAGTCCGTGAGGGCCGGCGCGAGGCGGAAGCGGCCTTCGGCAATGGCGAGGGCTATCTCGAGAAGATGATCCTCCGCGCCCGGCACGTCGAGGTGCAGATCCTTGGCGACAAGCAGGGCAACTGCTGGCACCTGTGGGAACGCGACTGCACCGTGCAGCGGCGGAACCAGAAGGTCGTCGAGCGCGCGCCGGCGCCCTACCTGACACAAAAGCAGCGCGAAGACGTCTGCGAGATGGCCAAGCGCATCTGTTCCCACGTGAATTACGAATGTGCCGGGACGGTCGAGTTCCTGATGGATATGGACACCGAGCAGTTCTACTTCATCGAGGTCAACCCCCGGGTCCAGGTCGAGCATACCGTCACCGAAGAGGTCACGGGCATCGACATCGTCCAGGCCCAGATCCTGATCGAAGAGGGCAAGTCGCTGCCCGAAGCCACCGGGGTGGCCAGCCAGGCCGACGTCAAGCTGAATGGCCATGCGCTGCAATGTCGGGTGACCACGGAAGATCCGTTGAACAACTTCATCCCGGACTACGGGCGTCTGACGGCCTACCGGTCGGCCACCGGCAACGGCATCCGTCTGGACGGCGGCACGGCCTATGCGGGATCGGTGATCACGCGGTATTACGACTCGCTGCTGGTCAAGGTCACGGCCCACGCCCAGACGCCCGAAAAGGCAATCGCCCGGATGGACCGGGCGCTGCGCGAATTCCGCATCCGGGGCGTTGCCACGAACATCGAATTCGTCATCAACCTTCTGAAACACAAGACATTTCTGAACGACACCTACACGACCAAGTTCATCGACACGACGCCTGCCCTTTTCGCCTTCAAGAAACGGCGCGACCGGGCGACGAAGATCCTGCTCTACATCGCCGACATCACGGTGAACGGGCATCCCGAGACTGCGGGCCGTCCGAGGCCCCCGGCTGAGGCAAAGGCCCCGAAGCCGCCCGCCGCCAAGGGCTCGCCCGCGATGGGGACCCGGAACCTTCTGGAACAGCACGGCCCCAAGGCCGTCGCCGACTGGATGAAGGAACAAAAGAAGGTCCTCTTGACCGACACCACGATGCGCGACGGGCACCAGTCGCTGCTCGCCACCCGGATGCGGTCGATCGACATGATCAAGGTCGCGCCTGCGTATGCCGCGAACCTGCCGCAGCTGTTCTCCGTCGAATGCTGGGGCGGGGCCACCTTCGACGTGGCCTACCGCTTCCTGCAGGAATGCCCCTGGCAGCGACTGCGCGACCTGCGGGCGGCGATGCCGAACCTGATGACGCAGATGCTGCTCCGTGCGAGCAATGGGGTCGGCTACACCAACTACCCCGACAACGTCGTGCAGTCCTTTGTGGCGCGTGCCGCGAAAACCGGGGTGGATGTGTTTCGCGTGTTCGACAGCCTGAACTGGGTCGAGAACATGCGCGTTGCGATGGACGCGGTGATCGAAGCCAACAAGATCTGCGAGGGCACGATCTGCTACACCGGTGACATGATGGACCCCGCACGGTCCAAGTATGATCTGAAGTATTATGTCGACCGCGCGAAAGAGCTTAAGGCGGCCGGCGCGCATGTTCTGGGGCTCAAGGACATGGCGGGGCTTCTGAAGCCTGTCGCCGCGCGGACCCTGATCAGGACCCTGAAACAAGAGATCGGTCTGCCGGTCCATTTCCACACGCACGATACGTCAGGCGCGGCCTCGGCGACCGTTTTTGCCGCGTGTGAGGCGGGCGTCGACGCAGTGGACGCTGCAATGGATGCGTTCAGTGGCGGGACGTCTCAGCCGTGCCTTGGGTCGATCGTCGAGGCCCTGCGCAACACGGACCGTGACACAGGTCTGGACATCGCCGCCATCCGGCAGATCTCGGATTACTGGGAAGGTGTCCGCAAGCAGTATGCAGCCTTCGAATCCGGCATTCCGGCCCCGGCGTCCGAGGTCTACCTGCACGAGATGCCGGGCGGCCAGTTCACCAACCTCAAGGCCCAAGCGCGGTCCTTGGGTCTGGAAGAACGCTGGCACGAGGTCGCCCAGGCCTACGCCGACGCCAACCAGATGTTCGGCGACATCGTCAAGGTCACGCCCTCGTCCAAGGTCGTGGGCGACATGGCGCTGATGATGGTGGCGCAGGGCCTGACCCGCGCGCAGGTCGAGGACCCGGCCGTCGACGTGGCCTTCCCGGATTCTGTGGCCGACATGCTTAAGGGCAACCTTGGTCAACCGCATGGCGGCTGGCCCGAGGGTATCCTGAAAAAGGTGCTGAAGGGCGAAAAGCCCCTGACCGAACGTCCTGGCAAGACCCTGCCTCCGGTCGATCTGGAAGCGGTGCGCAAGAAGGTCTCGGAAGAGATGAACGGCATCACCGTCGATGACGAGGATCTGAACGGCTACCTGATGTATCCCAAGGTCTTCCTCGACTACATGGGCCGCCACCGGCAATATGGTCCGGTGCGGACCCTGCCGACGCCGGTCTTTTTCTACGGCATGCAGCCGGGGGACGAAGTGTCGCTGGAGATCGACCCCGGCAAGACGCTTGAAATCCGGCTGCAGGCGGTGGGCGAGACGACCGAGGAAGGCGAGGTCAAGGTCTTCTTCGAACTGAACGGCCAGCCGCGCGTGATCCGCGTACCGAACCGGGCCATCGTCGCCAAGACCGCCGCCAAGCCGAAGGCGCAGGAGGGCAATCCCGCCCATGTCGGCGCGCCGATGCCCGGGGCTGTGGCTTCTATCGCGGTGACGGTCGGACAGAAGGTGCGGGCGGGCGATCTTCTGCTGAACATCGAGGCGATGAAGATGGAAACCGGCCTCCACTGCGACCGCGAGGCCACGGTGAAGGCCATCCACGTCCATCCGGGAAGCCAGATCGAGGCGAAGGACTTGCTGGTGGAACTGGAATAGCGGGGCAGAAGCCCGCTATTTCTTCTTTACGAACTCAGTCAGGATCACGATCCGCTGGCCCTCGACCCGGCCTTCGATATGGGCGGCGTTGTCAGC
>WOUW01000061.1 GCA_009773055.1 Paracoccaceae bacterium
GGCGTCGTCATGAAGTTTCTGGTCGCGGGTCACCGAGAACGGCAGCGACAGGCCAAGCTCGACAAACTCGGGTGACAGGAAGGGGCAAGCGACCATCGCAGCGCCGCCAAGAATCCCCGTCGACACAAAGGAAATCTCGCGCCGGGTCCGGTTCCAGAACCAGAAAGCCTGATAGGGATCGGGGGCTGCGTCGAAGACCCGGATCGCCTGAGCGATGCGTGCAATGGCAGCCTCTTCCAGGTCGGGAGAATAGATCGCTCCGGCGCCGTCAGGACGACCAGTGCGGCTGATGACACTGCCATGTCCGGCCGCAAGCTTGCGCGCGATCCCGTCGTAGTCCCCTTTGCGGGCCAGGTCGAAGAAATCTGCGGCGGAATCGTCGGGGTTCGTCAGGATGTCACCGCCGATCCCGTCCAGCACTGCAGCCGCCGGGTTGCCAGCAAGATAGTCATGCATCGGCATCATCTGGGCATGTTCGTCGGCGCAAAGCTGGGTCAGCAGCATTGCGCGCAGCGTATCGCGCAACCGTCGCCTCGGGTGCCCGAGCAGCGTGTGGCGCACGCCCGCGCGGGTCGTGATCGCCCGCGCCGCCAGCACTTCGCGGTCAAGATAGCGCCCGCCCTGATGGAAAGTCGCGGCGGTGTCGGGCTTGCGGCCCTGATGCACCAGTTCCAGCAGGATATGCCGCGAATCGCGCCCCCCCGACAGGGGCAACACCGTCGGCCCGTCCCACGCCGCAAGAAAGCGCCGAATCGACGCGCGTGGCAGTTCGATGAAAGCCTCGACCGCCTGCGCCCGGGTCAGCGCCTGTTCACGCGGGACGGCCAGACTGCCGGTCACCGACGCCACGCCGTCGCGCCACACGAGCTTGCCTCCCGGCGGCAGCACCTTGATCTGGCGGAACGGTGTATCCTCGCCCAGGAAATGGCCGATCCTGTGGAAGACCGCGAGAGCGACTTGGTCCACTTCGGTGTCGGCCCCCAGTTGAAGCAGTTGCAGGATCGAGGGAGACAGGGCGATCTCGGTGCCCTTCTGGTAGACGAACAGGCTGAAGTAGCCCAAGGGATCAACTTCGGCGCGCAGCGTGGTGCCGTCCCAATGCCACCCGCCATGCAGACCCAGCGAGGAATCCCCGGGCTCTGCGCTATATCCGACAAAAGCAGAAGGTTCGCCGGAAACCATTGCCCTGCCGGCGTCAAAACGCAGATGCACGGCTGGGGAATGCAGGGCACCGGGGCGCCCGGGCGCGAAATGCCGAGGCGCGAAATCCGAATGTCTGAGGTCGATGGCAATGGATGTCTGCGTCAATGGATTTTCCCAAGTATAAGGTGCTTAGGACTGAAAAGCCGCATTGAGCCTTGAGCGGCCATTAAATATTCGTTGTAAAATCAGATCTTTGCCAAGGATCGCATTTCAGAGATCCGGCTCCGCCCTCCTGAATTCAAGACCTGTTGACCCAAAAAGTGTCGCCCGATACGACTCATGGATCAAGACATTTGTACGCAACCCATCGGCGAAATGCCGGGCCTTAGATAGGCTCAGCGCAACCTTTGCACGTCATGGACCGCCAGATTGCCCGATCCGGAAAGCGCAGTCGCAAAGATATGGACCTGCGATTCGGAGCGCGAGCGCTTCGGGGAAAGCCGCCGATTGCGGCTTGTTCATTGGTCAGAAGAATAGGTCATTGGTGGAGCAGAGGGGGATCGAACCCCTGACCTTATCATTGCGAACGATACGCTCTCCCAACTGAGCTACTGCCCCAACGACCTTGGGTGGGTGTCTTACCCATCAGACAGATGTTGTCAAGTTTCGCAGGGGGTCAGGCCGCGCCGTGCTGGCGGGCGAAGGCCACAATTTCGGTGGCAGGGCGGGCTCCGGCAAGCCGCGCGACCTCACGGCCGTTGCGATACAGGATCAACGCGGGAATGCCACGGATGCCGACCCGGGCCGAGATCTGGGGATGATCCTCGGTGTTCAGTTTCATCAGGCGCACAGCCGGGGACAGGGCCTTTGCGGCCTTGGCAAATTCGGGGGCCATCGTCCTGCAGGGGCCACACCAGGGCGCCCAGTAGTCGACCAGCACCGGCAAGCCGTCGCCGCGCGTGATCTTGTCGTGAGTCGCTGCGTCCAGTTCGGCAACCCGACCGTCCGCCAGAGCCTCGCCACAGGTGCCGCATTTCGGCCCCTCGGCCAGCCGGGAGCCAGGCACCCGGTTGGCCTGGCCACAGGTCGGACAGATCACCTTGACTGCATCTGCAACTGCCATGTCACACCTCGCGACGGTTATTCTGCAAAGATGTGGGTGCGGCCCGGTCCGGCGCAAGACCTGCGGCGTTCTGTCAAAGAAGATCCTCTTCCTCGCCCGAGACATCGACGCCCAGGGCATCCAGACCCGCTTCAAGGTTTTCCGCCAGATGCGGCATCCCCATCAGGTAGTCCGCCGTGGGCGTCGTCGCTTCGGAGGTGGCGGTAGCCAGGGCTTCGTCAAAATCTTCGGGCTCGAAAGCGCCGCGGCCGATCCATGCCACAGCGGTCAGCTGCGCCTTGTCGTCGTCGTTCAGGGCGTTGATGAAGGCGTGCAACTGCGCCTCGCCCGCGGGGCCTTCACGGGACAGGAAGATCACCTGCACAACCGTCGCCGGGCTGATCTCGAGCATGGCCGCCTCCTTCGTTGGTACTATGGTCGCGCATCGGGAGGTGGGGCGCAAGCGTCAGGCGACTAGCCAGACCGTGACCCCGTGGACCAGTGCCCCGGCAAGTGTGGCCAGAACGACCGACCGGCGGGCGAAATAGGTGGCCAGCACCGCAAGCGTGCCGGTGATCACGGGCAGAAGGCGCAGAAGGTCGGGGCTAAGCGCAGGCAAGATGGATGCGGTGAAAAGCGTGGCAACGGCTGCCGGGCCGGTGGCCGACAGAAACCGCTCCAGCCAGCCGCCTGTGGCGATCTGGTCGGTCCGGGCAAGGATCGGCAGGGCGCGGAACGCCCAGTTGGCGGCCCCGGCCATGATCGCAACGATGAAGAGGTCCCAGTTCATCGGCGCAGCAGGCCCCTCACGGCCCCGGCAAGCATGCCCAGAAGGATGCCGGTGGTGGCCGAGACCGCAAGCGTCCCCACAACCGTAGCGACCCCCGCGACGACGATCACCGGCAGCTGACGACGGCTGGAGATCGACAGGAGGAGCGCGAGGAACAGCGCCGGCAGAAGGAAGCCAAGCCCGGCGCTGAGGGCTGGCCAGGCATCCAGCGCGCCGCCGCCGACCAGCGCGCCGGCCACCGTTCCCGAGACCCAGGCCGCATACGCCCCAATGCCAAGGCCGAACATGTAGGCTTCCGAGAACCGTTGTCCGCGCGCCAGCGACCCCAGCGCCTGACCGAATACCTCGTCCGTAAGCCCCCAGGCCCAGGCCCAGGCGTGACGCCGGGTGGCATCGCTGCCCGCCTCACGCATCAGTGCCGGGCCGTAAAGCAGATGACGCAGGTTCATCGCGATCAGGGTGAACGCCGCGACCAGCACCGGGGCACCGGAGGCCAAAAGTGCAAGCGCAAGAAACTGAGAGGCCCCGGCATAGATGATCAGCGACAGCGCAAAGGCGTCGAACACGCTGAACCCCGCGCGCGTTGCTGCGACACCAAAGGAAAAGGAGATGGGTACATACCCGATGACGATAGGCAGGCTTGCCAGCAGGCCGTCGCGGAAATGGGGCGTGGTCGGGGGCATCCGGCGAAGGGCTAGCGCGGTCGCAACCTGCGGTCAATGCCGCCGACTTTGTTTCGCAAACCCTGACTTGCGCGACCCGCCACGTCCCGGCATTCTGCCCGCATAACCTGCAGTCAGGATATGCCCATGCGCCTGCTTCCCCTGTCTTTCGCCGTGCTTGCTGCGTCCCTGTCTCCCGCCCTTGCCGAAGTCACCGAAATCCCCGGCTCGCAGTTCGAGGCCGGGAACTGGGTCGGCGGGGCCTATACCGACGACGCGGGCGCGTTTTCCTATTGCTACGCCACGGTCAGCTATGTGAACGGCCAGACGCTGTGGATCGGACTTTACCCCAATGACACCCTTGCGATCCTGTTCTCGCAGCCGGACGTGAAGTTCCAGCCCGGAGAGAAGTTCGAGCTTTGGGTGATGATGGAAACCGGCCTGCCTGCAATCGGCAACGGCGAAGCCTGGGATGCGGACTATGCCGGGATCACCTATGACGGCATCGGGCCGTCGGTCGATTTCCTGAACAGCGGGCGCTACCTGCGGATGCTTGGCATGGGGATCGACGACGGATTTGACGTGGATGGCATCGGCCCGGCAATGGTCGAGGCGCGGGATTGCCTGGCCCGGCAAAGCGGTGCGGGCGGGCGGGTCCTCGATTCGACCCCCGGTGCCAAGGCCCCGCCAAAAGTGCCGGATCTGACCCGGCCCAAAACCAGCGGCGTCGGGTCGGGCGGCGGGCTTGGCACGCGGCCCGGCGGGGCCCTTGGCACGCCTGCACCAAAGCCGCAGCCCTGAGGAGATGGCCCCCGACTGTTCCCGGGGGCCAAATTTCTTGAGCAAGAAACTTGTCGAAATCCTTGCTTAAGGATTTTGGCCCTTACTCTGCCGCTTCGGCATAGGATTCGACGGGCGGGCAGGTGCAGATCAGGTTCCGGTCGCCATAGACATTGTCGACCCGGCCCACCGGCGGCCAGTATTTGTCGACCCGGAACGACCCTGGCGGGAAGCAGCCCGTCTCGCGCGAGTATTTCCGGTCCCAATCGCCCACCAGCGCTGCCACCGTGTGCGGGGCAAAGCGCAGAGGGCTTTCCTCGGCCGTGATCTCGCCCTTCTCGACCGCACGGATCTCCTCGCGGATGGACAGAAGCGCGGTGATGAAGCGGTCGATCTCGGCCTTGGTCTCGCTCTCGGTCGGTTCCACCATCAGCGTCCCTGAAACCGGCCAGGACATGGTCGGCGCGTGGAACCCGTTGTCGATCAGCCGCTTGGCGATGTCGTCCACCGTCACGCCCGCCTCGGCAAAGGGACGGGTGTCCAGAATGCACTCATGTGCCACCCGGCCCTTGTTGCCCATGAAGAGGATCGGATAGTGCGGCGACAGTCGCGCAGCGATGTAATTCGCGTTCAGGATTGCCACTCGCGTCGCCTGGGTAAGTCCCGGCCCGCCCATCATCAGGCAATAGGCCCATGAGATGAGGAGGATGCTTGCAGACCCATAGGGTGCCGCACTGACTGCGCCGTCCCCGCCGGTCTCTGGATGCCCGGGAAGATGGGGAGCCAGGTGCGCCTTCACGCCAATCGGTCCCATGCCTGGACCGCCTCCGCCATGCGGGATGGCGAAGGTCTTGTGCAGGTTCAGGTGGCTGACATCGCCGCCGATCTCGCCCGGCTTCACGAGGCCGACGAGCGCGTTCATGTTCGCACCGTCGATATAGACCTGGCCGCCGTGGTCATGGGTGATCTGGCAGATCGACGTGACGGTTTCCTCGAACACCCCATGCGTCGAGGGATAGGTGATCATGCAGGCCGCAAGCTTATCACCTGCCGCCTCGGCCTTGGTGCGGAAGTCCTCGACATCCACGTCGCCGTTCGCCGAGGCCTTCACCACGACCACCTCCATCCCCGCCATCTGCGCCGAGGCCGGGTTGGTTCCGTGAGCGGAAGTCGGGATCAGGCAGATCGTCCGCTGCGTATCGCCACGGGCGCGGTGATAGGCGAGGATGGTCAGTAGCCCCGCATATTCCCCTTGCGCGCCACTGTTCGGCTGCATCGACATCGCGTCATAGCCAGTGATCTCGCACAGCTTGGCCGACAGGTCGCTGATCGCCTCGTGATAGCCCAAAGCCTGATCTCTCGGAGCGAAGGGGTGAAGCGAGCCGAACTCTGGCCAGGTGATCGGCATCATTTCGGCCGCCGCATTCAGCTTCATCGTGCAAGAGCCCAAGGGGATCATCGCCCGGTCCAGGGCGAGGTCGCGGTCTGACAATCGCCGCATGTAGCGCATCATTTCCGACTCGGCCCGGTTCATGTGGAAAACCGGGTGGGTCAGGTAGTCGGTGGTCCGCAGCATATCCTCCGGGAAGCCAAGCGTCGCCCGATGCGGAGGCACTCCGTCGATGCCGAAGGCGCGGAGGACCTTGATCAACACCCGCTCGTCCGTCGTCTCGTCCAGGCTGATCCC
>WOUW01000062.1 GCA_009773055.1 Paracoccaceae bacterium
CGACGCCTTCTGGAACATCATCAAGAAGGGCATCGACGACGCCACTCCGGCCGTCGTCGCCAACGGTGGTGAAGTCACCTACCTGCGTCTCGTGAACTACGACAACTTCGCGCCGGACGTTGTCCAGCTGATCCGCACTGCGATTTCCATGGAAGTCGACGGCCTGGTCATCCCGAACTGGGTTCCCGAGGCAGAAGATCCGGCGATCAAGGAAGCCATCGCAGCGGGGATTACCGTCATCCTGATGAACGCAGGCGGCGCAGACAAGGCCACCGAACTGGGCGCGATCAACTACGTCGGGTCGGATGAATATGTCGCCGGTCTGGCCGGTGGCGAATACTTCGGCAAGGCTGGCAAGAAAAACGTGATCTGCGTGAACACCCTGCCGGGTGCGGCCAACACCGAAGCCCGCTGCAAGGGCGTGATCGAAGGCGTTGTCGCAGCTGGCGGCAAGGGCACGCAACTGCCGCTGCCGACCACCAGCTTCGGCGATGCAACGGCCGTGGCCGAGGCGATCAAGGCCGAGCTGATCAAGGACGGGACGGTCGACGGTGTCATCACCATCAGCGCGGGCGATGCAGACAGCGCCGCGATTGCGGTTTCTCAGGCTGGTCAGGCGGCCCCTGCGATGCTGGGGTCCTTCGACATGAACCAGGCCGGGCTGGACCGCATCAAGGGCGGCACGCAGGCGTTTGCGATCGACCAGCAGCCCTATCTGCAGTCGTTCCTGGCGGTAAGCCTGCTGGCATCGTCCATCGACTTCGGCACCGACCTGCCGGTGTTCCCGGTGCTGACCGGCCCGGGCATCGTCGATGCGTCCAACATCGACGCCACGCTGGCCGGTGTGAAACTGGGCGCGCGCTAAAGCGCCTCTGCCCGGCTCGCACATGGATGCGGGCCGGGTTTCGCCGACCTTTCCCAACTCAAAACAGGGGGCAGCCGATGTCCAGCATTTCCCTTGGCGGGCTTTTGCGCCGCCCCGAGGCCGGGGCCGCCCTTGGCCTGCTCGCCGTCCTGATTTTCTTCGCCATCTTCGGCGGCCTCACCTTCCTGAAGCCAGCAGGCATGGCCAGTTGGCTGAACGTCGCCGCGAACCTCGGCGTTATCGCCATTCCGCTGGGTCTTCTGATGATTGCCGGCGAACTCGACATCTCGGTCGGTGCCATGGTGCCGTTCGGAGCGATGACAGTGGCCGTCATATCAGGCCACTACGGCTTGCCGATCTGGTTGGGCATCTTCGTGGCGCTCAGCTTTGGCGTGGTGGTCGGCCTGGTGAACGGGTTTCTGGTCATCAAGACTGCCGTGCCATCGCTGATCGTCACCCTTGGCAGCCTTTTCGCGGTGCAGGGCATCGTGCTGGGTTTGACGGTGCTGATCACCAAATCCACCTCCGTCGCGCTGGCCACGGAAGGCCCGGCCAAGGCTATCTTCGGCGACTTCGTGATGGGCGGGCAGTTGCAGGTGATGGTGCTGTGGTGGCTGGCCCTTACGGCGCTTTACATCTTCTTCGTCCACTTCAGCCCGTTCGGAAACTGGATCTTCGCCATGGGCGGCGACAAGGTTTCCGCCCGCAACGCAGGGATCCCGACGGACCGGCTGACGATGATCCTGTTCGTCCTCTCCTCGACCTCGGCGGCCTTTGTCGGCATGTGCCAGGCGATCCTCTACAACTCGGCCCAGGTTGCGGGAGGGCAGAGCTTCATCTTCAACTCGATCATCGCGGTGGTCGTTGGCGGAGTGCTTTTGACCGGCGGTTTTGGGTCGGTGGTGGGGATATTCTTCGGCACCATCACCTTCGCGGTGGTCACACAAGGCATCTACTATACCGATTTCGACCGGAACTGGTCCTCGCTCATCATCGGTGTCCTCCTCTTGGGCGCGGTCCTGATGAACAACACCTTCCGCAAGATGGCGCTGTCCTATGCGCCGAAGAAAGGAGCCAAGTGATGGCCCCCCCGATCCTGGCCCTACGGGGTGTGAACAAGAGCTTTGGTCCCATCGACGTTCTGCACGACATCACGCTGGAGGTCCGCCCGGGCGAGGTCCTGTGCCTTCTGGGCGACAATGGAGCGGGCAAGTCGACGCTGATCAAGATCATGTCCGGCGTGCACCAGCCCTCGTCCGGGGTGATCGAAATGGACGGGGCGCAGGTCAGCCTGCCCAACCCACGCGCCGCGCAGGAGGCCGGGATCTCGACTGTCCACCAGTTCGGCGGGACGTTCCCGTTGATGTCCATCGGACGGTCGTTCTTCGTCGGCGTGGAGCCGACGAAGGGTTGGGGCCCCTTCAAGGTCTATGACCGCAAGAACGCCAACGCGATCGCCGTAAAGGCCGTTCAGGACATGGGCATCACCCGGATCACTGACGGCGACCGGCTGGTCGGCGGCCTTTCGGGGGGCGAGAGGCAGTCACTTGCCATCGCCCGCGCTGTCCACTTCGGTGCACGCGTGCTAATCTTGGACGAACCCACGGCAGCCCTTGGTGTCAAGCAAGCCACCCATGTCCTGCGCATCGTGAACGAGGCAAAGCGCCGGGGCCTTGCCGTTATCTTCATCACCCATCAGGTCATGCATGCGATGGCCGTGGGCGACCACTTCGCCGTCCTGATCCGCGGGGCCGTCGCCGCAGACTTCAAGAAGGGCGAGAAGACCCGCGAAGAGATCACCGACCTGATGGCCGGTGGCGCCAGCATGGCCAGCCTGGAAGCCGAGATCGAAGGTTACATGGCCAGCCATGACGGCCACCCGCCTCCGCCCGCGTAACAGTCTCCCTGTCGGACACCCGGGTTGCCGCCCGCGCGCCGACTTCTGCCCCGGCCCAGTCCTTCCCTCGGGCCGGGGCAACTTCAACCCTGAGAGATGCCATGCCCACCTGGATCCGCGCCTGCGCCACAAACGACATCGACCTCGACGATCTGATCCGCTTCGACCACGGGTCGCAGACCTTCGTCCTCATCCGGTCCGAAGATGACACCTTCCACGCGATGGACGGCATCTGCAGCCACGAGAAGGTCCATCTCTGCGACGGCCTTGTCATGGACGGCACCGTGGAGTGCCCCAAGCACAACGCCACCTTCGACTACCGCACGGGTGAGGCGAAACGCGCGCCCGCCTGCATCAACCTGAAAACCTTCCCCGTGCGTGTGCAAGACGGCGAAGTCTGGATCGAGGTTTGACATGACATTCCAACTTGCCGCCTGCGCCGAGATGCTGTGGCGCGACCGCCCCATCGCTTGGCGGGCCTCTCGCCTGAAGGAGATGGGCTTCGGCGTCGGCCTCTGGAACTGGCCGAACTGGGAGCTTGCAGCGCTGGAAAAGACCGGTGCGACCTACACCATCATGAACGGCTACCTTCAGGGCCGCCTGACCGACGCCGAGGGCTGCGAGATGCTGTTGGCCTCGGCCCGCGAAACCGCAAAGGTCGGCAAGCGGCTGGGCGTCCACCGGCTGAACCTCCACGGCACCGGCCTTGGCGACATGGGGATCCCGATCCCGCAGATCGGCGCCTTTGCCCCCGGAATGGAGCAACGCGCCCGCGACACGCTCCATCGCATCTGTGATCTGGCCGAAGCCGAGGGTCAGGTCTTCACTCTGGAAAATCTCAACCCCATCGACCACCCCGGCTGCCCGTTCGGGTCAACCGCAGCGGTGCTGGGACTGGTCAGCGCCGTGAACCGCCCGCAGCTCAAGATCAACCTCGACCTCTACCACACCCAGATCGGCGAAGGTGACCTGATCCGCTGGTGCGAGGCGTGCCTGCCCTGGATCGGTGAGGTGCAGGTCGCCGACAATCCCGGCCGCTGCGAACCGGGGACCGGCGAGATCAATTATGCCGGTGTTGCCAAGGCCCTGAAAGCCACGGGCTATTCTGGCCCTGTCGGCATGGAAGCCAACGCTAGGGGCGATGAGGAGGCTGCCCTCGAAGCCTTCCGTTCGGCGTTTACGGTGTAATCATGGTCCACAAAGCCAACCGCCCGACCGTCCACGACATCCGTGCAATGAAGGCGCGGGGGCAGAAGATCTCCATGCTCTACGTCACCACGCTGGACGAAGCCGCCGCCGCAGATGCTGCCGGGATCGACATGCTGTCGATTGAGTCCCGCTTCTTCACCCCCGAAATGCGCGAAGCGGCGGGGCGCTGCTTCGTGCAGGTCGGCCTGCCCTTCGGCCCCTACGGCAAACTTGCCACCGCCGAAGACTACCTCCGCGCCGCCTTCCACTTCACCGCGATGGGCGGCGACTGCTTCTACTGTGCCGCCAGCTTGGACATCCAGAAGGCACTTTGCGACAATCACATGCCCATCGTCGCCCATGTCGGCCTTGTCCCAAGCTACATCACGTGGACTGGCTGGCGTGCCGTCGGCAAGACTGCGACCGAGGCCCGTGTAGTGTGGGACCAAGTCAAGCAGTTGGAAGCCATCGGAGCCTTCGGGGCCGAGCTGGAGGTGGTCCCCGATCGCCTGGGTGAGTTCATCTCGAAGAACACGACGATGATCATGCTGGGGATGGGCGCTGGACCAGGTGCCGACGCGCAATACCTCTTCGCCGAAGACGTTCTCGGTGCGACCTCCGGCCACAAGCCGCGTCACGCCAAGACATACCGCAACTTCGCCGCCGAATACGCCCGCCTGCAAGTCGAGCGCATCGCTGCGTTCAAGGAATACATCGCCGACGTGAACACCGGCGGCTACCCGCAGCCACAGCACAACGTCGCCATGGCAGATGCCGAATTCGAAACCTTCAAGGCCAGCCTCAATCAATAGCCTCGGCCAGTAACCTCAAGGATCATATCATGCTGAAAGTCGGCCTTCTCGGCGCCGGGCGTATCGCAGGCGTCCACGCCACCGCCATCACCACGAACCCCGGTTCGACCCTCGTCGCCGTTTCGGACATCAACGCCGATGCCGCCGCCAGGCTGGCCGCGCAATATGGGGCCGAGGCGCGCACGACGGACGCGATCCTGAACGACCCCGACATCGACGCGGTTCTGATCGCCACCTCTACCGACACCCATTCCGACCTGATCGAACGCGCGACGGGGGCCGGAAAGGCCGTGCTCTGCGAGAAGCCGGTGGACCTGTCCCTCGCTCGCGCGCAAGCCTGCCAGAAGGTTGCGGCCAAGAACGGCAAGCCGGTGATGATCGGCTTTAACCGCCGCTTCGACCCGAACTTCGCTGCCCTCAAGGCTGCGCTGGACAAGGGCGAGATCGGCAAGGCCGAGCTTCTCTCGATCACCTCTTTCGACCCCGCGCCACCGCCGGTCGCCTACATCAAGGTCTCTGGCGGGCTTTTCCGCGACATGATGATCCATGACTTTGACATGGCGAACTTCCTGATGGGCGCGGCCCCGGTGACCGTCAGCGCCGTCGGCTCCTCGATCGTCGATCCCGCCATCGGTCAAGCCGGAGACGTAGACACCGCTGTCGTGACCCTTTCCTACGCCGACGGTCGCGTCGCCGTGATCAAGAACTCCCGCCGGGCCGTCTATGGCTACGATCAGAGGGTTGAACTGTTGGGCTCCGAAGGGCTTCTTCAAGCGCAGAACATGCTGGAGAACACCGTCGTGAAATCGACGACCGCGGGCGTTACTGGCGCGAAGCCCACCTACTTCTTCCTCGAACGCTACATGCCCGCCTACGCGGCCGAGTGGGCTGCCTTCGTGAGCGCGGTGAACGCAGGGTCGGCCCTGCCGGTAACGCTGGATGATGGGGTGGCGGCCCTTGCCATGGCCGAGGCCGCGACGATGTCCGCAAAAACGAGAAGCCCGGTTGCTCTCGCCTCCGTTCTGTCCTGACCTTACAGCGCGAGCCGTCTGAACTGAGAACTATGGAAGTCAGAGCTCTCGCAAACCGCCCGGTATGAACGAACGAATTCGTTCTATCCCAGCCTACAGCTTGATCAACTTCGGCTATGTGTGTTTCGGCGTGCAAAATTGACCCCCTGAGGCGGGGTATCGGCGTCCAATTTTGACCCCCCTGATGTTCTGTCGGACCGTCCGTTGCGAGGCAGCGG
>WOUW01000063.1 GCA_009773055.1 Paracoccaceae bacterium
CTAGAACATTGCCGCTGCAAGGCAAGCCCCGCTCCGGGCCTGCACCCCTCTGGCAAAACCGGCCGGACTGGCCTATGTCACGTCTGACGATCCCGGAGAGCAAGAGACATGGCGAAGATCACTTACGTCGAACACAATGGCAAAGAACACGTGGTCGAGGTCGCGACCGGCCTGACCGTCATGGAAGGCGCGCGCGACAACGGCATACCGGGGATCGAGGCCGATTGCGGCGGCGCCTGCGCCTGTTCGACCTGCCATGTCTATGTCGACCCCGCCTGGGTCGACAAGCTGCCGAAGAAGGACCACATGGAAGCCGACATGCTCGACTTCGCCTGGCGGCCCGATCCGGCCCGCTCACGCCTGACCTGCCAGATCAAGGTCTCGGACGCTCTGGACGGCTTGCGCGTGCAGATGCCGGAAAAGCAGATCTGATCCGTCCCGTTCCCAACTGACGTCGTCCGTCCTCGCCTGACCTTGGGCGAGGCTGCGACATCGACCATGGACGGCCTATTCGCCCGTCCCCAGCCGGTCCGCCTTGCGCCGCACCAGCATCGACCGCAGGTCGTGCATCGCAAGGAGAAGCGCATCCGTGACCGCCTCAAGCTGCGCATCGGTGGCCTTCGACTGCGCCCATTGCGTCGTCAGGTTCAGATGATCGACCGTGCGCAGGATGTCGTCGACCTCACGTGCGGCAAGCTGGGTCTGACGCGCGGCCACCCAGGCCTCGATCGCGGTGCGGTCCGCCGCTGTCAGCTCGACCTCGCCATGCGGCTTGATGTTGCCGTTCTTGACGTTGACCGTGGCGATCTCGTCCATCTCGATCCGGCGCTGGCGGTTCTCCGTGCCAATACGGAACACCGCCGCGCCGTTTTCGCGCACCCGGAAGTAATAGTCGGGAAGATCAGCGGTCATCTTTGCCAAGGTCCAAAGGTCCGGCGGGACCGAAATCCCCGCCTTGCCATTCCTTCCCGAGCCGAGGGCAATCGTCAACCCGCATCGCGGGCCAGCACATCTCTGGACAACCCGCCCTACACCAACGATGCGCAGAAGCGCTGGATGCGTGTGCAAGCCTCGTGCAGCACTTCGTCCGATGTCGCATAGCTGACACGGAAATTCGGCGACAGACCAAAGGCCGCCCCAAAGACCACCGCCACCCCGGTTTCCTCCAGCAGTGCGGTTGCAAAGACCTCGTCGTTGGAAATTGCCGTGCCCGCGGCCGTGGTCTTGCCGATGCAGCCCGAAATGTCGGGATAGACGTAGAACGCCCCTTCCGGCTTCGGGCAGCGGATGCCCTTGGCCTGGTTCAGCATCGACACCACCAGATCGCGGCGGCCCTGGAAAACCTTCCGCCAGTCGGCCAGAAACTCCTGCGGGCCGGAAAGCGCCTCAAGGGCGGCATGCTGGCTGACCGAACAGGGGTTTGATGTCGACTGCGACTGTATAGTCCCCATCGCCTTGATCAACGCCACAGGCCCTCCGGCATAGCCGATCCGCCAGCCGGTCATCGCATAGGCCTTGGACACGCCGTTGCAGGTCAGCGTGCGGTCATACAGGCCGGGCTCGATTTCAGCGGGGGTGCAGAATTCGAAATCATCGAAGACGAGGTGTTCATACATGTCGTCCGACATCACCCAGACATGGGGATGCCGCATCAGGACGTCGCACAACGCCCTCAACTCGGTCCGGGTATAGCCCGCGCCAGTCGGGTTCGACGGAGAGTTGAAGATGAACCACTTGGTCTTCGGCGTGATCGCAGCCTCAAGCTGTTCCGGAGTCAGTTTGAAGTCGGTCTCGATCCCCGCCACCACAGGCACAGGGGTGCCCCCGGCCAGCAGCACCATGTCCGGGTAGCTGACCCAGTAGGGCGCGGGGATGATCACCTCATCCCCCGGATTGCAGGTCGCCATCAGCGCGTTGTAGAGGATCTGCTTGCCCCCCGTGCCAACGCTGATCTGCGACGGCGTGTAGGTCAGCCCGTTTTCGAGCAGGAACTTCGAACAGATCGCGGCTTTCAGCTCGGGAATGCCATCCACGGGCGTGTAGCGGGTCTTGCCGTTGTCGATTGCGCGTTTCGCAGCCTCGCGGATGTTTTCCGGCGTGTCGAAATCCGGCTCACCCGCGCCAAGGCCGATCACGTCGCGGCCCTCGGACTTCAACTGCGCGGCCTTCGTCGTGACGGCGATGGTCGGAGAGGGTTTGACGCGCGCCAGCGTGTCGGAGAGGAAGGCCATGAAGCGCCCCTTTCGGAAGGGTGATGTTTTGGTGGTGGCAATGTCCTGGGGCCTGTCTTAGGGTCCCGCCCGGGACGGTTCAAGCGGGAACGGCACGACGATGGGCGAGACGGCAGAGGCACGCTTGAAACGGATGCGCATGCGGTCCTGGCGGCGCGGCACCAAGGAGATGGATCTGGTGCTTGGCCCCTTCGCCGATGCGCACCTTGCCGACCTGACCGAGGCCCAGCTTGTCGACTATGACGCGCTTCTTGAAGAAAACGATCAGGACCTGATGGCCTGGCTGCTGGGTCAGGCCGTCCCTCCAGACAGCATCGGGCCGCTTCTTGCCCGGCTCGCGGCCTTTGCCGAAACCAGACTGCGACGCGAAAATTAGGCCCAAGTTCTCGGCAAGTTTACGGAATGTTTGCGGTTTGTGCTGATTCTGTCTCCGTCCGAACGGTGGAGAAACGGTATGACAATGTATGCCCCGCTGCTGGATGGGTCGCAAAAAGCGTTCCTGTCCTGCTACCTTGATAACCTTGCCCTTGTCGAACGGCTGCACCGGCTGCTTTTGGACGTGATCAAGGACGAATTTGAACGGCTGAACATCCTTGAGATCAACTCGGTTCAGGCCCTGCTGCTGTTCAATATCGGCGAGAATGAGGTGACCGCGGGCGAACTGAAATCGCGCGGCTACTATCAGGGCTCGAACGTCAGCTACAACCTGAAGAAGCTGGTGGAACTGGGCTTCATGCACCACCAGCGGTCCGAGATTGACCGCCGGTCGGTCCGGGTCCGGCTGACTGAAAAGGGGCGGGAGGTGCGGGGAATGCTGTCCGACCTTTTTGCGCGCCACGCCGAAGGCATCGAACGCCGAGCGCTGATCGACGCCTCTGGGATGGACGAGATCAACATGTCGCTGAAACGGATGGAACGGTTCTGGACCGAACAGATCCGCTATATCTACTGATCGCTCGCCGTGCCCCCTGCGGGCTCGGTCGGCGCATGGACCGGATGGTTCGGTCAGTTCTTAATCGAAAGTAAACACGCGCAGCCAACCCATTGATTCAAAACGGTGCGCAAAGCTGTCCACGCGTGGCGCCCAAGGTCAGTTCACCTTGCGGGCGGGAAGGAAGGGCAGGGGGGCGACGGGAAGGCCGTCCTCGATCATCTGGCGCGCCTCCTCCGGCTTCGCCTCGCCATGGATCGGGCGGCTGGGGGTGTCCCCCGCATGCATGCGCCGGGCCTCGGTGACGAAGTTCACGCCCACATAGTCCGAGTTCGCCTCGATCTGCCGCCGCAACGCCGCGATCTCGGCCTCAAGTGCCGAAGCCGGGGCCGACAGGTCGGGTCGGTCCTGCGATCCAGCGGCTGTCATTGCAGCCTTGCGTGCGGGTCGCACGGCAGGTGCCATCAGGTCTTTCCGGATCTCGGACGCGCCGCAGACCGGACAGGCAAGTTGCCCCGCCGACAGAAGCGTCGCGAAGGCATCAGCGCCGGCAAACCAGCTTTCAAAGCCATGGTCGGCCGCGCATCTGAGGCTGTAGCGGATCATCCCTTTGTCGCCTGCATCCTGAGCCGGTTTCTACCGGGTGAAACCTGGCCCAAGATCATTGGTCCTGCCTTTTGCCGACTTGCTTCGCGGGGCCGGTCTGTCGTCGTCGTCATCATCTGCCGCGATCGGGGTCGCACGACCATACTCGGGCGGTGTGAAGCCCTCGATGATCAGCGCCAGGTCCGGCTCGGCCACCAGTTCTGCCGCCTCGGGCAACGAGAACCATTTCCGCTGGCGTTCCTTCACTTCGGGGAAGGTCTTGGCCATGTTCGCAACCCGCAAACCGTAGACCGCGACCGCGCAAGGCACCGTGGCGGAAACCGACAGGCATTTTTCATAACCGAAGCGACCGATACAGAGCGGATTGACCTGTCCATCGACCCCGGCTTCTTCCCAAGCCTCCTGCGCCGCAGCGGCTTCGGGGGCAAGGCCGGGGATTGGCCAACCTTTCGGAATGACCCAACGACCGGTATCCCGACTGGTGATAAGCAGCACTTCGATGCCATCACTGCCAGGCCGCCAGCACAGCGCGCCGTATTGCACCCTGATGCCATCGCCACCGGCACCCCGCGCCAAAATCTTGTCTTGCGAACCCATTCCACGCCACCCTGACCGTCCGGTTCCCGGATCTGGCCCCTGCACGATATCCTCCACATGAATATGGCACGGCTATGGACAAATTCACAGGGCATTCCAGATAATTTGACACAAACCACGGTCAGGTTGTCTGACCGGGCGTGATGCGATGAAACGGAGTGCACAATGATCCGGCTTCTGGCCAGCCTTTTGGCAGCATTTGCCTTGTCGCCTGCGCTGGCGGCAGAAAGTTTTCGCTTCGCTTCTATCGACGGGGGCGAGATCGACCTGGAGGACTGGCGCGGCAAGCCAGTTCTGGTCGTCAACACGGCGTCGTTATGCGGCTTTGCCGGGCAGTTCGACGCGCTGCAGGACCTGCACGAACGGTATGGCGACCGGGTGCTGATCCTTGCTGTGCCGTCCAATGACTTCGCGCAGGAACTGGCGGACGAGGCGGCGGTCAAGGAATACTGCGCGATGACCTTCGACATCACGCTGCCCATGACCGAGATCACGCATGTCAAGGGCGGCGAGGCGCATCCGTTCTACGCCTGGCTGCGCGACGAGACGGGTTTCGTCCCGGGCTGGAACTTCAACAAGGTGCTGATTGCCCCCGATGGCAGCATTGCCGCAACCTTCGGCGCCCCGGTTGCACCGGAAAGTGCGGCCATCGCGGGGCGGATCGAGGCGATGCTGGAATGATATTGACGCCGCCGCCTGCCCCGGCCGGGGTGGCGGCCCCGATGTTCATCGGGTCGGAGATTTATCGCGGATCGTCCTATGGATCGCGCCACCCGTTGCGCGTCCCGCGTGTGTCCACGGTGATGGATCTGGCCCGCGCGCTGGGCTGGCTGCCGACCGAGCGGTTCCGGACCAGCCCCCGTGCCAAACCTGCAGCGCTGGCCCTGTGGCATCGGCCTGACTACATCGCCGCCCTGCAGGCCGCCGAGGCCGTTGGCGACGCCACGCCCGAAATGCGCGAGCGCTTTCACCTTGGAACCCTGTCGAACCCGGTCTTCCCGCAGGTCTACCGCCGTCCGGCAACCGGGGCAGGCGGGGTGATGTTGGCGGCCGAACTTCTGGTGGGCACGCCGGGCGTGATCCACGTTCCCGGCGGGGGCACTCATCACGGGCTGCCGGGACGGGCGAACGGGTTTTGCTATCTCAACGACGTGGTGTTGGGGATCAAGGTCCTGCAACGCCAGGGCCTGTCGCGGATCGCCTATGTCGATCTGGACGCGCATCACTGTGACGGGGTGGAACTGGCCTTTGCGGGCGATCCCGGGGTGCGGATGATCTCTGTCCACGAGGAGGGGCGCTGGCCTTTCACGGGTGCATTGACCGACGCTGCAGGGGGAAGTGCCTTCAATCTGCCGGTGCCGAAGGGCTATAATGACAGCGAGGCGCGGGCGGTTCTGCACGGGCTGATCCTGCCCCGCGTTCAGGACTTTGCACCGGATGCCCTTGTCCTGCAATGCGGGGCGGATTC
>WOUW01000064.1 GCA_009773055.1 Paracoccaceae bacterium
AGACCGCAACGACAGCCTCACGCGCCGACCAGACCCGCGCCCTGACGCTGAGCACGATTGCCTTCACCGCCTGTTTCGCCGTCTGGACGATCTTTTCGATCATCGGCGTCGCCATCAAGGGCGAGCTGGGGCTGAACGATACGCAGTTTGGCCTCTTGGTCGCCACCCCGATCCTGACCGGTTCGTTGACACGCATCTTCCTTGGGGTCTGGACCGAGAAGTATGGCGGGCGGCTGGTGTTCTCGACGCAAATGCTGCTGGCGGCCTTGGCGACCTGGGCGCTGACCTTTGCCGACAGCTATCCGATGTATCTGTTGGCCGCATTGGGAGTCGGTCTGGCAGGTGGGTCGTTCATCATCGGCGTCGCCTATGTCAGCCGCTGGTATGATGCGGGCCATCAGGGCACGGCGCTTGGCATCTTTGGCGCGGGCAACATCGGGGCGGCGGTGACCAAGTTCGTCGCGCCCTTCGTGATGGTGGCCTATGGCTGGCAGGGCGTGGCGAATGTCTGGGCCGCAGGCCTGGCGCTGATGGCGGTGATCTTCTTTGTTTTCGCCAAGGACGATCCCTCGCTCGTTGAACGTCGCCGGACCGGGGCAAAGCCGCCGAGTTTCGCCCAGCAGTTCGCCCCCCTGAAGAACCTGCGTCTACGGCGTCGATGTGCGCACTGCAGGCATGGCGGCCGCCTCGTTCAGCCTGTCGGCCAGCCTGTTCCGCGCCTATGGCGGACACCTTTCCGACAAGTTCGGCGCGCGGTCGGTCATGTACTGGACCTTCGGCTTTTCGATGCTGTTCCTGTTCATGCTGTCGTACCCGCCAACCGACTATGTCATCCAGGGCAAGGATGGCGTCATCGCCTTTTCAACCAGCATGGGGCTGTGGCCCTTCATCGCCACGCTCTTCGCGCTTGGCTTCTTCATGAGCCTCGGCAAGGCGGCGGTGTTCAAGCACATCCCGGTCTACTACCCCAACAACGTCGGCGCAGTCGGTGGCCTTGTCGGCATGATCGGCGGGCTTGGCGGGTTCGTCCTGCCCATCGCCTTTGGAGCCCTTTTGGACCTGACGGGCATCTATACCTCGTGCTTTGCGCTGCTGTTCGTGCTGGTCGGGATCGCGCTGACCTGGATGCACCTGTCGATCCGCGCCATGGAGCGCGCCGCGCATGGCGAGGTTCTGGACCGCCTGCCGCAGCTGCCTGAGATGCAGCCGATCCACCACCCCGAACGCACCGCCATGCCGCGTGTGCTCGAGGATTGGCGGCCCGAGGATGCGACCTTCTGGGCCGACAAGGGCCGTGCCGTCGCACGCCGCAACCTATGGCTGTCGATCCCGGCGCTGCTTCTGGCCTTCTCGGTCTGGATGGTCTGGTCGATGGTCGTGGCGAAGCTTCCGCTGATCGGATTTGCCTTCACGCCGGAACAGCTGTTTTGGCTTGCCGCACTGCCTGCGCTTTCCGGGGCAACGCTGCGCATCTTCTACGGCTTCATGGTGCCGATCTTTGGTGGGCGGCTCTGGACGACGCTTTCCACCGCCTCGCTGCTGCTGCCCGCCATCGGCATCGGCTATGCCGTGCAGAACCCGGAAACCCCCTACTTCATCTTCCTGATTCTGGCGCTTCTTTGTGGGCTTGGCGGGGCCAACTTCGCCTCAAGCATGGCCAACATCGGCTACTTCTTCCCCAAGGCCGAAAAGGGCAATGCGCTTGCTCTGAACGCAGGCCTTGGCAACCTGGGCGTCAGCGTCATGCAGTTCCTGGTGCCGCTGGTCATTACCGCCGGTGTCTTTGGTGCCGTGGGCGGCGAGGGCGTGGCTCTGCAGGATGGCGGCACGCTGTGGCTGCAGAACGCAGGCTTCATCTGGGTGCCGTTCATCCTGGCCTCGACCATCGCGGCGTGGTTGGGGATGAACGACATAGCCGATGCCAAGGCAAGTTTTGCCCAGCAATCAGTGATCTTTGGCCGCACGCAGAATTGGCTGATGTGCGTCCTCTACATCGGCACCTTCGGCAGCTTCATCGGCTATTCGGCAGGCTTCCCGCTGCTGTCCAAGATCGCTTTCCCGGATGTGAACGCGCTGCAATACGTCTTCCTCGGGCCGCTGGTCGGCGCGCTGAGCCGTGCCGGCACGGGCTGGGTTGCGGATCGGTTCGGCGGCGGCCGCGTCACCTTTTGGGTCTTCGCGGGGATGATCGCATCCGTTCTGGCCGTGATCTTCTCGCTGCAGGCCGGCAGTTTCCCTGGGTTCTTCGCAGGCTTCATCGCGCTGTTCTTCTTCACCGGGGTCGGCAATGCGTCCACCTTCCAGATGATCCCGGTCATCATGGGCAAGGAAGTGCCGCGCCTGATGCCGCAGCTGACTGGCGCCGACCGCGCCCGCCAGATCGCGATGGAGTCGAGCGGCATCGTGGCCTTCACCAGCGCCATCGGCGCCTATGGCGGCTTCTTCATCCCCAAGGCCTATGGCTCTTCCATCGCGATGACCGGCTCACCCGTCGGCGCACTGTGGCTGTTCCTTGCCTTCTACGTGATCTGCCTGGTCCTGACCTGGGTCGTCTACACCCGGCCCGGCGGACTTCTTCATGACATCGAGCGTGGTCGCGCTTTTGCCGCACCCCACCCTGCCGAATAACGAAAGGACGCCAAGATGAGCCACCTGCTCGACAGACTGAACTTCCTCCAGAAGAAGACGCTGGAAACCTTCTCGGACGGCTGGGGTGAAACCACGCGCGAGGATCGGGGGGGGGAGGACACCTATCGGAACCGCTGGCGGCACGACAAGATCGTGCGGTCAACCCACGGGGTGAACTGCACTGGATCGTGCAGCTGGAAGATCTACGTCAAGTCCGGCATCGTGACATGGGAGACGCAGCAGACCGACTATCCGCGCACCCGGGCGGGCCTGCCGAACCACGAACCGCGCGGCTGTGCACGGGGGGCGTCCTACAGCTGGTATCTTTATTCCGCGAACCGTGTGAAGAACCCGCTGATCCGGGGCAGCCTGATGCGCGCATGGCGCAAGCTGCGGGCGACGATGACGCCCGTGGCTGCCTGGGCTGCAATCCAGAGCGATCCCGCCCTGCGCGCGAGCTATACCAAGACCCGCGGCAAGGGTGGGTTCGTCCGCGCCACCTGGGACGAGGCGACCGAGATCGTCGCCGCCGCCAACGCGCATACCGCCAAGGTCTGGGGACCGGACCGAGTTTTCGGCTTCTCGCCCATCCCCGCGATGTCGATGGTCAGCTATGCGGCGGGGTCACGCTACCTGTCGCTTCTGGGCGGCACCTGCATGTCTTTCTACGACTGGTACTGCGACCTGCCGCCCGCCTCGCCGCAAACCTGGGGCGAACAGACCGACGTGCCGGAATCGGCCGACTGGTACAACGCGGGCTTCCTGATGCTTTGGGGGTCGAACGTGCCGCAGACGCGCACGCCCGACGCGCACTTCTATACCGAGGTCCGCTATCGCGGCACCAAGTCCGCCGTGGTCAGCCCCGACTATTCCGAAGCCGCGAAGTTCGGCGACATCTGGCTGAACCCGCAGGCGGGCACCGATGCGGCGCTGGCGATGGCCATGGGCCATGTGATCCTGCGTGAATTCCACCTCGACCGGCAGGCCGAGTATTTCGAGGATTACGCCCGCAAATACACCGACATGCCGATGCTGGTGGTGCTGGACGAACAGGACGGCCGCCTTGTTCCAGGACGGATGCTGCGGGCCGAGGATTTCGACGACAAGCTGGGCGAGGCGAACAACCCCGACTGGAAGACCGTCGCCTTCGATGAGGCGACGGGTCGCTTCGTTGCCCCCAACGGCTCCATCGGCTTCCGCTGGGGTGAGGAGGGCAAGTGGAATCTGGTCGAAGAAGCTGGCAATGCCGAGACGCGGTTGCGCCTGAGCCAGATCCTTGATGAACACCACGACAGCATCGTCGGTGTGGACTTTCCCTATTTCGGCGGTGCCGCGACGGGCGACTTCGTCAAATGCGACGCGCCGGAGGTGCTGGCCCGGAATATCCCCGCACGGAAAGTGAAATTGGCCGATGGGCGTGAGGCGCTGGTTGCCACAGTCTTTGACCTTTTCTGCGCCAACTACGGGCTGGACCGGGGCTTGGGTGGTGAGTGGGTGTCGAAAAACTTTGACGACGATACACCCTACACCCCGGCATGGGCGGAGAAGATCACGGGTGTCGCGCGCGAAAAGATCATCGCGGTGGCCCGTGAATTCGCGGGCAACGCAGAAAAGACCCGGGGCAAGTCCATGGTCATCCTCGGGGCCGGTCTGAACCACTGGTACCACATGGACATGAACTACCGCGGCATTATCAACATGCTGGTGATGTGCGGTTGCATCGGCCAGGAAGGCGGCGGCTGGTCGCACTATGTGGGGCAGGAAAAACTGCGGCCGCAGACCGGTTGGGCACCCCTCGCCTTCGCGCTGGACTGGAACCGCCCGCCGCGGCACATGAACTCGACCAGCGCCTGGTACGCCCATACCGACCAGTGGCGGTATGAGACGTTGCGCGCGGGTGAAATCCTGTCGCCCACGGCGCCCAAGGGCGACTGGGACATCAGCCTCATTGACTACAACATCCGGGCGGAACGGATGGGCTGGCTGCCATCGGCCCCGCAGCTGAAGACCAACCCGCTGGAGGTGTCGAAGGCCGCCAAGGCAGCGGGCAAGGACATCAAGGAGTTCGTTGCCGCTGAACTGAAATCCGGCAATCTGGAAATGTCCTGCCAGGACCCGGATGCGCCGGAAAACTGGCCGCGCAATCTGTTTGTCTGGCGGTCCAACCTGCTTGGGTCTTCGGGCAAGGGGCATGAGTATTTCCTCAAGCACCTTCTGGGAACCGACCACGGCGTCATGGGCAAGGATCTGGGCGAGGAAGGCCATGCCAAGCCTGTGGAGGCCGTCTGGCATGACGAGGCACCGAAGGGCAAGCTGGACCTGCTGGTCTGCATCGACTTCCGCATGTCGACGACGGCGGTCTATTCCGACATCGTGCTGCCCACCGCGTCCTGGTATGAAAAGGACGACCTGAACACGTCCGACATGCACCCCTTCATCCATCCGCTGCAGGCGGCGGTGGACCCGGCCTATGAATCGAAGTCGGACTGGGAAATCTTCAAATCCATCGCGAAGAAGTTCAGCGAAGTGGCCCCTGAAGTGTTGGGGGTCGAAACCGACATCGTTCAGCTGCCGCTCCTCCACGACACCGCCGCCGAACTGGCTCAGGCGCATGTGAAGGACTGGAAAAAGGGCGAATGCGACCTGATCCCCGGCAAGACCGCGCCGAACTACATCGCGGTCGAGCGGGACTATCCCAACCTCTACAAGAAGTTCACCTCGGTCGGTCCACTGCTGGAAAAGCTCGGCAACGGTGGCAAGGGGATCAACTGGGATACCAAGGTCGAGGTCGGGCATCTGCGCGACCTGAACGGGGTGGTGCAGGACGAGGGCGTGTCGAAGGGCCTTGCCAGACTGAACACCGCCATCGACGCGGCAGAAATGATCCTGATGCTGGCGCCTGAGACCAATGGTGAGGTCGCGGTCAAGGCCTGGGAGGAACTAGAGAAGCCCACAGGCCAGCACCACACCCATCTCGCCGAGGGCGCGCATCACACCAAGATCCGCTTCCGCGACATCGCGGCGCAACCGCGCAAGATCATCTCGTCCCCGACTTGGTCGGGGATCGAATCCGAGACGGTTTGCTACAATGCGGGCTACACCAACGTCCACGAGCTGATCCCGTGGCGGACGCTGACGGGACGGCAGCAGCTCTATCAGGATCACCTCTGGATGCGGGCCTTCGGTGAAGGTTTCGTCAGCTATCGCCCGCCGGTGGACCTGAAGACCATTACCAAGGCCGTCAACAACGACGCGGCCGAGGGCAACCCGCATGTCGTGCTGAATTTCATCACGCCGCACCAGAAATGGGGCATCCATTCCACCTACACCGACAACCTCCTGATGCTGACGCTGAACCGCGGCGGGCCTGTCGTTTGGATGTCCGAGGTGGACGCGAAGAAGGCAGGCCTTGTCGATAACGACTGGGTCGAGGCCTACAACGTGAACGGTGCACTGACCGCGCGGGTGGTGGTGTCCCAGCGGATCAAGCAGGGCACGCTGTTCATGTATCACGCGCAGGAAAAGATCGTGAACACGCCCGGGTCGGAAAAGACTGGCAACCGGGGCGGCATCCACAACTCGGTCACCCGCGCTACGCTGAAGCCGACCCACATGATCGGCGGCTACGCGCAGCTTTCCTACGGGTTCAACTACTACGGCACCGTCGGCTCGAACCGGGACGAATTCGTGATCGTCCGCAAGA
>WOUW01000001.1:0-1800 GCA_009773055.1 Paracoccaceae bacterium
GGTCGGGCCGCGCCGTCTCGACCGCAAAGCTTGCGGCGTCCGTCGGGGCCAGCGCCAGTTCGATCCGGGGTTCATCGCCCGTCAGCATCTCGGCGCGGTCCAGCCGGTAGGGCCCGTCCAGTTCCAGGACCAGCCGCGACCAGCCCGGCCGGAACGAGCCCGCCCGCATCGCCACCGCCGGGCGCACCATGGCCAGCACCTCGGCCCCCGCCCAGTCCACCTCGCGCGTGTCGATCACCAGCCGGGGCGGGTCGTCCATAAGCCGCACGCGCCACGGCACCGGCTGGGTCAGCCCCAGCCGCAGTTCCAGACCGCCCCCCGTGGACACCAGTCCCGACCGCATCGCATCGACCCGCGCCAGAGCCGACAGCCCCTCGGCCAGAACTGGCAGGGTGGCGAACAGGAAAAGAATGAGGGCGCGCAGCAGGATCATCGCGGTCTTATCCGCGCTTGGCACCGGGATGTAAATTCCACGCTCTGCCGCGCCCCGCCGCCCGTTGCCCCCGGATCACAAAGCGGCGAGCGGCTTGTCAGTCCCCCGCCTCGCCCCTATCGTGCGCCGCGGCCCGCCGGAAGAAGGAAACGCCATGCCCCGCCTCGCCCTTGCCCTGATCGCCGGCCTCGCCTGTTTCCCGGCCTTCGCCGAAGTTGCGCCGCCGCCGCCCACAATGACCGAGGCCGAGCGCCAGGTCTTCCGCGACGAGGTCCGCGCCTACCTTCTGGACAACCCCGAGGTTCTGATCGAGGCGATGGACATCTTGCAACAGCGCGAGCAGGACGCAGCGCTCATGCGCGACGTGCAGATGGTGTCGACCAACACCGACGTGATCTTCAACAGCCCGGACGACTGGGTCGGCGGCAATCCCAACGGCGACGTGACCCTGGTCGAGTTCATGGACTACCGCTGCGGTTATTGCCGTCAGGCCTATGCCGAGATCGAGGAGCTTCTCAAATCCGATGGCAAGATCCGCTTTGTCGTCAAGGAGTTCCCGATCCTGGGCGAAGCCTCGATGCTGTCGGCGCAATTCGCCATCGCGGTCCGCCAGCTGCATGGCGACGACGCCTATGCCAAGGTGCACGACACGCTCATGACCCTGCGGGGCGAGCCCACGACCGAAACGCTGGCCCGCCTCGCAAAAGAGATGGGGCTTGAGGCGCAGCCGATCCTCGACCGGATGAAGACGCCTGCGGTGATGTCTGTCATCCAGGCCAACTATGCCCTGGCCGAAAAGATGGAGATCACCGGCACTCCGGCCTTCGTCATGGACGACATGGTGATGCGCGGCTATGCCCCCCCGGACGCCATGCGCGACTTCGTGGCCGACGCCCGTACCGACGGCTGACGAGAAGGAAAGATCCTTCGCAGAAGGATCGTTCCTGCTGCGGGGGTCCGGCTACTCCGCCGCCAGCTTTTCGGCCGCCTCGATCTCGGCGGCCTTCTTTTCCACCAGCTCGACGATATGGTCGACCATCCGGTCGTTCGACAGCGTGTGGTCCTGCTTGCCGGCCAGATAGACCATCCCCTTGCCCGCCCCGCCACCGGTAAAGCCGATGTCGGTCATCAGGGCTTCGCCCGGTCCGTTCACCACGCAACCGATGATCGACAGGGACATGCTCGTGGTCACATGGGCCAGCCGCTCTTCCAGCGCCGACACCGTCTTGATCACGTCAAACCCCTGCCGCGCGCAGCTTGGGCAGCTGATGATCGTCACCCCCCGGTGCCGCAGGCCCAGCGACTTCAGGATCTCGAACCCGACCTTCACCTCTTCAACCGGGTCCGCTGACAGGCTGACCCGAATC
>WOUW01000001.1:1809-138792 GCA_009773055.1 Paracoccaceae bacterium
AAGCCCGATAGCCGATTTCACCGTGCCGGAGACCAGCCCCCCGGCCTCGGTGATCCCCAGATGGATCGGCGCATCCGTCGCATCTGCCAGCTGCTGATAGGCCGCTGCCGCCAGGAAGACGTCCGAGGCCTTCACCGAAATCTTGAACTCGTGGAAATCGTTGTCCTGCAGCAGCCGGATGTGATCCAGACCCGATTCCACCATCGCTTCGGGGCACGGCTCGCCGTATTTCTCCAGCAGGTGCTTTTCCAGCGATCCCGCGTTCACCCCGATCCGGATGCTGCACCCGTGGTCCTTGGCTGCCCGCACCACTTCGGCCACGCGGCTGGCGTCGCCGATGTTGCCGGGGTTGATCCGCAAGCAGGCTGCCCCCGCCTCGGCCGCCTCGATCGCGCGTTTGTAGTGGAAGTGGATGTCTGCAACGATCGGCACCGGGCTTTCCGCCACGATCTCCTTCAGCGCCCGGGTGGAAGCCTGATCCGGCGTCGAGATGCGCACGATGTCGGCCCCGGCGACCGCGCAGCGCTGGACCTGTTCGATGGTCGCCGCCACGTCCGAAGTGATGGTGTTGGTCATCGTCTGGACACTGATCGGCGCGTCGCCTCCGACCAGAACCTTGCCAACACGGATCTGCCGCGACTTGCGCCGGTCGATGTTGCGCCAGGGGCGGACAGGGTTGTGGGTCATCGCGCGGGCTCCGGTATCTTGCCGCCGCAGCATAGGTCGGACGGCAAGCCCCGGCAATGGGTGGAGCGGTTACTCCGACGCCGCAGGCACGGGCGCAGGCACCACGTCCGAGGCATCCGCCGTGGCAAACCGCGCAAGGTCCTCGTCCTGCGTCGGGTCGGCCTGAGCAAAGCTTTGCGTCAGCGCCTCGGGTGACAGCGGGATATCCTTGGCCACCTGCGCGCCAGGCGCAACCGGGCCATACGTCACCCCGTCGACGACAAAGTAGATCGAGCCCGAGTTGCCGGTCCGGAACACCGCCGCCGTTTCAAGCGCAGGCACGGTATAGCGTTCACCTGCGTCCAGGATCTTCTCAAAGAGGACGGTGCCGTCCGCCGCATTCACCCGCACCCAGGACGGGCGGACCGCCAGCACTTCGACGCCTTCCTTGGCATCCGCAATGACCTGCACATCGCTCTCGAGCGCGGCATCGACCGCCGCATCCACCACAGCGGCTTCGGCCACATTGGCCAGAACCCCGGCCTCGCGCGGGTTGATCGCTGCAATCGGACCATCACGAGAGGTCAGCACCGGCACATCGAGCGCCTGCGGGCGATACAGACGATCAAGCACGTCGTTCGACGCGGTTCCCTCGGCGATAGCCACCGTTTCGGCGGCAGGCTCTGCCGCGCGGGTTGCCACGACTTGCGGGGCGGTCGTGCCCGCATTCGACAAAGGGTCGATCTGGGCCACCACGGTCGGCGCCTCGTCGACCGGGGCAAGCTGCACGCGCTGGACTTCCTGCAGGACGGACCAGCCACCATAGCCAATCGCCCCGATCAGCGCGATCAGGACGGCAATAGACCCGACAGCACCGGGTTCGATCTGCGCAAAAAGCGCTTCGCCACGCGGGATGAAGCTGGCGTTCGGGTCACCCAGCGGGTCCGAGAATTCTGCACGCGCCCGCGCCTTGACCATCTGCTGCGGCGAA
Source organism: Paracoccaceae bacterium (assembly GCA_009773055.1). Classification (GTDB taxonomy): domain Bacteria; phylum Pseudomonadota; class Alphaproteobacteria; order Rhodobacterales; family Rhodobacteraceae; genus Tabrizicola. The sequence continues at coordinate 3,467 of WOUW01000001.1, forward strand.
GCGGCGGCCGACAGACCGTGCGACACCGTGTATCCCGCCTCGGCACAAAAGCGTTCAAAGGCCCATTCCGGGTCCATCGCCAGATAGCGGGCGTAGGACCGGACATAGCCTGCGACGAAACCCGGCGTCTCGAAGGCCGACAGGTCGGCGTTTTCGATGGCGGCGATGTAGGTGGCCTTGATCTTGAGCTCGCGCTGGACGTCGAGCAGCGACTTCCCAAGCGTGGCACGCTCGCCGCGCATGAGATCGCCAAGACGCAACTCGAAGTCATCAAAGCCCTTTGGCTTGTCCTCTTCGGTCGTCGAAGGTTTTGACCTCCAACCGATCATCTGCGCCCTGTCCCCTTAGTGCACCACTCTACGCGGCCGCCTTCCCCAGCGACTCGCTGCCTCGTTCTATTGGCGAAACCCTAGCACAGGGCAAGGGCTTTTCCACAGGGCAAAGGCCTTACGCGACCGCTTCGGCGCGATTCAGCGCACAATGCGCCCAAAGTGCATCCATGGCGCGCACAAGCCTGTCGATCTCTTTCGGCCCATGCACCGGCGACGGCGTAAAGCGCAGCCGCTCGGTCCCGCGCGGCACGGTGGGAAAATTGATCGGCTGGGCGTAGATTCCGTGGTCTTCCAACAGCATGTCAGACAGCATCTTGCAGTGGACCGGATTGCCGACATGCACGGGGACGATGTGTGACCCGTGGTCGATGATCGGCAGGCCCATCGCTTTCAGCCGCGTCTTCAGGATCGTCGCCTGGGTCTGGTGCCGCGTGCGCAGCGCCTGACCTTCCACCCCCTTCAGGAACCAGACCGAGGCCGCCGCCCCCGCCGCTACAGCCGGAGGCAGCGAGGTCGTGAAGATGAATCCCGGCGCATAGGACCGCACAGCGTCCACCATCCGGGCCGAGGCCGCGATATAGCCGCCGAACACACCGTAAGCCTTGGCAAGCGTGCCGTTGATGATGTCGATGCGCCCCATCTGCCCGTCGCGTTCCGCCACGCCTGCACCGCGCGGGCCATACATGCCAACCGCGTGAACCTCGTCGATATAGGTCAGCGCGCCGAATTCCTCGGCCAGATCGCAGAAGTCCTTGATCGGCCCAAAATCGCCATCCATCGAATAGATCGATTCAAAGGCGATCAGCTTCGGAGCCGCAGGGTCATCTTTCAACAGAAGCTCGCGCAGATGGGCCACGTCGTTGTGCCGGAAGATCCGCTTCTCGCCGCCGCCGCGCCGCACGCCTTCAATCATCGACGCATGGTTCAAAGCGTCGGAATAGATGATCAGCCCCGGAAAGATCACCCGCAGCGTCGACAGCGTCGCGTCATTGGCGATGTAGGCCGAAGTGAAGACCAGTGCCGCCTCTTTCTGATGCAGGTCGGCCAGCTCTGCCTCCAGCCGCTTGTGCCAGACCGTAGTGCCGCTGATGTTCCGCGTCCCGCCCGAGCCCGCGCCCGTGGCGTCCAGCGCTTCGTGCATCGCGGCCAGAACCTGGGGGTGCTGGCCCATCCCGAGGTAATCGTTGCCGCACCAGACGGTGATGTCCTTCGTCGACCCATCCGGCTTGGTCCAGACCGCGTGCGGGAACTGGCCCTGCGCCCGCGCGATGTCGATGAAGGTTCGATACCGCCCCTCGTCGTGCAGGCGCTGCAGGCTGGCATCTATCGCGTCGGTGTATCTGGTCATCGCTCTCGGTTCCTTTTGCGACGGTTCTGCATGACCCGTCACAGGGGTGCCTTGATTTCGGTCAACTCGCGGGAAATGCCAACTGGGCGATTTGTCACTCCACAGCCCCGCGCGGTTCCCTTAGCGCAGCCCGCCGGCTCTGGACAGTCCCAACCCGCCTGCTAGGCTGATCCCCGATCAAATTCCGGAGAGTGCCATGACCCTCGACGCCGTTCTTTCCCGCATCGACGAGACCCTGCCGCAGGCGCTCGACCGTCTCATGGACCTTCTCCGCATCCCCTCGATCTCGACCGATCCCGCCTACAAGGCCGACTGCGCCCGCGCCGCCGATGCGCTGGTTGCTGACCTGGCCTCGCTTGGCTTCAGCGCCCGCGCGGCCCAGACCCCCGGTCACCCGATGGTGGTGGCCCATGGCGGCGAGGGTCGCCGTCACATCCTCTTCTACGGCCACTACGACGTGCAACCCGTTGACCCGTTGGAGCTTTGGGACCGCCCACCTTTCGACCCCGAAGTGCAGGACACACCCAAGGGAAAGGTTATCCGTGCCCGCGGCTCATCCGACGACAAGGGCCAGCTGATGACCTTCATCGAGGCCTGCCGCGCCTGGAAAGCGGTCCACGGCACGCTCCCCGGCAAGCTCACCATCTTCCTCGAAGGCGAAGAGGAATCGAGTTCCCCCTCCCTTATCCCCTTTCTGAAGGCGCACAAGGACGAGCTCTCTTGTGACCTCGCGCTCATCTGCGATACCGGCCTCTTCGAGGGCGCTGTCCCGGCCATCACCACCATGCTCCGCGGCATGGCCAAGGCCGAATTTACGATCCGCGCCGCCTCGCGCGACCTTCATTCCGGCATGTATGGCGGCCTCGCGCAAAACCCCCTGCACCTCATGTCCCGCCTTCTTGCAAATCTCCACGACGAACAGGGCCGCGTGCAGGTCCCCGGCTTCTACGACGACGTCGATGAACTGCCCGACACCCTCCGCCAGCAGTGGCAGAACCTGTCTTTCGACCATGCGCGCTACCTCGGCGACGTTGGCCTCTCGGTCCCGGCGGGCCGACTGCCGAAGTGAACGGGATGTGGGGTGGCTACAACGGCGCCGGGTTCAAGACGGTCCTTCCGGGCGAGGCCCACGCCAAGGTCTCCTTCCGCCTTGTCTCGCGGCAGGACCCCGAAAAGATCATAGCCTCCTTCATGCAATGGGCCGAGGCGCAGATGCCCGCCGATTGCGAGATCGTCTGGCACACCTGCGAAGGCTCGCCGGCTTCGGTGATGGAGATCTCCGACCCCGCGTTCGAGGCCGCCCGCAAGGCCCTAAGCGAAGAATGGGGCCGCCCCGCCGCCTTCGTGGGGGCCGGCGGCTCGATCCCTGTGGCGGGCTACTTCAAGTCGATCCTCGGGATGGACGCGATGCTGATCGGCTTCGGCCGTGACGATGACCAGATCCACTCGCCCAACGAGAAATACAATCTGGAAAGCTTCCACAAGGGCATCCGCTCCTGGGCCCGCATCCTGGCCCGCCTCGCGTGATGGTCGAGATTCGCGATGCAAGGCCTTCGGATGAAACGGATTTCCTTGTGCTTTGGGCCAGCTATCTGGCCTTTTACCGCGTTGCACTTGCACCGTCAGTCACGGCAGCAACCTGGGCGCGGCTGATGGACCCGGTCTCGGCGGTGAAGGCCCGCGTTGCTGTCTTGGACGGCCAGGTCCGGGGCTTTGCGATCCACCTGCACCACCCCTCCACCTGGGTCGCGACCGAGGACTGCTATCTCGAAGACCTCTTCATCGCCGACGCTGCCCGAGGCCGGGGACTTGGCCGCGCGCTGATCGACGATCTTGTCACACTGGCCCGCGCGAAGGGCTGGGCGCGGCTTTACTGGCACACCGACGAGACCAACGCCCGCGCCCGCGCACTTTATGACCAGTATGTCCTCGGTGATGGGCATATCCGGTATCGGATGGTGCTGTAGCGGACCCGTCGGATCAGACCCAAAAGACCTCGTAGACTTTTGCAAGCTCCTTCAAAGGAGTTTGTGTCAGGCTTCGGATGTCTGGAAGAGCTGGCGCGGTGGACGGGGCTCGAACCCGCGACCCCCGGCGTGACAGGCCGGTACTCTAACCAACTGAGCTACCACCGCGCGCTGTGGGGCGAGATAGTGGGTCACGCGGGGGGCGTCAAGCGGGAAACGACACAGATTTTCGGGCCTCGGCGATGGACCGGAAGGAATGGTACATCACAAGCCTCCCTCCTGCGTGAAAGAGACGGATTGGCTGGTGGGCTGAGCCCAAAGCAACTCGAGCCGCCCGTCGCAACCCGTTAACGATTGATGAATACCCGCAGCCAACCCCTTGAAATCAAACGATCCAAAAAGCGCACCACGCGTGGCGCTCTTGAAACGAGCGATCAGAAAAAGGAGGAAGCTGGCGCGGTGGACGGGGCTCGAACCCGCGACCCCCGGCGTGACAGGCCGGTACTCTAACCAACTGAGCTACCACCGCGCGTTGGGGGTCGATTAGACGGTTCCCCGGGGGGCGTCAATGGGGAGGCGCGCGATTTACCTCTCCGGGGCCGGGATGAACTCGCCAGCGTCGCCCGGCGGGAGGTGGAACCGACCGTGCATCCAGTCGCCCGCCCGCCAGGCCTCGCGCGCGGCGTCGATCCGTTCCCGGCTGGAGGCGACGAAGTTCCACCAGATGAAGCGCGGGCCGTCCATCGTCGCCCCCCCCAGCAGCATCACCCGCGCGCCCTGCGCCCCAGCCTTGACCGAGACCCGGTCGCCCGGCCGGAAGACCAGCATCCGGCCTGCCTCGAAGGACTCGCCAGCGCAGGTGATGTCGCCTTCCAGGATGTAGACGCCGCGGTCCTCGTGATCGTCCGGCAGCGGGATCGCGGCCCCCGGGGCGAGGCGGGCGTCGGCGTAAAAGACCTCGGAGGGCATCTCCATCCCGACTTTCGCGCCCCACGCCGACCCCAGGATGAGCCGCACCTCCTTGCCTTCGCCCTCCAGTTCGGGGAGCGCATCGCGTCCCAGGTGGACGAAGCCGGCCGGGTCGTCTTCGCGGTCCTTGGGAAGTGCTAGCCAGGTCTGCAGGCCGAACATCGACAGGGGGGCCTGCCGCGCCGCGCCGTCGGTCCGCTCGGAATGGGTAATCCCCTGCCCCGCCAGCATCCAGTTGACCGCGCCGGGTTCGATCCAGGCGTCGGTCCCGAGACTGTCACGGTGATGGAGGCGGCCCTTCAGGAGGTAGGTGACCGTCCCGAGCCCGATATGAGGGTGTGGTCGCACGTCGATCCCCTGGCCGGTCAGGAACTCGGCCGGTCCCATCTGGTCGAAGAAAATGAAAGGACCCACCATCTGCCGCTGGGCTGAGGGCAGGGCACGGCGGACCTCGAACCCGCCGAGGTCGCGGGCGCGGGGGACGATGACGGTCTCGATCGCGTCGACGGCGTCGCCGATCGGGATCTGCGGGTCGAGAAGCGGGTTCCACATGGGGGATCTCCTTTGAACCGAAGGTAGGCCCCTGCCCGGGGAATTTCATCCCGAACTGAGCGCGCGGGGGGTGTGCGGGGGTGAACAGGCGAGGCTGCCCACGCGCGGGCAGGATTCTGCTGTAAATGGAATCAATGGGTTGGCTGTGGGCATTCAGATTGCCTTAACCTTTGACTACACAGGGCAAGCCACGCGGCAGAAGGCTTGTCGGTGCGAAAAACCCATCCTGTCCGCGTAACGGAGTGCTTGAATTGCACGATCGAATAATATCGGATGGGGTCAGAGAATCGGAGGGCATCCGTGACGATCCGCTCAAGCTTTCCCGAGGCGATTACCGAAATCGAGGATCTGGGCATTCCGATGCCCGACGGCACGCGGCTTTCCGCGCGGGCTTGGTTGCCGAAGGACGCGACCTTGCGTCCTGTCCCGGCGGTCCTCGAATACATCCCCTACCGCAAACGCGACGGCACCCTGCCGCGCGACGAGATGATGCATCCCTACTTTGCCGGGCACGGCTATGCCGCAGTTCGCGTCGACATGCGCGGGAATGGCGACAGCGGCGGTCTGATGGATGACGAATACAGCCAGCAAGAAATGGACGACGCGCTTGCGGTGATCGACTGGCTGTCGCGCCAGCCCTGGTGCAGCGGCGCGGTGGGTATGATGGGCAAGTCCTGGGGCGGGTTCAACTGCCTGCAGGCTGCCTACAACCAACCACAAGATGGCTCGGGGGCGCTGAAGGCCGTCGTGTCAGTCTGTTCCACCACCGACCGCTTTGCCGATGACATCCACTTCAAGGGCGGCTGTCTTCTGGGCGAGAATTTCGGCTGGGGTGCGGTGATGCTGGCCTATTCATCGCGCCCTGCCGACCCGATCCTGCGCAACGACTGGCGGGATGACTGGCTGCGGCGGCTGGAGGCAGAGCCCTGGCTTGCCCCGCGGTGGGCCGCGCATCAGGCGCGCGACGACTATTGGAAACACGGCTCGGTCGGCGAGGACTGGGGCCGCAACCAGGTGCCCGCGATGATCTGGGGCGGCTGGGCCGACAACTACATGAACACCGTCGCGGCACTGGTCGAACATGCGCCCGCGCCGGTTAAAGGGGTCGTGGGACCCTGGGTCCACCAATACCCCCACACCGCCGTGCCGGGGCCGCAGGTCGGGTTCCTGCAATGCGCCCTGCGCTGGTGGGACCGCTGGCTGAAGGGCATCCGGAACGGGGCCGAGGCGGACCCGGCCTATCGCGCCTATATCCTGCATTCCGAGCCACCGGTTGCGAGCCCGGTTCACCGGGCCGGGCATTGGGTGGAAGAGGCCGTGTGGCCTTCGCCGCGTGTGACGCCGACGGTTCTGCGACTTGCGGAAGCTGGGGAGCCTTCTGCTCCCCAGACCCCCCGAGGATATTTGGGAACAGAAGAAAGCACGGGGTTCAGGCTTGGCTGTTCGACGCCGCAGACTTTGGGGCTTGAGGCGGGGGAGTTCTTTCCCATGGGCCTGAATGCCGAAATGCCAGGGAATCAGGCGGCGGATGATGCTCTGTCACTGTGCTTTGACGGCAAGGAACTGGCGGAGGATCTGCAGCTGCTGGGGGCGGCGGAATTGCGGTTGCGGGTCGCCTCGGACAAGCCGCTGGCCTTTGTCGTTGCGCGGCTGTGTGATGTCGCCCCGGATGGATCTTCGGTCCGGATTGCGCACGGCATGCTGAACCTCTGCCACCGCGACAGCCGGGAGCACCCAGTGCCTATGGTTCCGGGCAAGGAGGTTGAGGTCGGCTTTGCCTTGGACCAGATGGGCTATCGGCTGGCAGCGGGGCATCGGTTGCGTCTGGCGCTGTCGACGACCTACTGGCCCTTTGTCTGGCCCTCGCCCGAGGCTGCGACCTTGACGGTGACGGGGGGCAGCCTGTCCCTGCCCGTCCAGCAGGGCGCGGACCGGCCGGAATGGGTGCCGCCCGCCGCTGAACATGCGGCGCCCTGGGCGCACCGGGTGATCCGCGAAGGCCGGGCGCGCCGAACGGTGGAACGCGATCTGCTCTCGGGCGTGCAAGCCTTGGTGGTCGAAGATGACAGCGGCGCGCGTGAGAATCTGACCCATGGCCTGATCACCGGCGAAAGCCTGACCGAGCGGTGGGAAATCCATCCCGACGATCCGTTGTCAGCCCGCGCAACCCACATCTGGGAGCAGCGCCTGTCGCGGGGAAGCTGGGCCGTGCGCACCGAAGCCCGCGCGGAGATGACCGCTTCGGCCACGCATCTGCGGATGCAGGCCAGGCTGACCGCCTGGGAAGGCGACGCCGTCGTCTTCCAGCGCGATTGGGACGATGAGGTCGAACGCCGGTACATCTGAGCGAAATTAGTTGCCCGACGGGGCGTCACGCGGTCTATTGATTCCACAGTCAACAAAAGAATCCCCACGATGATGGGGGACCAACAGGGAGACGACAATGAACGACAAGGTGAACCAGCTGGACTGGATGGTGGCGCAGGCGAAGGCTGGGCGGATGACCCGGCGCGAGTTTGTCGGCCGGACCACCGCGCTTGGGGTATCGGCGGGGCTTGCCTCGGCGATCTTCGGCAAGGCCGCGCAGGCTCAGGCCAAAAAGGGCGGCGTGCTGCGGGCCGGCATGCAGGGCGGCGAGTCGACCAACAGCCTTGACCCGGCATTGGCCGCATCCGAAGTGCCGTTCGCGGTCAACATGACCTGGGGCGAAATGCTGGTGGACGTGTCCCCCGACAACACCATCGACTATCGGATCGCGGAAGAGATCAGCTCGAACGCCGATGCGACCGAGTGGAAGTTCAAGATCCGTCAGGGCGTCGAGTTCCATGACGGCAAGACAGTGACGGCGGACGATGTGGTCGCCACGCTGAAGCGTCACACCGACGAAAAATCGCAGTCGGGCGCGCTGGGGATCGTCCAGGGCATCTCGGAAATGACCGCCGAGGGCGACATGGTCACCTTGAAGATGGCAAGCGGCAACGCCGACCTGCCTTACCTCATGGCCGACTATCACCTGGTGATCCAGCCGGGCGGCGGTGTGGACAACCCGACCGCGGGCATCGGCGCCGGGGCCTACAAGGTCAAGGTCAACGAACCCGGCGTGCGCCATGTGTTCGAGCGTCATGCAAACTACTGGGATGCAGCGAACGGTGCCCATGCCGACGAGGTCGAGATCATCGTGATCAACGACAACACGGCGCGAACGGCGGCGCTGACCTCGGGCCAGATCCACATGATGAACCGGGTCGACCCGAAGATCGTGGAACTGCTGAAGGGCGCGGCTGGCATCACCATCGAGCATGCGCCGGGCCGGGGCCACTATGTCTTCATCATGCATGTCGACAAGGCCCCCTTCGACAACAACGACCTGCGCATGGCTCTGAAGCTGGCGATCAACCGGCAGGAGCAAGTGGAAAAGGTGCTGGGCGGCCTTGGGGCGGTTGGCAACGACTTCCCGATCAACGCGGCCTATCCCCTGTTCGACAACACCATTCCGCAGCGCGAATACGACGCGGCGATGGCGGCCGAGCACTACAAGAAGTCGGGCCACGACGGCTCGCCCATCCTGCTGCAGGTCGCGGCCGGGGCCTTCCCGGGTGCTGTGGACGCGGCGAACCTGTTTGCGGCGTCGGCCAACGCGGCCGGCATCCCGCTGCAGATCAAGCTGGAGCCCGATGACGGCTACTGGTCTAACGTTTGGAACGTGGCTCCGTTCTGCGCGTCCTACTGGGGCGGGCGTCCGGTGCAGGACCAGATGTATTCGACGGCCTACCTGTCGACGGCGGAATGGAACGACACCAAGTTCAAGAATGCCAAGTTCGACGAGCTGATGATCGCGGCACGGGCCGAACTGGACGAGGGCAAGCGCAAGGGCATGTATTCGGAAATGGCGCATATCCTGCGCGACGAGGGCGGCCTGATCCTGCCGATGTTCAACGACTGGGTGGAAGCACGCAGCGAAGCCGTGGCCGGTTGGACGCCCGACCCGAATGGCGAGCTGATGAACGGCAAGGCCCTGATCAAGTGCTGGCTGGCATAAGGCCGTGCATCCGATCCTGAAACTTCTGGTCCAGCGCATTGCGCTGGGCCTCCTGCTGTTGCTTGCCGTTTCGGCCGTGATCTTCCTTGGGGTGGAGGCCCTGCCGGGCGATACCGCCCAGGCGATCCTGGGCCAGTCGGCAACCCCGCAGGCGCTGGAAAACCTGCGCGAGAAACTGGGGCTGAACGACCCGCCGCTGACCCGCTATTTCCTTTGGCTGGGGGGAGTGCTGACGGGTGATCTGGGCACGGCCCTGACGAACGGTGTCGACATCGCGCAGGCCATTGGCCAGCGGCTGGGCAACACGCTGTTCCTGGCCGGATGTGCCGCCGTCATCGCTGTGCCGCTTGCCATCCTTCTGGGACTGGTCGCCGCGCGCTACGCCGGGCGCTGGCCGGACAAGCTGATTTCGGGCATCACGCTGACCACGATCAGCCTGCCCGAATTCGTCGCGGCCTATTTCGTAATCTTCCTCTTCACGCAGGCCATCCCGATCTTCCAGCCTGTCGCCATGGTCTTTCCGGGCATGACCTTCTGGGCCAAGCTGAACGCGGTCGCCCTGCCCGTTATCGTCCTTGTCCTCGTGGTTCTCGCCCACATGATGCGGATGACCCGCGCGGCGATCCTGAACGTCATGCAGTCCGCCTATATCGAGACCGCCGAGTTGAAGGGCCTGTCGCCCATGACGATCATCTGGCGCCACGCCTTTCCGAATGCCATTGCGCCCGTGGTCAGTGTGGTAATGCTGAACCTGGCCTATCTGGTCGTCGGCGTCGTCGTGGTCGAGGTGGTCTTCGGCTACAACGCCCTTGGCCAATACCTTGTTGACCACGTCACCAAGCGCGATCTGCCAGTGGTGCAGGCCGTGGGCCTGATCTTCGCTGCGGTCTACATCTTCCTGAACATGCTGGCCGACATCATCGGCATCCTCGCCAATCCACGCTTGAGGCACCCGAAATGAGGATGCCCGTTTCCGCCCTGATCGGCCTTGTCCTGACCGGGACCTTCCTTTTCGTCGCGGTCTTTGCCCAATGGATTGCCCCCTACGCTGTCGACGACAGCACGGGCGGCCAGTGGGAAGGCTTTTCCTCCGTGCACTGGCTTGGCACCGACACCATTGGCCGCGATATCCTGAGCCGGCTGATCTATGGCGCGCAGGTCACGATCTTCGTCGCACTCGCCTCGTCGGTCCTGGCCTTTTCCATGGGTGCCTTTCTGGGCTTCCTCGCGGCAGTCAAGGGCGGCTGGATCGACCAGCTTTTGTCCCGGATTGTCGATCTGATGATGGCTGTCCCGTCTTTGATCGTGGCGCTGGTCATGCTGTCGGTGCTGCCGCTGAACCTGACGGTCCTGATCCTGGTCATGGGCATTCTGGACAGCACCCGCGTGTTCCGGCTGTCCCGTGCGGTCGCGGTCGACATCACGGTGATGGACTATGTCGAGGCGGCAAAGCTGCGCGGCGAAAAGGGCGGCTGGGTGATCTTCCGGGAAATCCTGCCAAATGCGCTGTCGCCACTTGTCGCGGAATTTGGCTTGCGCTTCATTTTTGCGGTCCTGTTCATTTCGACCCTGTCGTTCCTGGGGCTTGGCATCCAGCCGCCCTTGGCCGACTGGGGTGGGATGGTGAAGGAAAACAAGGATGGCCTGATCTATGGCAAATCGGCGGCCCTGCTGCCTGCCGCTGCGATCGCAGCACTGGCCATCAGCGTGAACCTTGTCGCCGACTGGATCCTGACCCGCACCTCCAGCCTGAAAGGAGGCCGCGGTGGCTGACCCTCTGCTTGTGATCAAGGGCCTGGTTATCGAGGCCACCTCCTATCCGCCGGGCGAGCCCCCGAAGAACGTGACTCTGGTCCATGGCGTGGATCTGACACTGCAAAGGGGTCGGGTTCTGGGCCTGATCGGAGAATCGGGTGCCGGAAAGTCCACCATCGGCCTCTCTGCCATGGCCTATGGGCGCGGTGGAGTGCGGCTGACCGGTGGCACGATCCACCTGAACGGGCGCGAGATCCGCGTTGCCGACCCTCGCGCGTTGCGCGCGCTTCGGGGGCGCGAGGTGACCTATGTTTCGCAATCTGCCGCTGCCAGTTTCAACCCGGCAAAGCAGATCATGGAGCAAGTGATCGAGACCTCGGTGTCGCATGGCTTGATGTCGAAATCCGAAGCCGAGGCCCGAGGTGTGGCCCTGTTCCGCAAGCTTGGCCTGCCGAACCCCGAAACCATCGGCAACCGCTATCCGCATCAGGTGTCTGGCGGGCAGTTGCAGCGGTGCATGACGGCGATGGCCTTGTGCCCCAAGCCCGACCTTGTGATCTTCGACGAACCGACGACCGCGCTGGACGTGACGACGCAAATCGACGTGCTGGCCGCAATCAAGGAGGCGATACGCGATACGCAGGTCGCCGCCCTTTATATCACGCATGACCTTGCCGTCGTGGCGCAGGTCGCCGACGACATCATGGTGTTGCGGCATGGGCGGATGGTCGAACTCGGCGAGACCGGTCAGATCATTCACCGCCCGACACAGGATTATACCAAGGCGCTGGTGTCGGTTCGCAGCCTTGACCACACCGAAAAGCCCCCGGCGCAACCCGTCCTTTCGGTCCAGAACATCACCGCCCGGTATCGCGGCACCACGTTCGACGTGTTGAAGACCGTGTCGGTCGATCTTCCCGCCGGGCAGACGCTGGCGGTCGTGGGCGAAAGCGGCTCGGGCAAATCCACGCTTGCCCGTGCGATCACCGGGCTTTTGCCGCCGACGTCGGGCCGCATCACCTTTGCCGGGCGGACGCTGTCGGCCGACCTTGCCGGGCGGACGAAGGACGATCTGCGCGAGATCCAGATGATCTACCAGATGGCGGATACCGCGATGAACCCGCGCCAGACGGTCGGCACGATCATCGGACGACCGCTGGAGTTCTACTTCGGCCTGCGGGGCGAAGCGCGCGACAAACGGGTGCAGGAGCTGCTGGACCAGATCGAGATGGGCAAGGGCTTTGCCGACCGCTACCCGGCGGAACTGTCGGGCGGCCAGAAGCAGCGGGTCTGCATTGCGCGCGCGCTGGCGGCGAACCCCAAGCTGATCATCTGCGACGAGGTGACCTCGGCCCTGGACCCGCTGGTGGCAGACGGCATCCTGAAGCTTCTTCTGAACCTGCAGGCCGAGGCTGGAGTGGCGTATCTGTTCATCACCCATGACCTTGCGACGGTGAAGGCCATCGCCGACAAGATTGCCGTCATGTTCAAGGGTGCGGTCGTGCGCTATGGTCAGAAGTCGGATGTGCTGACCCCGCCGTTCGACGACTATACCGACCTTCTGCTGTCCTCGGTCCCCGAGATGGAGCAGGGCTGGCTGGAGCGGGTGATCGCGCATCGCAAGATGGAAAGCGCGGGGAACTAGGCAGGTTGCGGGCCAGACGCCCTGCCAGACAGATGCCAGACACATGCCGGACGGTTTGCAGACATGACGAAGCTTCTTCTCATCATCCTTGACGGCGTGCCGTACCGCAACTGGCGGCGGCTTTTTGGCAACCTTGAAGGCTGGGTGGAAAGCGGCGAGGCCCGGGTACGGCGGATGCGGGCGGTGCTGCCTTCGACCTCGGCCTCGTGCTATGCCTCGATCCACACTGGTCTGCCGCCGCAGGTGCATGGGATATGGGCCAACGCCGACATTCGCCGGCTGGAATTTCCTGATGTTTTCAGCGCATTGACCGGTGCGGGCAAGACGACCGGAGCGGTCACCCACAGCTACTGGAGCGAATTCTTCAACCGCGCGCCCTTCGATGTCGTGCGGGACATCGAATATGACGAACCCGGCGGCCCGATCACCCACGGCCGGTTTCACACGATGCATCGTGACAGCAGCTACAACCAGATGACCCCGGCCGATTATGACCTCTTCGGTACGCTCACCCGGCTTTGTGAAGTGAAATCAATTGACTACGGCATCCTGCACAGCTGCACCCTCGACAGCCTGGGCCATCGCTTCTACCACGACTGCGAAGAAATGGATGACGCTTGCTACCGGATGGACGGCACGCTGGCGCCCTTCATTCACCGTTGGCGGCAGAATGGGTATGAGGTCATTGTCACCGCCGACCACGGGCAGGACGCGCGCGGCCATCATGGCGGGACGGGCGAGGATCAGCGCGACTTTGCGTTTTACTACTTCGGCACCAGTGATTTGCCGCCCGAAGATCAGGTCCTGGATCAACTTGCCCTTGCGCCGTCGATGCTGACGCGGTTGGGGGTGCCGGTGCCGCCGACAATGCGGGCCGCGCCGTTTCTGAACGGCTGAACCTCGGCCGCAACCGTGAAATTCGGCAGCACTTCAACAGCTTCGCCTGTTGAAAGCACTGCACTTCGTGTGCATCGTTAACCAATACAGTCTTGGGGCCCCCTTTCATGTTGCGCTTTCACGTCAACCTTCTCGGGTCCTGCCGGGTCGCGCGGGTCGCGACCGGGGAAGAGGTGACGTTCCGCACCCGCAAGACACGGCTTCTGCTGGGGCTTTTGCTGCTGAGCCCGGGCAACCGGATGAACAGCGAACAGCTGGCCTCGCTGCTGTGGGACCCCGCACCCGAAGCCCTGGCCCGCAGCAGCCTGCGTCAGGCGCTGCGCGAACTGCGCGAGGTGCTGGGGCCGGATGGCGAGGACGTCGTCGAGGCTGATCGCTTTTCGGTCGGGCTGAAGGGCGCCGCCTTCGACGTCGATGTCCGCCGTTTTCGCGAGCTGATCGTGACCGGCGCGCATGACCAGGCTGCGCTGATCTCGGCCGCTGCCCTGTGGCAGGGCGAGCTGTTCGGCCCGGCGCAGCCCAGCGCACCGGTCTTCGAGGCCTGGCTCCAGATCGAGCGGTCGCAGCTTCGGTCGATCCTGACTGGCGCGCTGACTGACCAGCTGCAAAAACTGATTGCGGCCAACGCGTTCACCGACACGCGCATTGCCGAGGAACTGGTGCGGATCGAGCCAAGCCACGAGCTTGCACATCAGTTCATCATGCGGTTCCACGCCCAAAGGGGCGACCAGTCGGCAGCGCTTCGGCAGTTCGCCCTGCTGGAGACGGCGCTGGCGGAAGAACTGGACAGCGAACCGAGCGAGGCGTCGAACGAGCTTTTGGTCGCGATCAAGTCGGGCGAGGTTTCCCTTCAGCGCGTGGCAAATCTTCCAGCCATGAAGGTCGGCACCCTGTCGCGCAGCGGCCCGCCCCGGATCACCATCCGGCCACCGCTGACCCGCTACACGGACAACAGCAAGGACTACCTTGGCGAGGGCTTTGCCTTCCTGGCCAAGTCCTGCCTGTCGCGCTTTCGCTGCTGGATCGTGATCCCGTGGCCATCGATAGGATTTGAATCGACCACTGCCGTCGATTTCACTGCCGTAGGACAGGTCATCGACGCGGACTTTGCGGTCGACTGCGTGCTGGACTGGCGCACGGGCGGGGGCAAGCTTTTCGTGACGCTGATCGACTGCCGCGATGGCAGCGAGGTCTGGTCTGACCTTTATCCAGTGGCCGAACATGACATGCAGGAGGTCAGCTCGTCCGTGGCGGGGGCAGTGGCGGCCAATCTGGCCAGCCAGGTCAACCACATCACTCTGTTGCGCCATGCCCGTTCGACACCGGGGAACCCGGTGGCCTATGACCTTTGGCTGAAGGGGCACCAGTTGTCGCGCCTCTGGTCTGCCGAGGCCGATGCCGAGGCAGAAGCGATGTTCTTGCGGGCCATCGAGCTTGATCCGGGCCTTGCCGGAAGCCACGCGAGCCTGGCGCAGATCCTGTGCAGCCGCAGCCTGGTCCGTCCGGGCTATCCCAACCGAAAGGCCGATTGCACGGCGGCCTTCAAGCATGCCCGCGAAGCCATCGCGCTGGATCCCTATGATCCGCGCTGTCATATCAGCATGGCCTGGAACTGGCTGATCGCAAAATCGCCCGAGCGCGCGAACACGCACTTCCGGATGGCAGTTGACCTGAACCCGAATGATTCAGAGGCCCTGATCGCCGCCGCCTGCGGGCTGGCTTTCCTTGGGCACATTGACGACGCGAAGGGTCTTGCCGGCAAGGCGGTGCAGATGAACCCGGTCTACCCCGAGTACTATACCGATTACCTGTCGGCCATCCAGTTTCTCGACGCCGACTACCAGACAACGATCGAGACGGTCGAGAAGTGTTACGAAGGCTTTCCGGATCGCGCGGCCCTGGCCGCGGCCGCTTGGGCGCTTCTGGGGCGAGACGCCAAGGCCGGGGCAGCCTACCAATACTTCTCGACGCTGACGACCTCGAAGTGGGAAGGCACCGGGCGCGCCGAGGACAATGACCTTGAGCGATGGATCATGGACGTATTGCCAATCCACTGGCCCAAGGGACAGCAAAGCCTTCTGGCGGGCCTGCGGCTTGCCCGTCAGATGGCCGGTCAAGCCTGATGCGAAGGTTGTCTACCTGCACTTGCGCATGAAGTAGCGCGCCAGCAGCACCTTGAAACGAACTTCTGGTTCACTGCCATAGCTGGGCTCGTTCACGATGACGGGCGTCGTTTCCAGATCACCCGCCCACGGGACCTTCACGTGCATCCGGTTCGGGGTGTCGTAGACGGGCACGATCTCGACACTGACGGGGATCTCGCCGTTCGGGCCTGCGCCCGGACCTTCGTAGCGATAGCCATTGCGGTGTAGCCAGCCCCGCGTGTCGTCATTGAACTGCCGCCACTCGGAGGTCGGCGAGCTGTCGAAGGCGCTCTTGCTCACCTCGATGATTGCCGAGCCGGTCTTCGCCTGGTCGGCGAGAGAATTGTTCTTCAGTTTAATGAATCCGGCCATTCCTGTGTCACTCCCCTGCTAGTTGGTTCGCTTATACGTCCGGTCTTCGCCCCACTATTCCGCCGGTTCGTGATGCCAGCGTGAAATGGAGACTGGGTGTCCGATTCTGACCTTGATCCCTGCGGCCATCCTGCCTTGAATGGCCGAATGAAGCAAAACCCGGCTGAGATGATCGAACGGCTGTCGCGGGCGCTGGCGAATGATTTCCGGATCATGCCGCTGGACCTGCCCGACGCGCCGCTGTTCCTCGCGATTGCCCTGCCGACGGACGAGGGCGTGACGGGGTTGAAGCCAAGACTTCCGGCCGGGCGTGGCATGACCTTGCAGCAGGCGATGCTGGCCGCCGGGGCCGAGGCACTGGAGTTGCGCGCCAGTCTGGCGCAGCATCATCTGGCGGAACTGCAGCGCCTGCCCAGAAAGGAAGGTCTGGCCGTGGTGACCGCGACCGATCTGGTGACGGGTGAGGCCGCCCAGATCCTGGCGCAAAGCGTGTTTCTGGACAGCGCCACGGCCCTTTCCGAACCGCTCCGGGATGACGCGAATTCCACCGGATGTGCGGTCGGCCGGAACAGGGAAAGTGCCGTGGCGAACGCCCTTTGGGAATGCGTGGAGCGTGACGCTATGGCCTTGTGGTGGCATGGCAACCGGCAAGGCACCGCCGTGGCGCTGGAAGTGATCGACGCGCAGCAGCCCCGGCTGTTCTGGTGGCTGCACCAGCGCCCTCGGGAGACGCGGCTTCTGGACATCACGACAGACATTGGCCTGCCGGTCGTGGTCGCGGTTGCGGCCGAAGAGGATGGCCGGGTCGTGGCTTTGGGATCGGCGGCGCGACCGGTTCTGAAGGATGCAGCACTGGCCGCAGTGACCGAGATGGTGCAGACCGAGGTCAGCCTCGACCTGGCGCGCGAAGTTGGCCAGACCGAGGCGCTCGACTGGATCGCCTCGGCCTCGATGACCATGGACCGGCCGTTTCAGCCCGGGCCCGCGCGGGGTTCGGAGCCGCTGGCGATGCCGGATCTGCTGGCACGCCTGGCCGACCTTGGCCACCAGGCGCTTGCGGTCGAGATGACGCTTCCCGGCGATCCGATGCCTGCCATGCGGGTGGTCGTGCCAGGCCTTTGCGCGATGCAAGGTCGGACCGACACCCCCCGCTTTGCCCGGCTTTGCCCCGGACAGCCCAGACTGAATATGCCCGAACCTTTCTGACGGTAGCCCTACTTTTTCCCAGACTGAACGAGGCACCCCATGCCGCCGATCACCCGCCCGCATATCCTGTTCGGCCCCGACACCCCGGACCCGATGCAACTGGAGACCGCTGTCAGCGCGCGCTCGCAATCACGATACTGCTACCGCTTTCCCGATCTGGCGATGAACGACCGGGTAGGCTGCTTTGCCGGAACCACTCCGGCGGAAACTTTCGCCCGGCTGAAGGCTTTCGAGGAGGATAGCCGCACGCCGCTTGGCGTTTTGCCGGCCATGCCGATGCGGCTGCCACCTGTCTATACCTATTTCGGTCAGTTCGTGAACCACGACATTTCCGCCCCCGTGGGGGATGTGATCACCCGTCCGGACAAGCCGAAGGCCGTGGAGGTCATCGTCTCGACCGAACCGCCGGGGCTGGATCGCGCGCGGCGGGCGACTGCCGAGACCATCCTGAAACACTTCGTCAACGAGCAGGCCGATCCCCTGTCGCTGGACAGCCTTTACGGCGAAGGTCCGGACAGTGCCGACCCCAAGACCCGGAAGCTGTATGAGGCGGATGGCAAGCGCTTTCGCCTGGGCGTCACCCGGCGCGAAGACGATCAGGTCTTCCTCGATATCCAGAAGGACCCGGGGCTTGTCTACCGCGAGACTGGTGCGCGCGACATTGTGCGCGCAGATGGCACGCCGCTGATCGCCGACCACCGAAACGACGAGAACCTGGTGGTCAGCCAGCTGCATCTTGCTCTGGTTCTGTTCCACAACAAGGCCATTGGGCGTCTGGAAGGCAAGTTCGCCACAGCAAAGGAGTGCTTTGCGGCGGCGCGGCAGTTGGTGACGCTGCATTATCACTGGCTGATCCTGCATGACTTTCTGCGCAACCTGCTGTCGCGATCGGCACTGGCGACGCCCTGGGGAGAGAGACCGCCAACAAAGCTTGCGCCGCGGGCCGTGCCGCTGGAGTTCACCACGGCGGCCTTCCGGTTCGGGCATTCGATGGTCGGGGCGTTCTACGATTTCAACGCGAACTTCAGTCGCGGGGCGTATCTTGGGCCCGAAGGTGCATCGCTACAGCAGCTTTTCGACTTCACCACGCACAAGAACATGGGCCAGGGCGGTGCCAAAACGCTGCAGCTTCCGGATCACTGGGTGATCGACTGGGATCGAATGACGCGGGCAACTGGCGCGGGCACAATTGGCGGGGCCGAAAAGATCGACCTGACGTTCGCCCCAGACATGCTGAACGCGATGGGAATGAAACATGCCGTCGAGCATGGGTCGATCCTGTTTCGCAACCTGATGCGCGGGTTCCACCGCCGGATTCCGTTTGGCCAGGTTCTGGCAGCAGAATACGGGCTGGACCCGTTGGAAGCGGACGACATTCGGGCGGCTTTGCCGGATGGGCATATCGACGGCCCCCAGTCCAAGACCCTGCGCGAAGTGGCCGCGGACCTTGGAATGCTGCGCGAAACGCCGGCGTGGCTGTATTTCCTGTGCGAAGCACGCCAGCTGGAGGGTGGCGAACGCGTCGGGCCTGCAGCAAGCCAGATCATCGCCGACACGATCGTCGGCCTGATGCAGCACATGCCGACCTCGATCCTGAACTTCTGTGGCGGAACCTGGCATCCGCGCCACAGCCCGCTGAAGGACGGCGATGACGACGGGCTGACCTCGATCCGCAAGCTGCTGATGTTTGCCGTCAAAGACACACACATCTAGCTTATCTCGCTGGCTTCCAACGGTGATGGGCTGGACATTTCGCCGATTTCCCCGCAAAGACGCGGCGATGCGCAGGGCGCGCGCGAACTGTCATTGACGGTCGCTGGCCGCCTTGCGTCTATCTTGCGGAGACGCCCAACCGATGACCGCCGAATACCGCCACTTGCAGTCGCCCCTGCTCCGGCAACTCGCCCTGACCCTGGCGCTGCCGATTGCGGCCTGCGCGCCCTCGACGAGCACGATGCAACTTTACCCGCTGCAGGGAGAGATTGCCGACTCCGATCCGACACTCGTCATTCGCGCGACGGCGAAGAACACCACCGGCACGTCCGGCGCGCTGACCTTCCGCCTGCCCGAGCGTGGCAAGTGCAGCGGCACCTGGAGCTCGCTGACCCCGCGCAAGGTATCGAACTCGAAGGGTCTGGCGCTGACCTGGAAGAAAACTGGCGGTGAGGTCGGCACGGCACGGGAAACCGTCGCCGGGGTGAACAACGGCGAGATCTACGCCGTCTGCGACGATGGCACCCGGGTGCAGGGCACCTTCGTCATCGGTTCGGGCACGGCCAGCGGCACCGGACAGGCGTCCGACACCAATGGCAACGTCTACAAGCTTCTGTTCTGATCAGCGGTTGCGGAAGGCGTCCGTCAGCACCGCGCGCACTGCGTCGCCGGGCACGTCATCGGCCACGAAGGCCTGACCGATCCCGCGCGCAAGGATGAAGCGCAGGCGTCCGTCGACCACCTTCTTGTCCTGCCCCATCAGCGCAATCAGCGCGTCGGGCCCGGGCAGATCGCCCGCGATATCGGCGATGTCGACCTTCATCCCCATCGCCTTCAAATGCGCCCGGACGCGGCTGGGCTCTTCCTGACTGCACAGACCCAGACGCGACGACAGCTCGAAGGCCAGCGCGCATCCGATGGCCACGCCTTCGCCGTGCAGAAGGCGGTCGGAGTATCCTGTCGCCTTTTCAAGCGCATGGCAGAAAGTGTGCCCCAGATTGAGCAGCGCACGCTCACCTTCTTCGGTCTCGTCGCGGCTGACGATCCCGGCCTTCATCTCGACCGACCGCGTCACTGCTTTCAGCCGGGCCGCCGCGTCCCCGGCCCGGATCGCGGGGCCGTCGCGTTCCAGCCAGTCAAAGAAGACCGCGTCGCCCAGAAGCCCGTATTTCACCACCTCGCCATAGCCCGACAGGAAGTCGCGGTCGGGAAGCGTGGTCAGCACGTCAATGTCGGCAAGGACAAGGCTTGGCTGGTGAAACGCGCCGACCAGGTTCTTGCCTTGCGCAGTGTTGATGCCGGTCTTGCCACCAACCGAGCTGTCGACCTGCGCAAGCAGTGTGGTTGGCAGCTGCACGAACCTGACGCCGCGCCGCAGGATGGCAGCCGAGAAGCCGACAAGGTCGCCGATCACCCCGCCACCAAGGGCGACGACGACATCCCTCCGCTCGACCTTCTGATCGAGCAGCCATTCGGTGCATTGTGCCAGGTTAGCCCAGTTCTTCGTCGCCTCGCCCGGGGGCAAGGCCAGCGACGAAACGGCGATCCCTTCGGCCTCAAGCGCGGCAGTCAGAGCGGAAAGGTGCAGGGCGGCAACGGTGGCATCCGTCACGATCGCGACGCGCTTTCGGCGCAGAAGGGGCGCGATCTCGACCCCTGCGCGGGCGAACAGGCCCGGGCCGATCCGCACCTCGTAGGACCGGTCCCCCAGATCAACGGCTACCCTGTTCACGTCGAACCCTCCAGCACATCCGGCCGCGCCTTCAACGCCTCGCGAACCCGCGCGGCCATGTCTTCAACCGACCGTTCGGCGGCACTTTCGACCACGATGTCGGCCTGCGCATAGAACGGCTGCCGACGTTCGTATAGCTCGCGCAGCGTTTCGCGCGGATTTGCCGTACGCAACAGCGGCCTTGTCGTCTTGTGACGGACGCGCTGCCACAACAGTTCGAGATCCGCGCAAAGCCAAACGGAAACCCCGACATCATGGATCAGTCTGCGGTTCGCCTCGGACAGGAACGCCCCGCCGCCGGTGGACAGGACACACGGCGTGCTGCGCAACAGACGGGCGATCACCTCGGTCTCGCGGGCGCGAAAGAACGCCTCGCCGTCGCGTTCAAAAATCTCGGCGATGCTGCGATTGGCGGCGCGGACGATTTCCTCGTCGGAATCGCGAAACTCGACCCCAAGCTGGCGGGCAAGCGCGGTGCCGACTGCCGTCTTGCCAGCACCCATCATTCCAACCAGCACAACCGTTTTCGTCAGCCTTGCCATGGCCACCCGTTCCACAACCCCCCTGCCCCGGGCAAGGACTTGCCGACGGGAAATCTTCCTCCCTCAATGGCGTGAACTCTTGCCGAATGCTATATACATTCGCAACGGATTCCGCCGTGGCCGCCGTTCAGGCGGCTCGGGGCGGCAAGAAACACCGGCGGATGAAGCCGACCGGACGAAGACGAGGAAGGGCGATCACATGGGGCGAATCATCAAGGCCTTGCTATTGCTGGTGATTCTGGGCTTCCTTGGACTGGTCGCCTATGCCTATCTGGGCGATCTGACCCCGGTCCAGGGTGAGGTCAAGAAGTCAGTGGTGTTGAATGCGGGTGAGTAGCGCCGGTCTTCTGTCGCTGGCTCTGATCGCTCAGCCCGTCGCAGGCCAGGAGGCCAGCACCACCGGAGGGCCGCTGTCGGCGATTGACTGGCTGTCGAAATCGGTGGCCACGCCAGCGACAGCGATCACCGGGCCCGGGTCGACTGCGGTCGACGAGCCACCCGTCGCTGAAGCCGGAAGTGCGCTGCCTGCCACGGTGACGACGTCGTCGCTGGATGGTCCCTCGCCGGATTCGGTGGGCCTGATCACGACTTCTGTGTCGGGTCTGCCGCGTGATCTTTGGGGCGCGGGGCGAACGCGCGAGATCGCCGAGCGGCTGGTAGCCCATCCAGACGAGGATTTGCCTGCACTGCGCCAGCTGTTCCTGACCCTCCTGCTGGCCGAGGTTGCCGCCCCGGTCGATGCCGGTAACCGGGGAGAGTTGCTGCAGGTGCGGATCGACAAGCTGCTGGCGCTTGGCGCGCTGGAACAGGCGGCGGCGCTGATCGACGCGGCGGGGGCGACGACGCCCGAACTGTTCCGGCGGGCTTTCGATGTGGCACTTCTGACGGGGGCCGAAGATCAGGCCTGTCGGGGAATGGCGAACGAGCCGCATCTGGCGCCGACGGTGCCGGCGCGGATCTTCTGTCTTGCGAGGTCGGGCGACTGGAACACTGCCGCGCTGACGATCCGGACCTCGAAGGCGCTTGGCCAGATCACCGCAGATCAGGAGGCTTTGCTGTCGCGCTTTCTTGACCCCGACCTTTACGAGGGCGACCCGGTGCCGCCTGCGCCCGACCCGGTCACACCGCTGGACTGGATGATCTATGCCGCGATTGGCGAGCCGCTGCCGACCGAGGGTCTGCCGATCGCCTTTTCCTACGCCGAAATCAGCCCACGGTCAGGCTGGAAGGCCCGGATCGAGGCGGCGGAACGGCTGACCCGTGCAGGCACGATCCCGCCGAACGTGATCCTTGGCCTCTACACCGAGCACGACCCTGCCGCTTCGGGCGGCGTCTGGGACCGGGTGGCCGCGTTCCAGGCCTTCGAGGCGGCGATTTCGGCGGGCGATACGGCCCGGGTGGCGGCCACTCTGCCCGAGGTCTGGGCCCGGATGCAGGAAGCCGAGCTTGAGGTGCCCTTTGCCACGCTCTTTGGCAAGAACCTGATCGAGCTGCCCCTGGACGGTGAAGCGGCGGCGATTGCTTTCCATGTCGGGCTTTTGTCGCCCTCGGCCGAAAGCGTGGCCCGGCGGGCCAGCCCTGCCTCTGCCGAGGATGCTTTCCTGACGGCCATCGCATTGGGCACCGCAGCCGACGCCTTGCCGCCGGACAGTCTGGCCCGCGCCATTGCCGCTGCCTTTCGTGCGCCTGCCACATCCGTTGAAGGTCAGGCCCTGCTGGACGGCAACCGCAAGGGCGAGGCGATCATCGCCGCCATAGATAGCATTGGCCGGGGCGTGGAAGGTGACCTGCGCGGCGTGACCGAGGGGTTGTCGCTGTTGCGGCTGGCGGGGCTGGAAAGCGTCGCCCGGCGCACCGCGCTGGAGCTGATGATCCTCGAACGGCGGGGCTAGGTGATGCCCGACGCGGAAGCAAGCCGCTGGATCTCGACCTTTCTTGACGCGCGGGTGGCCGACCTTGGGGCAGCGCGGAACACCCAGCTGGCCTATGGCCGCGATCTGGTCGACTTCGCCGACTGGCTGGGCCGGCGGGGGCTGGGCTTTGCCGCAGCCGGTCGCGAGGCGGTGGAGGACTATCTTGTCCACTGCGATGCGCAGGGCCTGTCCAAGGCGACCCGCGCGCGGCGGCTATCCTCGATCCGGCAGCTGTTCCGCTTTGCCTTTGACGAAGGCTGGCGCGCGGACAATCCGGCTTTGCGGCTGACCGGGCCGGGCCGGGCGCAAAGCCTGCCAAAGACCCTTTCCGAGGCCGAGGTGACCCGGTTGATGGACGCCGCCCGCAGCCGTGGTCGCAACCTCGGCGACCGATTGCGGGATACCGCCCTCTTCGAGCTTCTTTACGCGACGGGCCTGCGGGTCAGCGAACTCGTCGGACTGCCGGTTTCCGCCGTGCGCGGCGATCCCCGGATGATCCTTGTCCGAGGCAAGGGCGACAAGGAGCGGATGGTGCCCCTGTCCTCGCCCGCCCGCAGGGCGCTGGCGGACTGGCTGGCCCACCGCGACGCGACCGAGGACGAGGCCCGCCGTGCCGGTCACCCGCCATCGCGGTTCCTGTTCCCCGGCGACGGGCGCGAGGGGCACCTGACGCGGCAATATTTCCACAGCCTTGTGAAGGACGTGGCCGTCCTTGCGGGCCTCTCCCCGGCGCGCGTTACGCCGCATGTCCTGCGTCATGCCTTTGCCACGCATCTTCTGGCGCATGGGGCCGACTTGCGGGTGATCCAGACGCTGCTAGGCCATGCCGATCTGGCGACGACCGAGATTTACACGCACGTTCTGGACGATCACTTGACCGAGCTTGTCCTGACCAAGCACCCCCTGGCGCGGAAAGGGTGATTGGGTCCCATGTCCAGCGATCCTGCCCTTTCGTCCTCTTCCAGCCTTCTGCGCCGCTTTCTGCACTGGCTGGTCGGGCTTTTTCGCCGAGCCGACCATGAAAGCGCGATGGAGGCCCTGCGCGACGATATCGCCGGAGCCATTGCCATCGGTCATTCCGGCGGCGCGATGGAGAAGGATGCCCGCGACCGGCTGCTTGGGGCATTGGACCTAAGCAGCCGCACCGTCGACGAAATCATGCGCCACCGCCGTCAGGTCGAGATGATCGACGCCGACCTGCCCCCGGGCGAGATCATCACCCGTGTCCTCGCGTCGCCCCATACCCGGCTGCCGATCTACCGCGAAAGCGACGACAACATCCTGGGCGTGGTCCACGCCAAGGACCTGCTGCGTGAAGTGGATCGGCTGGTCCGGGGTGAAGGCGCGCAGGGGATCGAGGCGCTGGACATCGTGAAAGTCGCGATGAAGCCCTACTTCATCCCCGACACGACGACTCTGGATGAACAGATGCGCGCGTTTCTGGCCCGGCGCACCCACTTCGCGCTGGTTGTCGATGAATATGGCGCATTGCAGGGCCTGATCACGCTGGAAGATATCCTTGAGGAGATCGTCGGCGAGATCACCGACGAATTCGATGTGGTCGGCAAGGAGTCGGGCCTGATCCAGACTGGCGACGGCGCCTATCTTGTCGACGGTGCCATGACGATCCGCGATTTGAACCGTGCGACTTACTGGCGGTTGCCGGACGACGAGGCCAATACGATTGCAGGCCTTGTCATCCACGAGGCGCAGATGATCCCGAACGAGGGCCAGGTCTTCAGCTTTCACGGCTTCCGTTTTACCGTGATCGCCCGGCGCGAAAACCGGATCACAAGGCTGAAGCTGAGGCCGCTTTGACGCGCGGCGGCAGTCCTGCAGCCCAATCGTCAAGCGCACGGCCAAGGGCAGCCCAGTCGGTGTATTCCTTGTCCTTGCCGGGTTCGACCGCCTCGCCCTTCATGTCGGCGATCCGCCGCATCGCCCAGGCGCGGAAGAAATCGTATTCCGAGAACTTGAACGCCCCCGCAACGTGCTCGACGCGGCCTGGTGTCCAGCCAGTATCGGACTCGAATTCGGCGAGGCAGCGGCGCAGGCCGGCCCAGTCGTCCGGATCGGTCCCAGCAGCCGAAAGCGAGACGGCGAGGAAAAGCGTCGGCATCAGGGCCAGCTTATCCGCCGCGCCCTTCGCAAACTGGGCCAGCGATTTCTGATAGCCGCCCGCGTGCAGAGAGCCCGCAAGGATCGCGCCGTCAAAGCGCGGAAGGTCGAGATCGTCGGTGTCCGACGCCTCCAGAAGTTCGACCGAATGTCCGGTCGCAACCAGCCGGTCAGCGGCGAAGCGGGCAATCTTGCGGGTCTGACCGTCGGTGGTGGCATAGGCGATGAGCAGATACATGTGCGCCTCCTTTCGGGATGGCGCCTTCATATCGCAACGGGCGGAGCGCTGCCCTGATCCGGATCAAGTCACGCCGATCGTGCCATCGCGGCGGGACGCGCGCCTTCGGCCCAGGCTGCCGCGGCCTGCCCGAAGGCCTGAAACAGCGGGCGCGACACGGGATCGTTCCCTGCGTTCCATTCGGGGTGCCATTGCACCGAAAGGGTGAAGCCCGGCGCGTCCTTGACGAAGATCGCCTCGGGTGTGCCGTCAGGCGCATGGCCGTCGACGACGATCCGACAGCCCGGGCGTGCGATGCCCTGCCCGTGCAGCGTGTTCGTCATCACTTCGCGGGCCCCCATCAGCCTGTGGAAGACACCGCCCTCGCTGAAGGTGACGGTGTGGCGCAGGGCAAAGCATTCCTCCAGCGAGCCATCTGGCGGCATCCGGTGGTTCATCCGGCCCGGAAGGTCGCGGATTTCGGGATAAAGCGTGCCACCGAGGGCCACGTTTACTTCCTGGAACCCGCGGCAGATGCCAAGGAAGGGCTGGCCGCGGTCCACACAAGCCCGGATCAGCGGCAGGGTGATCGCATCACGACCCCGGTCGAAGGCTCCGTGGGCCGGGGTTTCCTCTTCGCCGTATTCGCTGGGATGCACGTTCGGCCGCCCGCCCGTCAGAAGGAAGGCGTCGCAAAGCTCCAGCAGTTCGTCCACGCCGACATAGCGCGGATCCGAGGGGATGATCAGCGGGATGCAATCGGCAACCTCGGCCACGGCGGCTGTGTTCATCGTCCCACTGGAATGGGCCGGATAACTGTTGTTGATCATGTAGCTATTGCCGATGATCCCGACGACAGGCCGTTGCCCCTTGCGCTTCACCCTTGGCATCGCTTCCATGGTTTCACCCCAAGGCCAGGATACGCCTTACCCTTCCGCACGAAAAGGGGCACCGTGCAGCCCGGATCGCACAGATCGGCTTCGGTCGTGCACAGGGCGCGAACAATCACGCTTCACGCTGAAATGAGTTTCCTTCCCATGCAGGAAGGTTGGAATAGAGGCAGCGTGCAAACTTACGGGAGCCCTGCCATGCTGAAGACGATGACCCTTGCGATTGCCCTGACTGCCGCGACCGCAGCCGCAGTCGCAGTCGCGCAAGAGGCAAAGACCGGCCACGAAGGCCACACGATGATGGGCGACATGGGTCCGGCCTCCACGGCTTTCATGGAGGCCAACGACCGCATGCACAAAGGCATGGCGATCGAGTACACCGGCAACACCGACCTCGATTTCATCCGCGGGATGGTTCCGCATCACCAGGGCGCGGTCGAAATGGCGAAGATCGTGCTGGAACACGGGAAAGACCCCGAGGTTCGCAAGCTTGCCGAAGGCATCATCGCGGCGCAGGAAGCCGAGATCAAATGGATGCAGGACTGGCTGGACAAGAACGGCGGCTGATCAGGCCTCGGCTGCCACGAACCTTGCGGCCGCCTCGATCGCACCTTGCCCGTGCGGGATGTCCAGCGCGGTCAGCCCGGCCTCCATTACTGCCAGCGCGCCCAGCGTCATGTGCGCGTTGACATGACCCATGTGCCCGACCCGCAGGAAGCCGTGATAGGCCGGGTCGGTCGAGGGTGCCATGCCTAGGCCGATGCCCAGCGTGACCCCGGCCTTGGTCTCGCACCAGTCGCGCAAGCGTGTGGCGTGCGGTGCGCCAAGCCGTGCCGCCGTGACCGAGCAGCCGCGATGGACCGGGTCGGCCACGTTCAGCGCGATGGAGGGGTTACCTGCACCCCAGGCATCGAAGGCGGCCCAGACCGCGCCCGCAAGCACCCGGTGGCGCTGCCACACGTTCGGCAGGCCTTCTTCGCGGATCATGTCCAGTGCGGCGCGCAGGCCGAAGAGGTGGCTCGTGGGGGCAGTGCCGTCCCAGATCTGCCAGAACTCCTCGGGTTCTGCGCGTGGTCCCCAGGCCCAATACGGCGTAGCAAGGTCTGACCGGCCGCAGCGCAGTCGTGCGGCTTCCGAGAACCAGACAAAGGCCACTCCCGGGGGCGTCATCAACCCCTTCTGGCAGGCCGCGACCATCACGTCGACGCCCCAGTCGTCCATCCGGAACTCGTCGCAGCCAAGGCTTGCGATGCAGTCCACCGCCAGAAGCGCGGGATGGCCCGCTGCGTCCATCACCGCCCGCAGCGCCGGAATGTCGGTCTTGATCGAGCTTGCCGTGTCGACGTGCGTCGTCAGCACGGCCTTGATCGTGTGGCCCGCGTCGGCCCGCAGCGCCGCCTCGATGCGGCCAAGGTCCACGGGCGAGGATTTGCCGAAATCCAGCACCTCGACATTGATGCCCATCGCGCGGGCGCTGTTTGCCCAGGACAGGCCAAACTGCCCCACGGCCAGCACCAGCGCCTTGTCGCCGCGAGAGAAGATGTTGGCGTTTGCCGCCTCCCATGCCGCATGACCGTTGCCGATATACATGGCGACATGGCCCACGGTTCCGGCAACCTGACGCAGATCGGGCCACAGTCCGGCGACGAGGTCGATCAGCGGACCCTCGTAGATGTTGGGCGAGCCTTGGTGCATGGCGCGCAGCACGCGATCGGGGATCACCGAAGGTCCGGGAATGGCCAGATAGGGGCGTCCTGCAGCAAGGCTCATGTATGTCTCCAAGATGTTCCCTGCGATGGCTAGGCCGGGGCGTCGCCCGCGTCAACCGGCCCGGCTTGAGGCGCGCAGGCTTTCCCGCTAAACCCCAGTTCTGATCCGGCAGAAAGCAGACCGCCCCTTGGAAACCACCCGCGCCTATACTTCCCGCGAGCTGCTGGGCAGATTCTGGCGTGGCTACCTTCGCCAGCACTGGCTGCTGTTGGCCCTTTCTTTCATGGTGATGGTGATCGAAGGCTCGACGCTGGGCCTCTTGTCCTACATGCTCGAGCCGTTGTTCGATCAGGTGTTCCAGCCTGGCGGTTCGGGCGGGCTGATTTGGGTGGGCGGGGCCATCTTTGCGCTGTTCGTGGTCCGCGCCACGACGTCGATCATCGGGCGCAGGATCACGGCGCAAGTCAACCTTCAGTCTGCCGGACGCATGCAGACAGATCTGGTGCGGCATTTGCTTACGCTTGACGCCAGCTTTTTTCAGGCAAATCCACCGGGAAGCTTGATCGAGCGCGTGCAGGGCGACACAGTTGCCTCGACCAGCGCGACGATCACGGTCTTTACCGGCTTTGCGCGCGATATGGTTGCCTTGGTCGGACTTTTTGCGGTCGCGTTGATGATCGACCCGCTTTGGACCGTTGCGGCCCTTGTCGGCGCACCGCTGCTTTTGCTTCCGACATATTTCCTGCGGCGCTATCTTTATCGCAAGGTCATTCTCACCCGCGAGCAAGCCGGACTTCGCGCCACGCGGCTGGACGAAATCTTCCACGGCATTCAAGCAGTCAAGCTGAACCGGATGGAGACCTACCAGACCGACCGCTTCAAGCGCATCATCGACACTATCGTCCGGGCCGAGGTGAAGGCGACAACGGCGCGCGCAGCCATGCCAGCCCTTGTCGATGTGATCACCGGAATCGGCTTCTTTGCCGTTCTGATGCTGGGCGGTGCCGAAGTGGCCAATGGCGAACGCACGATCGGTGAATTCATGTCGTTCTTCACCGCGATGACCTTGACTTTCCAGCCGATCCGACGGCTGAGCGACCTTGCCGGAATGTGGCAGGTCGGGCGGGGCAGCCTTGTCCGCATCTTCGGCATTTTCGACCTGGAAAGCCGAAACACCCGTCCGGCCCAAAGCCGCGCCCATCCTGCGCCGGGTGCCCCGGAGGTCCGCTTCGAGAACGTCACTTTCGACTATCCCGACCGTCCCGTGCTGAAAGGGCTGACCTTTACCGCCGAGGCAGGAAAGGTCACCGCTCTGGTCGGCAGTTCGGGTGCGGGCAAATCCACCGTCTTCCAGTTGATCGCCGCGCTGATCGAGCCGCAGGCGGGGCGCATCCTGATCGGCGGTGTCGATGTGCAGGACCTCAGCCTCTCCGACCAGCGCGCGCTTCTTGCGTCGGTCACGCAGGATTCAGCACTTTTCGACGAGACACTGCACGAGAACCTGACCCTGGGGCGGACGGGTCTGGATTACGCCCGGATCGAAAGGGCGATTGCCGATGCCGAGGTGTCGAGTTTCATTGCGGCACTTCCGCTTGGTCTCGATACGCCAGCGGGAACCCGGGGTTCAGCCCTTTCCGGGGGTCAGCGGCAGCGGGTCGCGATTGCCCGGGCGCTTCTGGCGGATGCACCGGTCCTGTTGCTGGATGAGGCGACTTCGGCGCTTGATACACGGACCGAAGCTGCCGTGACCGAAGCGCTGGCACGGGCACAGTCCGGGCGCACGACGCTGGTGATCGCGCACCGGCTGTCCACCGTGAAGGGCGCGGACAAGATCATCGTTCTCGATCAGGGTCACCTTGTCGAGGAAGGCACCCATGACAGCCTGATGGCGCGGAAGGGCCTTTATGCCCAGCTGCATCAGGCACAACTGCGTGACTGACCCTTTCGCGCGAACCTCTGCCAGCTTACCCTGAGCCGCATCATGCACGGTGAAACCGCCCCCGAACGACATCCGCCCGCTGGAGCAACGTCCGGGCATTGTCTGGGCCGCCCTTCTGACCCCGCAAGGCAAGTATCTGGCTGATTTCTTTGTCGTAAGGACAGTGGACGGCCGATTGCTTCTCGACATCTCGACCCCCCTTGCCGCCGACACCCTGCGGCGGCTGACGCTTTACCGATTGCGTGCCGATGTGCAGATCACTCCGGTCGCCTTGCATGTGCTGCGCGGTCTTGGTGCGCCTTCGGCTGGCGCGCTGGCTGACCCACGCCATCCGGCCCTTGGCTGGCGGGCCTGGTCCGAAACCCCGGGACGCGACCCGACTATCGACTGGGACCGGATCCGGGTCGAGAACCTGATCCCGGACAGCGGCGTCGAGCTGATCCCTGACGACAGTTTTATCCTGGAACACGGTTTCGAGCGGCTTCACGGCGTCGACTTCCGCAAGGGTTGCTATGTCGGCCAGGAAGTCACCGCGCGGATGAAACACAAGACGGACCTGCGCAAGGGTCTGATCGGCGTCGCGGTGGACGGTGTCGCCCCGGTCGGGACCGAGATCACCAGCGAAGACGACAAGCCCGCGGGCACCCTTTTTACCCAGAGCGGCGGATTCGGGATCGCCTACCTGCGGCACGACCGGGCCAATGGCATTTTGAAGGCAGGCCCGGCACGAGTGCGCATCGTTTGACAGACTCTGCGCGCGCTTTGGCAAGAAATTCCTTACCAAAGGTTGAAATACTGCCACCTGCCTCTAAATATCGTTATTGTTACGGGGTGCGACCGACTAGATGCTGATGCACATCGCACAAGCTATGCGTTTCGTGCATAGCAGTCATTCCAAACCGGTAACCCCCGAATCGTGACCAAACCGTTACAACCCACGGACGCCGCGAAAGACAAGAGCAAGAATAAAGGAAACAACGATGCGTGACACCATCGACAGCACCGCCTTCAACTTCGAGCAGGGCCAACGTGCACGCAAACTTTTCGCCGCCGTTGTTCTGGCGGCGCTGGACGACGCCATTGCCGACGACAAGAAGTATGGCAACGGCCCCGATCAGATTGCCCGCTGGGCGCGGTCGCGCGACGGCCGTGAAGTGCTGTCCTGCGCCGGGATTGACCCGAACGAGCGGGTTGTCAAGGGGCTGATGGAATTTGTCGGCAAGGGCGTTCGCACCTCGGTCGCACTGTCGCGCGAAGAATCGGAGCGCCGCCACGCGCTTGAGATCGAACAGGCCGAAGCCGCCTGATCAGACGGTCCTGACCGACGAAATGCGCGCGCCTCGGCGCGCGTTTTCATTTCCGAGGCTGTCAGTCCAGATCGCGGGCCATCAGAGCGCGGTTGATCTCGGCCCGCACTAGCTTGCGCACGTTGCGGGTGATCCGCTCACCCAGTTCGCCCTGCAATTCCTGGCGAAGCGTCTGCCGGACGATGTCCTGCAAGGCGGCTTCGTCCAGCACGGCAAGCGGGATGCCGTCTTCGTCCAGAAGTTCCGATGCCAGAGGCGTGGCAGCGGCTACTGTCGCGTCGGCCTGCGGTGCATCGTGACCAGGCAGCGGGCTGGCTTCGACACGCTTCTCCGCAGCCGCGTCTTCGGTCGCAGCCTTGGGCACATCGCCAACTTCGCCAGCCGCAAGCTGCGCGGCTAGGTGTTCTGCCCGGCGTCGCAGCGGAATGAAGGGGATCGGCTCGTCCTGGTCCCAGGATCCGACCTCTGCGTCAGATTCTGCTTCGTCCGGTTCCGGCCCGTTGAGAACCTCGGCCTCTTCGGCGGCAAGAGCAGCCTCACCCAGGGAAACCACTTCGGGCTCGACCCAGATTTCGTCTTCCCACTCTGCCTCGGTGGCATCGGCGATGACATCCAAAGTCTCAGGCTCGGCGACGCTGGAAACGACGCTTTCGCCAACCACCGGTTCAGGGTCGATCTCCGTAGGCCGGCCCGTGGCCAGGGACGTTTCTTCGACTGCGACAAGTCCCGCCGGACTGTCCACCTGCTGAGGAAGGTCGAGTCCCCCAACAGCTTCATCCCCACCCAGGAGTTCGGGGATGGCTTCCACAACGGGGGCGTCAAGCACCAGTGTCGCCAGTGGACTGGTTTCGGGGACCACGCGCAAGGCGGGGGTCAGCAGTAACCGGTCAGCGTTCAGGTCACGGCTTAGGGTCCGGGGTCGCTGTTCGTTGGACACAAGCCTGCGCACCGAGGAAACAACATCCTCGATCTCTTCCGAGCTTAGGGGTCCAGCCATCGGGAACATCCGGTCGCGTGCGCGCAGTGTGACGTCAACTTAGCGCCACAAGCCCCAGAATAGCAACAGTAATCGGGGATTGTCGCTTTGGTGAGAGTTCAGTTGCCGATCTTTTCCAAAATCCGGTCCAGCTTCTTGCCCTGCGCGCTGTGCGATGGTGCTTTTTCCACCGCACCGTAATAGGCCTCGGGGTCATAGGTCGGGATGCCAAGCTTCAGATGGTCCACCGTCAGAAGGCCCATCGTCGCCAGAACCTGATAGACTGCGACATAGCGTTGCGCCTCTGCGTCAAGCCTGGCGTTGCGGGCGTCCAGCAGTTCCTGTTCCGCGTTCAGCACGTCCAGCGTGGTGCGAGTTCCGGCGGCCGCCTCTTCCCGCACGCCATCGAAAGCTGCCTGGGACGCGCGTGTCTGCAAATCGGACGCCTCGATCGAGGCTGCAGCAACCGCGAGGTTGGCCCAGGCGACGCCTACATTCTGCACCACCCCGACGGCCACCTGCTGCAACCCGGCCCTTGCCGAGTCTTTTCCTGCCAGCGCGCGGCGTTGCAGCGACGAGAGCCGTCCCCCGGCATAGATGGTCTGGTTCATCGTCAGCCCCAGTGACTGCGACTGCAGGTCTTGGTCATCGGTGCGCAGAGTTGCGCCCAGGCCAATGGTCGGCGCGCGGCCCGCCTCGGCAAGATCGACCTGCAGGTCCGCCACGGTCACCTGATGTTGCGCCTGCCGGATCGAGGGATGGGTAGCGCGTGCAACGGCTTGCGCCTCTTCCAACGTGCGTGGCAGGGCCGGAGCTTTCGGCAAGGCCGCCAGGTTTTGAGGGTAAGCGCCGGTCGCGGCCTTGTAGGCCTCGCGGGCGATCATCAGCTGACCTTCAGCCGAGGCGAGCGCCGCGCGGGACGCCGCAAGCCGGGCTTCGGCAATCGAGACGTCCGTGCGGGTAATTTCACCCACATCGAAGCGGTCCTGCGCTGCGCGCAGTTCCTGGGTGATCAGCCGCAGATTGCTTTGCCGCAAGGCCACGACTTCCTGCGCGAGCCGGACATCGACATAGGCGCGGACCGCCGACAAAAGCACGTTCTGTTCGACGTCGATAAGCGCTTGCCGGGTCGCCAGAACGCTTTCCTTGGCGATCGCGATGCCGATCTGGCGACGTCCCGCATCCCAAATCGTCAGCTCGGCGCTGAGGGTCAGGGACGCGGATAGCCCTTCGCTGACTGTAAGCCCGCCCAAGCCCATCACATCGGCCCGTTGCCAGGCCCCTTGCAAGGTGTAGGCCACCACCGGGCGCAGGGCCGAGACCGCTTCAGCCACGCCTTCATCTGCAGCGCGCAGGACGGCGCGGTTCTGGTCCAAGAGGTTGGAGTTCTTGTAGGCCGCAATCAGCGCATCTGCCAGCGTTTCTGCCCGGGATGCCGGCGCAGCCACCAGCCCCGCAAGAACCACAACCGCCGACAAAAGCCATCCACGCATCATTTTCGCCTCAATAAGGCCCGCAGCTTTGCCACAGGCGTGTTCCAGGGTCCGGATGGGACACAGGCCAGACGGCCCGGGCCGGACAAGGGCCAGCGGGCCCTAAAGCGTGAAGCCGCGCACGGTGCGGAACCCGGAAAGCACCGGGGCCGACGCGTTGAACATCGACCGCCAGGTGATCCTGCCGCCGGCCTTGTATCCCACGCGGGCGGTCCCGACCGCGCCGTCCATGAAGATCGCGCCGATCCGACCGCCATCTTTCAACTGCGCCAGGATCGTCTCTGGCACCTGTTCCACCCCGCCTTCGATGGTGATCACGTCATAAGGCGCACATTTGACCGACCCCTCGGACAGCGGTCCGGTCACGACGACGGCATTGTCCACGCCCGCGTCCGACAAAAGCCGCTGCGCCTCGGCGGCGAGCGCTTCGTCCTCTTCGACTGCCACCACCGTCTCGGCTAGCCGCGCGATCACGGCGGCGGAGTAGCCAAGACCGCAGCCGACATCCAGCACCAGCTCTTTTGGCTGAATATCCAGCGCATCCAGAAGCTTGGCCATGGTCCGCGCCTCAAGCACCACGCGACCGGGGACCAGTTGCAGGTTTTCGCCCACATAGGCCGCCTCGCGCTTGTCGTCAGGCACGAACGTTTCGCGCGGGACGGTCAGCATGGCGTCGATGATCGGGAACTTCGTCACGTCCGACGGACGGACCTGCGTATCCACCATCATGACGCGTCGGGTGGCGAATTCGCTCATTCTGAACTCATCGGTCTGATTGGCGTTACCGTCCAGTCTTGCCACAACTGCCAGGATGCCGCAACAGGGCTTCAAAGCATTTTCATGCGTTTGGCTGTGGCAAGTTGGTTGCGTCGAAGCCGGGCTATGCCTCGGCCCCCGAGGCGGGCTCCCAGGTCACCGCCCTTTCGCCCAATTGGCGGAACCGGTCGCAAAGCTGGGTCAGCCGCCCCCGCCATTCCGGCAAGGGGTCCTGCCCGGCAGTGATCTGCAGGAAGGCCTGCATCAGGCAGGCAAAGGCGAAGGGTTCGATCAGCGCGGCGCGGATTGCCCAGGCGGCAAGACCGGCAATGAGGTAAGTGCCCACTTGCCCTGCCACTGGCCAAAGGGTGGCGAAGCTGGACAGCGGACCAAGAAGACTGAGGTAAAGCCCCCCGGTCACCAGCCAGCCGACCAATGTGATCCAGCCCGCCGCGGTCAGAACAGGCCGCGCGTTTTGCGTGTAAAGGACCAGCGCATCATGCGCGGCCTCCCAGGCGTTCTCGGGCCGGGCGCGGTAGGCCTGCGCGAGGATCACTCTCTGACGGACGTGATCAGACCCGACACACTGCGGATCAGCCGGTCAAGGGCGTAGAGCTCGACCCGAGTGCCGAAGCGCGATGCAACGGACAGGCGGGCAAAAAGGATCTGCTCGGGGCCAAAGGGCACCATCTTGCCGTCCAGGCTGTCAACCATCAGCGCGATGCTGCGGGCCTGAACCGCATGCAACAGCCGCCCGCGCGCGACGGCGACGAGGCCGATACCCAGCGCAAGGGCGGCAGTTCCCGCAAAGAGAGCATATGTCGCAGGATCGGCAGCACCATTGGCAAGGCTAACCCGATAGCCGATCCATGCCCCGGCAGAGCAGGTCAAGGCCAATCCGGCGGCGATGCCGGCAAAGACCAGCGTTCTGACTGCAAGCTGCGGCAGGGTTCGCAGCATCAGGACCAGCGCTTTGAAAACAGTGACCGTCCACATAGTCATTCAATCCGAAATACTCGGATAAAAATGCCCCCGGAGCTGCGATGAGACAAGCCGCCGGTCTGGAAACAGTCGGCTTCCGTTCTGGCACTTAGCAAAGTCTTCAGATTTCGAGTCGATGCTGACCTGGTAGAACAAAGGAGGACCAAATGGCCGCATCCCGCCTAACCCTCGCCGAAGACCTTGAAGAAATCCGCGCGGAAATCGACCGACTGAAACGGCGCGAAGCCTCGCTGCAGCGACTTGCCGACGACCTGCCGCCGATCCCGGTGTTTCGCCGTGGCTGGCCGATTCTTCGCAAGCCTGCAGCGACTTCTGTCACTGCCTGACCCTGGGCGGGCGCATCACCCTTCGATCAGCGCCCGCACCCGCGCCACGCCCTCGGCGACAAGGCCGGCGTCACCCCGCGCCTCGACATTCAGCCGCAACAGCGGCTCGGTGTTGGAAGCCCGCAGGTTCAGCCGCCAGGCCGCAAAATCGAGGCTGAGGCCATCGGTGCGATCCGTCGAATGGGCCAGTGGCGCAAGTTCCGCCGCCACCCGCTGCATGATGGCAGGAAGGTCGGTCACGCGGAAGTTGATCTCGCCGGAAGACGGGAAGTCCCGGCGCATCGCGCCAACAAGATCGGTCAAGCTGCGCCCTGACTGCGACACCAGCCGCGCTACCAGCAGCCAGGGGATCATCCCCGAATCGCAGGCCATGAAGCCGCGGAAGTAGTGGTGTGCGCTCATTTCGCCGCCATAGACTGCACCTTCGCGCCGCATCGCAGCCTTCAGGAAGATGTGTCCGGTGGGCGCAAGAACCGGCCGCCCCCCACCTTTGCGCACCGCGTCCTCGACAGCCCAGATCACGCGGGGATCGTGGATGATCGTCGCGCCGGGCTCGCTGGCCAGATGGGCTGCGGCCAACAGCGCCACGACATGCTCGCCATCGACGAAGGTGCCCTCGCCATCAAATAGAAAGCAGCGGTCGAAATCACCGTCGAAGGCGACACCAATGTCAGCCCGTGCGTTGCGCACCGCCTCGGCGGTGACGGGCCGGTTTTCCGGCACAAGCGGGTTCGGAATGCCGTTCGGAAAGGTGCCGTCCGGCGCATGAAGCATCCGCACAAGGTCCAGTTGTGCGCCACGCGCCGCCAGCCCTTCGGCCAGGGCGTCGAGTGTCGGCCCCGCAGCGCCGTTTCCGGCGTTCATGACCAGCCGCAAGGGGCCGATCCCGGCAGCGCCGACCAGCCCGGCCACATGCGACACATAATCCGCCCGCACGGCCGAACGATCCTCGCGCCCGCCGCCCGGCACTGTGTCAGGGTCAGTCCCAGCCTCGGTCAGCGCCCTGATTCGGGCGAAATCCGCATCCGGCAGCGGAACAGCCCCGCGCCCGACAAGTTTCATCCCGTTGTATTCGCGCGGATTGTGCGAGGCCGTCACGCAAATCCCGCCCCCTGCCCCAAGATGGGCGGTCGCGAAATACATCTCCTCGGTCCCGGCAAGTCCAAGGTCCAGCACCCGCACGCCCTGCGCCTTCAACCCGGCAGCCACGGCATCGGCCAGCGCAGGCGAACTTTCGCGGCAGTCGCGCGCCAGCACGACCGCCTCGGCCCCCGTCACGGTGGCAAAGGCCCGCGCGATCCGAAGGGCGATGGTTTCGGTCAGGTCCGTCCCGAGACGGCCGCGAATGTCATAGGTCTTGAACGCGCTCATGGGCGTGAAAGGATCATCCCCGCGCGCCGTAGTAAAGCCCTACGACATGCTCGGCTTCCGCGAAGAACAGCCAGCGGGCGGCCAGGGCACCGGCCAGATGCAGACCGGCGGCCAGCACGATCCCCCAGACGCCGAGCGGCACAAGAAGGACGATCGCCGGCACAATCGATGCCAGCGCCAGTGCGATCATGCGCAGCTTCGCCGCGTGCTTGCGCCCCACGACGAAGATCATTTCACGCTTGAGGTAGCTCCCCGCCGTATGCGCCGGGTCGAGAACCGAGGGCACGCCCAGCTGATCGAGGCCTGTCGCTGTGCCCATCGTCTGCCCGGCCCGCGCGAAGGCTCCGTCGCCCGTTCGCCAGAGTGCGAGCAGGACAGCGCCCACGGCCAGAAGGAGGACCGGCGCCCAGACCAGACCGGACAGCGTCGCCCCCCCGGCGAGGGCGAAGCTGAGAAACATCACGGGCGTAAGCCAGTGGTGCCAGCGCGGGACGGCCTTGATCTGGGTGTAGATCATCGCAGTGGTGAAGACGGTAACCAGCGCCAGAAGTCCCCCCAGCTGCCCCAATACTGGCGGCAGCCCCAGGCCGAAGATGCTTGACAGTGCAACCGGTGCCAAAAGAGCCAGCGTCGCGACCGAGGCCCATGCCTCACGCGACAGCCAGCTGGTCCGCCACTGGGTAAAGGCCTTCAGTGCGTTCTTCGGATTGCCGAGGTGGAAGGTGGAGGCCATGAGCCCCCCTACCGCCAGCCCGTAGCCAAGGCCCCAAAGAAAGAACGCGGCCCAGCCCGAGGGGTGCAGCGCGCCCCACCCAAGGAAAGCGAGGAAGCCGAAGCCCAGCCCGGAGAGGGTGGAAAACAGGATGACCGACGGTGCCGGATGCATCAGATCTTCCCCAGCATCCGGTCCAGCCAACCGGCGATCCCGGTGGCCTTGATGTCAAGCAAGGGCGCGAGAGGGCTGGCCGTCCCCGGCCCCTTCTTGCGCGGCGGCAGGTATTTGTTGGTGGGGTTCGTCCCCATATCCGGCATCAGGTCATACCCGCCACGCTGGGCGACCAGTTGCGAAACCGTGCTTTCGGGGTCCGCGAAGTCGCCGAAATGTCGGGCGTTCGTCGGGCAGGTGCGCACACAGGCGGGCTCGCGGTCCTCCTCGGCCAAGGTCTCATTGTAGATCCGGTCGACGCAAAGCGTGCATTTCTTCATCACACCCTGCGCCGCATCCATCTCGCGCGCGCCGTACGGGCAGGCCCAGGCGCAAAGCCCGCAGCCGATGCAGGCGTCCTCGTTCACCAGTACGATCCCGTCCTCGGCCCGCTTGTAGCTGGCCCCGGTCGGGCAGACGGTGACGCACGGCGCGTTGTCGCAATGGAGGCACGAGCGTGGGAAGGTCACGACCTGCGCCGGGGCATCGGGGACCGCCACCTGGTAGGAATGGACCCGGTTCAGGAAGGTGCCCGAGGGGTCAGCGCCGTAAGGGTCCTGGTCGGACAGCCCGATCCCTGCGTCGTTCCAGCCCTTGCAGGCAGTCACGCAGGCCTGACAGCCGACGCAGGTGTCCAGGTCGATCACCAGGCCCAGTTTCTTTTCTGTCGCTTGCGGCAGGGCGGTCATCGCCTCACCTCTGCCAGGCCCAAAAGTTTTCGAAAATTTTTGGCAAAGTTGTTCGAAGAATTTTGGCCCCGGCCGCCACCGGTGCGCGGTGGGTCGGACAGTTTTTCGAACATCGGCTCTACGGTCCCGCGCGGATGGTCGGACGCCGCCACTCGCTCTACCCGGACCCGTTGGTCGAACCAGGCAGCCTGGCCGGTCACCGGGTCGGAATTAGACAGCCGCACCCCGTCCTTGTCCGGCAACAGCTCTGAAATCAGGTGGTTCAACAGGAAACCTGTCGTCGCTTCCGGGGCCTCGGGCGACAAGGCCCAGGCCCCCTTCCGCTTGCCGATCGCGTTCCAGGTCCAAACCGTGTTCTCGTTCAGCGCTGCCATGTGGGCAACCGGCACCACGATGGTCCCCACCCGGCTGGAAACCCTTGCCCAGTCGCCCTCGGCAAAGCCCTGTGTCTTCCAGATTTTCGTCGGCAGATACAGGTAGTTGTGCCCCTTGATCTGCCGCAGCCAGGCGTTCTGGCTGCCCCAGCTATGATACATGTCCATCGGCCGCTGTGTCAGGGCATGGACCGGATAGCCGAAGGCCGCGTCCTCGTCACCAAAGGGGGCGTACCAGATCGGCAGCGGGTGCATGGACTGTTTCAGGCGGCCGCGCAGATGGTCGGGCGGCTGGCGCGGCCCGAATCCCTCGGCAGCCAGCTGGAAGCGGCGCATGGGTTCGGACCAGATGTTGAAAAGGTAGGGCTGCGGTGTCTCATACAGCCCAAGTTTCACCGCCCAGTCCTGATAGGCCGCATTCCAGGGCTTCATGAAAGCCGCCTCGGCCGGCACATGTGCCTGACAGAAGGCCCCGTTGTCGATATAGCGCTGCATCTGGTCGGGGTTCGGCGCCCCACGGCCCGTTGCCGTCCCATCCCCCCGGAAGCCCATCAGCGGCCCCACGCCGGGCCTGCGCTGGTGGTTGACGATGTAGTCGGCATAGTCCTTGAACTTCGCCGATCCGTCCTCGTTCACCATCCCCGGCAGGCCAAGCCGCGCGCCCAGTTCCAGCAGAACCGACTGGAAACAGCGCACATCGCGGTCGGGCTCTATGACCGGCCAGCGGATCGCGTCGCCCGCCGCATCGGGTTCGCTGATCGGGCGGTCGAGAAGGCTGATGCAGTCGTGGCGTTCGAGGTAGGTCGTGTCGGGCAGGATCAGGTCAGCGTAGGCCACCATCTCACTGGCGTAGGCGTCGGAGTAGATGATCCGGGGGATCACGTAGTCCTCGCCGTCCTTTTCGGTCAGCATCTCCATCACGCGGGCGGAGTTCATCGAGGAGTTCCACGACATGTTCGCCATGTACAGGAACAGCGTGTCGATCTTGTAGGGGTCGCCAGCATGGGCATTCGGGATGACCATGTGCATCATCCCGTGAGCCGAGAACGGGTTCTCCCAGGAAAAGCCCTTGTCGATGCGCGCGGGGCTTCCGTCTGACAGCAAGCACAGGTCATCGGGCGAGCGGACATAGCCCAGATGCGGGCCGGTCAGCGGCTTGCCGGGAGTGGTGACGAAATGTGGCGTCGGATGCGCCTCGATCGGCTTGGGATACGGCGGTTTCAGCCGGTAACCGCCGGGGGTTTCCAGCGACCCCAGCAGAATCTGCAGCAAATGCAGCGCGCGGGCCGTCTGGAACCCGTTGGAATGCGCCGATATCCCGCGCATCGCGTGAAAGCTGACCGGACGGCCGGGCATGTCCGGGTGTTCATTCCCTCGGAAATCGGTCCATGGCTGGTCCAACACGATGGGTTCGTTGAACGCGACCTGAGCCAGTTCCGCTGCCAGCGCCCGGATGCGGTCCGCCGTCACGCCACAGCGTGCGGCCACCGCTTCGGGCGCGTAGTCAGGCTTCAGGTATTCCTCGACCATATGGCGGAAGACCGTCCGGTGCCCCTGCCATTCGGCCCCAAGGTCCGGCTCGACCCCCTTGCCGTCCCAGGGCGCGGGGTGGCCACTGCGTCGGTCGATGACAAAGGGCTGGCTTTCGGCGTTGCGGACGAAAAGGCCTTTCTCCGCCCCATCAGCCTCGTTCAGAAGCAGCGGCGCATTGGTCCACTGCGCGAGGTAGTCGAGGTCGATTTTCCCTGCTTCCAGCAGGCAATGGATCAGCGACAGGATCAAAAGGCCATCGGTCCCGGGCGTGATCACGATCCAATCATCCGCCACCGCCGAATAGCCGGTCCTGACCGGGTTGACGCTGATCACCCGCGCGCCCCGGGCCTTCAGTTTGCCAAGGCCGATCTTGATCGGGTTCGAGTCATGATCCTCGGCCACCCCGAACATCACGAACAGCTTCGTGCGGTCCCAATCCGGCTGGCCGAATTCCCAGAAGGCACCACCGATGGTGTAGATGCCGCCCGCCGCCATGTTGACCGAGCAGAACCCTCCGTGCGCGGCATAGTTCGGCGTACCGAAGTTCTGCGCCCACCAGCCGGTCAGGGACTGCGACTGATCGCGGCCTGTGAAGAAGGCAAGCTTCTCAGGTGCGGTCTCGCGCAGCGGCTTCATCCAGGCGACCGCCGTCGACAGCGCCTCTTCCCAGGAAATTTCCTCGAACGCGCCCGAGCCTCTTGGCCCCACCCGCCGCAACGGTGCTTTCAGGCGGCTGGGCGCGGTGACCTGCATGATCCCGCTCGCACCCTTGGCGCAAAGAACGCCCTTGTTGATCGGATGGTCCCGGTTGCCCTCGATATAGGCGACCTTGCCGGACTGCAGGTGCACGTTGATCCCGCAGCGGCAGGCGCACATGTAGCAGGTGGTCTGGCGGACCTCGTCCCCGACTTCGCGCTGCGTCTCGACCCTTGGCTGGTTCACGCGCCCTCCCCGGCCATGACGGCCTGCGCTTCAAGGGCAATCTGACGCTCCTCGTCGGCTGGCACAACAAGGATAACGACACGGCTTGTCGCATCATGCAGCACGGTTTCGTTCCGCGCATTGGCAGCGGGGTCGGAAGATACTCCCAGATAGTTTAGGCCAGACAGGATTTCCTTCCGCATCCACGGGTCGTTCTCGCCGATGCCGCCGGTGAAGACCACCGCGTCCAGGCCACCCATCGCGGCCACCATCGACCCTGCGTGCCGGACGGCCCAATAGGCGAAATGGTGTAGCGCAAACTGCGCCTCGGGTGTCCCCGCCGCATGCAGCGCCCTCAGGTCGCTGAAGCCGCCCAGCCCCAGAAGTCCGCTTTCCCGGTTCAGGATGCGCGCGGCACCGTCGATCCCGTGCAGTTCTGCCAGCCGCAGGACCGCATTGCCGTCGATGCTGCCCGTCCGCGTGCCCATCGTCAGCCCATCCAGCGGCGAATAGCCCATTGTGGTCGCCACCGAACGCCCGTTCACAATCGCCACCAGCGAACAGCCATTCCCCAGATGGCAGGCCAGAAGTCGCCCAGGCAGGTCGCCGCGTTCTCGCAAGATCCGCACAAGGGCGGCATAGCTGATCCCGTGAAACCCGTAGCGCCTTATGCCACGGTGCCTTTCCAACTTTGGCAAGGCATAGGTCGTCGCGACCTCGGCGTTCGTCGCGTGGAAGGCCGTGTCGAAGGCAGCATACTGCGGCAGACCGGGGGCCACCGTCGCAACCGACTGAATACCCACCAGATTTGCCGGATTGTGCAAGGGCGCAAGCGGCACGCAAGCCTCGATCTGGCGCAACACCTCTGGCGTCACCCGCACTGTCGCAGTCAGGCTTGCCCCGCCGTGCACCACGCGATGCGCGGCCCCGGTCAACTTCTCCAACGGTACGCCAGCTTCGGCCAAACCGCGCACCATCGCCGGGCCATGCCCATCCGGGCCGATCTCCGATACCTGGGACTTGGCGACCTCTTGCGCGCCGTCAAACACCTTCAGCTTCAGAGATGATGAACCAGCGTTCACAATCAAAAGCATCAGATGAGCGCCTTTCCCAGCCCAAGCGCCGCAAGACCTGCGAGGAGAAAGATTGCGAAACGGCGGAACTCTTGCGGGTCGGTGCCGAAGAAGTGCCGCCCACCCAGCCAGTTGCCAAATAGCGTGATCGGCAACGCGATCAGCGCTGCCCAAAGCGTATCCCAGCTGACCAGACCGGCCAGCCAGTAAAGCGGGGCGGAATAGAGGTCGAGCAGGGGGAAGTACGCAATCAGCGTGGCCCGGAACACGGCGGCAGGCATTGGCTGGGCGGCAAAGAACGCAGCGACCGGCAGACCGCCCATGCCGGGCGCGTTCGCAAGGCCCGAGATGACGCCGGCAATCCCGTTGGCAGCACCGCTGCGGGCCTCGGAGGCCATGCGCCACCCTGCAAGAAGGACCACGCACATCAGAAGGACATAGCCCGAGACGACCGCCCGCGCCGTGTCCTCACTGACCCCGGTCAGGATCCACAAGCCCAAGGGCAGGCCAATCGCTGCCCCGCCCAGAAGCCAGCCGACCCGCTTCCAGTCCACATCCGGCCCGGCCCCCTTGGCGTGCTGCAAGGACATTACCGTTTCCAGAATGACCACAACCGCGACAAAGTTCAGGGGATTGGTCACAAGACTGGAGGCTGCGATCAGCAAGGCCGAGAAACCGAAGCCGGAATAGCCGCGCACGAAGCCTGCGACCAGGCAGGCCACGGCGAGCCAGGCCAGCGCCAGCGGGCCAAGTTCAAACGGCACGTCCGGCCCCCCGAACTCTCGCAGAAAATTCGTGCGTCACCCGACCACCTGTGGCCGCATGTCGGCCTTCGAGATCCCCGCAACCTCGACCGGCTTTTTCATCGCGTCGCGGCGGAAGGGCTCACCCAGTTCCTGGTTGATCAGCGCCTCGATCAGCGTGGTCTTGCCCGCCATCTGGTCTTCGATGGCCTTGCGCAGCGCCGCCGTCAGGTCGTCCATCGTGCGCGCCTGCACACCCTGCAGCCCGCAGGC
The DNA here is from genome assembly GCA_009773055.1 of Paracoccaceae bacterium. GTDB lineage: Bacteria > Pseudomonadota > Alphaproteobacteria > Rhodobacterales > Rhodobacteraceae > Tabrizicola. The sequence goes on from WOUW01000001.1 coordinate 47,229, forward strand.
CTTGGCGATCCCGGCATAGCTGACCCCGTCATCCAGTTCCGTCCCGACGAAGTTGTCGTCATACCACAACGTGGAGTTCCGCTTTTCCGCCCCCCACTGGTAGTTGCGGAAAACGACCATGGTGATCGCAGGCCATTCCGGCCGACCGATAGCGGTCAGTTCCGTCACCGCGATGCCGAAAGCGCCGTCGCCAGCAAAGCCGACCACCGGCGTATCCGTGCAGGCGATCTTGGCCCCGATGATGCTGGGAAGCCCATAGCCGCACGGCCCAAAGAGACCCGGCGCCAGATACTTCCGCCCCGCCTCGAACGAGGGGTACGCATTGCCGATGGCGCAGTTGTTGCCGATGTCCGACGAGATGATCGCCTCTTTCGGGAGCGCGGACTGGATCGCGCGCCAGGCCATCCGGGGGCTCATCCACTCGGGCTTGGCGTCCCGGGCGCGCTGGTTCCAGGTGGTGCCGGGGTCGTCCTGCTCGTGGTCCATGGACGACAGTTCCTGCGCCCAGGCCGATTTCTTCTGCGCGATCAGGGCCTTGCGCTCCGCCCGTCCGGCGTCGCCTGCGGTCTTCGACAGGCGGGCCAGAATCCCTTCAGCCACCTTTTTGGCATCACCGACGATCCCCACCGCTACTGGTTTCGTCAGCCCGATCCGGTTCGGGTTGATGTCGACCTGGATCACCTTGGCCCCCTTCGGCCAGTAGTCGATCCCATAGCCCGGCAGGGTCGAGAACGGGTTGAGCCGCGTCCCCAGCGCCAGCACGACGTCGGCCTCGGCGATCAGCTCCATCCCCGCCTTGGACCCGTTATATCCCAGCGGTCCCGCGAAGAGCGGGTGCGAGCCGGGGAAGGCGTCGTTGTGCTGGTAGCCGACGCAGACCGGCGCGGTCAGCCGTTCGGCCAAGGCCATCGAGGCCGGGATCGCCCCGCCGATCACCACGCCCGCGCCGTTCAGGATCACCGGGAACTTGGCCGTCGACAAAAGCTGCGCTGCTTGGGCCATCGCCTCCTCACCACCCGAGGGACGCTCGAACTCCACCACCGCTGGCAGCGGCACGTCGATCACTTGGGTAAAGTAATCCCGCGGCATGTTGATCTGCGCCGGGGCCGACTGGCGCTTGGCCTGCAGGATGACACGGTTCAGGACCTCGGCCACGCGCGAGGGGTCGCGGACCTCCTCCTGATAACAGACCATGTCCTTGAACAGCGCCATCTGCTCGACTTCCTGGAAGCCGCCCATCCCGATGGTCTTGTTCGCGGCTTGCGGGGTGACCAGCAGCAAAGGCGTGTGATTCCAATAGGCTGTCTTGACGGCGGTGACAAAGTTGGTGATGCCCGGCCCGTTCTGGGCGATCATCATGCACATCTTGCCGCTGGCCCGGGTGAACCCGTCGGCCATCATCCCGCCGGACCCTTCATGCGCGCAATCCCAAAAATGGATTCCGGCCTTCGGGAAGATGTCGGAAATCGGCATGAAGGCCGATCCGATGATCCCGAATGCATGCTCGATCCCGTGCATCTGCAGGACCTTCACGAAAGCTTCCTCGGTCGTCATCTTCATCGCGTGTCTCCATATCCCAAGGGGCCGCTACGGGCCTTTGTGCAGCACCCTAGCGCCCGCACGCAACCCGCCTTAGGGCCAGATGCTTCGGCCCGGTATGGCCAGCTTAGCGCAAGGCCCGCGCAATCCGGGAAACACCTTCGGCGATCCGGGGCAACTGGATCGAGGAATAGGCCAACCGGTAGTAATTCCGCGGCGCATCCGCGCCCGCAAAGAAGGCGTGGCCGGGTTCGATCAGCACGCCATCAGCGCGCAGCCGCAAGGCCAAATTCTCGGTGTCCAGCCCGTCCGGCGCGCGCATCCAGAAGCTGGACCCGCCAAAGCCGCCCTGCCCAGCGACCGTAAGCGCCTCGGCCGCAATCGCCTCGGCCATGACCTGACGGCGGCGGCGGTAGGCGTTCTTCATCCGGTTGACCAGCGCGTCGTAGTGCCCAAGGCCAAGGAAGTAGGCCATCGTCCGCTGGATATGGCCGGGCGGATGCTTCAGCATCAGGCCGCGAAGTGCCTGCGCTTCTGCGATGAAACCGGGAGGGCCAACGAGATAGCCAAGGCGGAGGCCGGGGAACACCGATTTCGAGAAGGACCCGGCATAGATCACGCGACCACCTCGGTCGAGCGACTTCAGAGCCGGGGCGACGGGCTTCAGGAAGGACATCTCGAACTCGTAATCGTCCTCGATGATGACAAAGCCGCGCGCCTCGGCAGCCTCCAGAAGTGCCACCCGGCGGTCGACGGGCATGGTGGCATTGGTCGGGCACTGGTGCGAAGGCGTGGTGAAGACCACATCCGCATCCAGTCCCTGCACCGGAAGGCCCTGCGCGTCGACGTCCATCGGCACGGCCTCTGCCCCCGTTGCGGCCACAATGGCGCGCCATGCGGGATAGCCGGGATTTTCCACCCCCGCCCGTCGCCCCGGCCCCAGAAGCGCAGTTGCCGCGATCCAGAGCGCGTTCTGCGCACCGAGGGTCAGAAGGACCTCGTCTTCCCGCGCGGCGATGCCCCGGCGCGGCAGGATGGTGCGCAGAAGCTCTTGGATCAAAAGGGGATCGTCGCGGTCGTAATAGTCGGTGGTCAGCGCCGCGAAGTCGCGCTTTCCCAGCGCCCGCAAGGCGCATTGCCGCCAATTCTGGTGGTCGAAAAGCGTCGGGTCCGCCTGTCCGTAGATGAAGGGATAGGGATAGCGGTCCCAATCCTCGGGCCGTGCGACCTTGGGGACCAGAGTGAATCGGCCACCGGTCAAGCCTTTGAAATCTATGGCTTCCGCGCGAGGTTCGGCCTGGGGGAACTCCGGCGCCAAGGGCGCTGTTTTGGATACGAAATAGCCCGACCGGCCAGCCGAGGTCAGGTAGTCCGACGACACCAGATCGGCATAGGCCAGTGTTACGGTGATCCGGCTGACGCCCAGATGCTCGGCCAGCCCCCGGGACGAGGGCATCCGGCTTCCCGGACGGAAGCGGCCCGCAAGGATGCCATGCGTCACCATCGCCCGGATCTGCTGCTGCAGCGACGCGGTCGCGCCGGGGGTGAGGTAGAAGGCTTCGACGGGGATGGCGGCCATGGCTTCACTGGCTTGGAACAGCGTGGATCAAGCGGCATCGGCCCGGCCAAAGTCAAGCGGTGCAAGGCAAGGGGATCGCCGGGACGTGACCGCCTCTCGCATCAATTCGATTGATATTCGCCCCGGGGTCGCCTAACCCAAAGGCGCCTGATGTATCCGCGCGCGTGCGCTTCCCTGCCGAAGGCCAAGCCGACCCCGCCGCGGCACAGCCGGAGGGAAAGCGACAGGCCAAGATGCCCGATACGACCCCTGCCCGCCCCGCCCGCGAGTGGCTGACCATCCTCGCCCGCTACCGCGAACCTGCGACCACCCGCAGCCTGTGGGAACTTGCCGCCACCGTCGTGCCTTTCGTCGTGCTTTGGGTCCTGGCCTGGATGGCGCTGTCGGTCAGTGCGTGGCTGGCTTTGGCTCTGGCGGTGCTGAACGGCGGGTTCTTGGTCCGCATCTTCATCATCCAGCACGATTGCGGCCACGGGGCGTTCCTGAAGAACCGCACCGCGCAGGACTGGCTGGGCCGGGTGCTGGGCGTGCTGACCCTGACACCCTACGACGTCTGGCGGCGGACGCATTCGATCCACCACGCGACCCATGGTGACCTTGACCAGCGCGGGATCGGCGATGTGCTGACCCTGACGATCGAGGAATACCGGTCGCGTGGGTGGTGGGGACGACTGATGTACCGGCTTTACCGCAACCCGGTCGTGCTGTTCGTCCTTGGCCCAAGCTATCTGTTTTTGCTGCAGAATCGGCTGCCACTAGGGTTGATGAACTCTGGCTGGCGCTACTGGACCTCGGCGATGGGCACCAATGCGATGATCGGGATCACGGTGGGCCTGATCCTGTGGTTTGGCGGGTTCTGGCCCGTCCTCTTGATCTACCTCCCCACCTCCTTGATCGCCGCAACGCTGGGGGTCTGGCTCTTCTACGTCCAGCACCAGTTCGAAGAGACGCACTGGTCGCAGGGCGACGACTGGCAGCTGCACGACGCCGCGTTGGAGGGCTCGTCCCACTACATCCTGCCGCAGCCCCTGCGCTGGTTTTCCGGCAACATCGGCATCCACCACGTCCACCACCTTTACTCCCGCATCCCGTTCTACCGCCTGCCCGAGGTCATCCGCGACCACCGCGCGCTGGCCGAGGCACAGCGCCTGACCGTGCGAGAGAGCCTGCGGTCGGTGAACATGCACCTGTGGGACGCAGCCCAAGGCAAGCTGATGAGCTTCAAGGAAGCCCGTGCGCGGTATGGGGTGGCATAGGTCGGCGCCGTCGTAGGGTGCGCTACAGCGCACCGGAACGACGCAACACAAGGCAGCGCCTGACCGCCGGGCGGGCGAGCACCATCCGTTCTAGGCGCTTTATGGTGCAACCCCTCCGACGCCGGTTCTACAGGCTGACGTTGCAAGCGCCCGCCCGAGGGGGCGGTCGGGCGCTGCCCGGCGGGCTTCTCCCTTGATTCCGGGCAAGACAGAAGGGTGTCCGTCCCCGGACACCCTCCCCGACCGCAAAGGCAACATTCCCTACCCGAACACCCGCGTCAGCGCGCCGTCGATCGCGCCGGTGATCTGGTCGATGTCATCCTTCGTCGCGATCAGCGCGGGGCTTAGGCACAGCGTGTTGTTCAGCCCCGGCAAGGAGCGGTTGGTGGCGCCGATGATCACGCCCTGCGCCATGCAGTCGGCGACGACAGCCTGGACCTTCTTTTCGTCCGCAGGCTCTTTGGTGGAACGGTCCGCCACCAGCTCAGCCCCAAGGAACAACCCCTTGCCACGGACGTCGCCGATGACCTTGTGCTTGTCCATCAGTGCGGCGAGGTTCCCAAGGCAGTAGTCGCCCATCGCGAGCGTGTTGGCCAGAAGCCCCTCATCCTCGATGATCCGCATGTTCTCCAGCGCCGCCGCCGGGCCGGAGGTGCAGCCGCCGAAGGTCGAGATATCGCGGAAGTAGCTCATCGGATCGGACGGGTCGTCCTTGAACATCTCGAAGACGGCTTCCGTCGTCACCGTGCAGCTGATCGCGGCGTAGCCCGAAGCAACGCCTTTGGCCATCGTCACGAAGTCGGGCTTGATCCCGTAATGCTGGTAGCCGAACCAGGTGCCAGTGCGCCCGACGCCGCAGACGACCTCGTCGATGGCGAGCAGAATGTCGTATTTCTTGCAGATCTCCTGCACCCGCTCCCAATAGCCCTGGGGCGGCACGATCACGCCGCCGCCGGCCGTCACCGGCTCCAGAATCAGGCAGCCGACCGAATCCGGGCCTTCGCGCAGGATGACTTCCTCGATGGCGTCAGCAGCGCGCTGGCCGTAATTCTCCACGTCCCACTGTGCCCGGTATTCAAGGCAATGCGGCACGCGGACGAAGCCGTCGGGGAACGGCCCGTACTGCATGGCGCGCTGGTCCTGACCTGCCGAGGCAAGGGCTGCGATTGTGGTGCCGTGGTAGTCGCGATCCCGATAGAGGATCTTCCACTTCTTGCCGCCGTGGTGCCGGTGCGCGATCTGGCGCACCATCTTGTAGACTTTCTCGTTCGCCTCGGACCCCGAGTTGGAATAGTAGACGCGGGTCATCCCCGGCATTTTCTCGATCAGGCGCTTGGAGAACACCGCACCGGGGATCGAACCCGCCGATCCGGCGAAATAGTTCAGTTTGATCAGTTGGTCGCGCACGGCGTTGGCGATGGATTCGCGGCCATAGCCCACGTTGACGGTCCAGACCCCGCCGGACACGGCGTCGATGTGCTCCTTGCCCTTGGCGTCCCAGACCCGCATCCCCTTGCCTTCGACGATCACCCGGGGGTCGACGCCAGTGTCATACTGCTTGTGCTGCGAGAGGTGGTGCCAGACATGGGCGCGGTCGGCCTCGACCACCTGCGCGATGTCGTTCATGCCTGCAAAGCCTTCCATGGCCTGTCCTTTCGAATGCAATGTTGCGCGCAAGTATCGTGGATATGGGGCAGCGGGCTTAGGACCAGTCAAGGCCCGCCGATAGGACCAGTCAGCTGCGGTAATAGTCCCGATACCAGTCGACAAAGGGTTTCAGCCCGCTGGCAAGGTCGGTTCCGGGGCGGAACCCCGTCAGCCGCTGCAGAAGCGCGCAATCGGCCCAGGTTGCGGGCACGTCGCCGGGCTGCATCGGCAGGAAATTGCAGATCGCCTTGCGGCCAAGCAGGCCTTCGAGGGTGCGGATGAAGTCCATCAGATGCACCTTGTCGGAATTGCCGATGTTCACGATCCGCCAAGGCGCGACGGGGCTGAGGCTGTCGCCCTCGACCTGGGTGCCGCGGTCAGCGGGCAACGGCGGGGCCAAGGGCAGGAGGCGCGAGACGCCCTCGACCAGATCCTCGACCGCAGTGAAGTCGCGCCACAGCTCGCCGTGGTTGTAGACGTCGATCGGCTGCCCCCGCAGGATCGCCTCGGTGAACTTGAAGTAGGCGAGGTCGGGCCGACCCCAGGCCCCGTAGACGGTGAAGAAGCGGAAGAGCGTGACCGGCAGGCCCCAGAGGTGGGCGTAGGAATGCGCCAGCGCCTCGACCGCCTTCTTCGTTGCGGCATAGACGGTCAGCGGATGGTCGGCCCGGTCGGTCTCAACGAACGGCATCTCGGGGTTGGCCCCGTAGACCGACGAGGTCGAGGCCATCATCAGATGCTTGACCCTTGCCTGCCGGGCGACCTCCAGCACGTTGAAACTGCCGGTAAAATTGGTCTCGACGTAGGACCGGGGGTGCGAAAGGCTATAGCGGACACCGGCTTGCGCGGCGAGGTGAATGATCGCGTCCGGCGCGAAGTCCCGGGTGATCTTCTCCAGCGTCGCCATGTCTTCCAGCACGGCTTCCGTCGCAGTGAACCCGGGCATCGCGCGCAACAGGGCGTGGCGCTTTTCCTTGAGCCGCACGTCGTAGTAGGGCGTCATCCCGTCGAAGCCATGCACCCTGTGGCCCGCCGCCAGCAAGTGCCGGGCCAGGTGAAAGCCGATGAACCCGGCGCTTCCGGTGATAAGGATCTTCTGCAATTTCGACTTGCGCCCCCGGCGCGACAATCCCCGCGCGGCCCCCCCAAGTCAACCCTGAGCCACGCGGCAAAATGCGCGCAATGGCATGGCCCTTGCAGCCGTCCGGCGCATGGGCTATTCCCCAATCCACTCCTCGCGGCGGGTTGGCGGAGAGGTTACGCAGCGGATTGCAAATCCGTGAAGACCGGTTCGATTCCGGTACCCGCCTCCACCCTCTCCCCCGAGCAAACGCCTCCCAGCCGTGCTGCAAAAGCGCAGCGACGGCCCAGGCTGTTGACGCTGGTGCAAAAACGGGTGAAGGCTTTGACGCCACAGGTTATACTGCGGTGGACAGAAGCAGGACGCCGGGGCAAACCGGCGGGCAGGATCGGACAGGCCGCGCAAGACAGACCGGCCCCGACCAAAGCGGCGCGAGAGCAGGAGGCACAGGTGGTCGGCAAATTCCTACTCGGCATGGTTTCGGGCGGCCTGGTGGTCGCGGGCGGGCTGATCATCGGTACCGCGGTGGCCCCGCTGCGGCCCGCGAACAACAACGCTCCAGTGGCCGAGACTGCGACAGAGACGCCGATCAAGGCTCCTGAAGCGACGGTGGCCGATGCCGGAGCCGCGGTCGAGACCGAGGCCGAGGCTGACACCACGCCCGCCGAGGAGACCGTCGAGGCCGCCCCCGAACCCGAGGCAGAGCTTGCTCTGGAAGCCCCCGCCGAAGCTGCGGCGGAAGACCTGCCCGACAATCCGCCCGTCGTCGCCGGAGCCGAAGTTGGCCCGACTGCACCCGAGCCGGCAGCAGCAGCACTGGCCGAACCGGCAGCCCCCGCGCCGACCGAAGTTGCAGCGCCCGAGACGGCGTCCGCCCCTGCCAAACCCGCCGAGGCGGTTGCGGATGCTGCGGCAACGGCGCCGGAACCTGCGGCACCTGCGCCCAAGGAAGACACCCTGCTGGCCGACGCCGGACCGGCGGCCGCGACACCCGAAGCGGCCCCCGAACCTGTTGCCCCGGCAGAAGAACCTGCGCCGGTAGAAGTCGACCCGGCGACACAGGCCGAAGCCCCTTTGCCACAGACCGCAGCACCCGAGGTCGCCGAGACGACACCGGATGAGCCTGCAGCACCCGCACCAGAGCCAGTGCCTGACGTCGCCCCTGCCGAACCGGTCCCGGCCGAGGTGACGTTGCCCGAGCCCGAGCCCGAGGTTGCCCCGCCAGTCACGGAGGCCCTGCCGCTACCCGCCGCACCGGAGAGTGGCGCGGACACGATGCCCGGCACGCAGCCTGATACGATGCCCGGCACGCGCGAGGCTGCGACACCCGGAAAAACCTTCACGCCCGCTCCCGGTCTTGTGGGCGAAGGCGAAGGCCTTATCATCGGGCGCGGGGCCGAACCGGCCCCAACGGACCCCGCAACGGACCCTGCCGCTGATCCGAATGCCGCCCCCGCGGACGCGCGCCCGATTGCGCTTTACGCTGCCGCGTTCGAGAACCCTGCCGCAAAGCCGCCGCTGGCGGTCGTGCTGATCGACCGTGGCCAGCCCGATCTTGACCGCGCAGGCCTGGCCGCCCTGCCCTTCCCTGTGTCCTTCGCGCTGGACCCGCTGGACCCCGCGACACCGGAACGGGCCGCGGTCTACCGCGCAGCGGGCCGCGAAGTGGTGATGCTGGCCACCGGCATTGCGACCGGCGCGCAGGCTTCGGATGTCGAGGTCGCGTTCCAGTCGATGGAACAGGGCCTGCCCGAAGCAGTTGCCGTGATGGACCTTGCCGAACCCGCCTTCCAGAACAACCGGGGGCTTGCCAGTGCCGTCGTCCCGATCCTGAAGGCGCAGGGTCGCGGCCTTCTGACCTGGGACGCGGGGCTGAATGCCGCCGATCAGGTTGCGCGGCGCGAAGACCTTGAGGCGGCGGTGGTGTTCCGCGACCTTGGTGCGGCCGGGGCAGACCGCGTGGCGCTGCGCAGGCTTCTGGACCGGGCCGTGTTCAAGGCCGGTCAGGATGGCCGGGTCGTCGTCGTGGGCGAGGCTGATCCCGACACCGTGGCAACCTTGCTGGAATGGTCGGTCGAGGGCAAGGCAGCGACCGTGGCGCTGGCACCTTTGACGGCGGTCCTGAAGATCGACTGAGCCCGATACCGGTCCAGGATTCTTCCAGAAGGATCCTCAGCTCTGTTTCAGCCGTTGCCGCGACCGGCGAAGCGGCCGGCATCCTCGGCCGCGCGGCGAAGCGCGTTCGATTTGTTGACGGTTTCCTGATACTCGGCTTCGGGGTCACTGTCGTAGACCACGCCTCCGCCCGCCTGGATGTAAAGCTGGTCATCCTTGAGGACAGCCGTCCGCAGCGCAATGCAGAAGTCCATCTCGCCATTGGCGGCAAAATAGCCGACGCCCCCGCCGTAGACGCCACGCTTTTCGGGCTCCAGCTCGTCGATGATCTCCATCGCGCGGACTTTGGGCGCACCTGACACCGTGCCCGCGGGCAGGCCGGCCAGCAGGGCCGACAGCGCATCCTCGCCGTCCGCGATCTCGCCCACCACGTTCGAGACGATATGCATGACGTGGCTGTAGCGTTCGATGATGAAGGTTTCCGTCGGGCGCACGGTGCCGATCTTGGCCACCCGGCCCACGTCGTTGCGCCCAAGGTCGAGAAGCATCAGATGCTCGGCCCGTTCCTTGGGATCGGCCAAGAGGTCCGCCTCCAAAGCGCGGTCTTCCTCGGGCGTGGCCCCGCGTTTTCGGGTCCCGGCGATGGGGCGCACGGTCACTTCGCCGTCGCGCAGGCGGACCAGGATTTCGGGGCTGGCCCCGATCACCTGAAACCCGCCGAAGTTGAAGAAGAACATGAAGGGCGAGGGGTTGGTGCGCCGCAAGCTGCGATAAAGCGCAAAGGGCGGCAGTTCGAACCGCTGCGACCAGCGTTGCGAGGGCACCACCTGAAAGATGTCGCCCGCACGGATGTAGTCCTTGGCCTTCTCGACTGCCGCCTTGTATCCCGCATGGGTGAAGTTCGACGTGGCCGGCCCGACAGGCGCGACCTCGCCGAAATCTCGCGCGGCCGAGGGAGCCCGGTCGAGATCGCGCAGGCTGTCCATCACCCGCTCGGCCGCCTGGGCATAGGCCGCACGCGCCGACAGTCCCCCGGCGACCCAGGCCGGTGCCACCACCGTCACCTCGCCCTTGACCCCGTCCAGAACCGCCACGACCGACGGTCGGATCAGTTCGGCATCGGGCAGGCCAAGGGGATCGGGGTTCACGTCCGGCAGGTGTTCGACCAGCCGGATCATGTCATAGCCGAGATAGCCAAAGAGGCCCGCCGACACGGCAGGCAAGCCTTCCGGCATGTCGATCCGGCATTCTGCCAGAAGGTCGCGCAGGGTCTGCAAGGGATGGCCGGGCAGGTCGGTAAAGGACTGCCGGTCAAACCGCGCCTCGCGGTTGATCCGGCTTTGGACGCCATGACACTGCCAGACGAGGTCGGGCTTCATGCCGACGATGGAGTAGCGCCCGCGGACCTCGCCACCGGTCACCGATTCCAGCATGAACGTGTCGGCGCGCGCGTCGCCCAGTTTCAGCATCAAGCTGACCGGCGTGTCCAGATCCGCCGCCAGCCGTGCCCAGACGATCTGGTTTTTCCCGGCGTTCCAGCCCGCTTCGAACTCGGCAAAACTCGGGGACAGCTGCATCAGGGCAGGCTCGTGTGGACGGCGTTGATCGCGGCCTGATCCAGCGTGATCCCGGCGTTGGCGGTCAGTGCGGCGGTGAAAGCCGCAAAGGCGTCGCTGGCAATCGCCTGGCCGGCCTGGGCGGTCAGCGCCTCCTGCATTGCAAGCGCATCCTCGCCGGTCGTCGCGGCGGGCAGGATGTTGTCAAGCCGGACCACGGCGACAAAACCCTCGGCCTCGATCACCTGCACAGCCCCTTCGGCCAGCTTGAACACCTCGGGCAGCAGGGTCTCGGGGGCATCGGCGACAAAGCCGTTGCGAGCGGTTTCCGGCGTCACATCGACGATGCCGAAGCTGCCGATCGCCGCCCCGCCCTCGATTTCGGTCTTGATCTGGGCGGCACGCGCGGTCAGGGCCGCCGCAACCGCGTCCTTGCGCCAGTCCTCGGCAATCTTTTCCTTGGCCTCGTCAAACGGGATCGGCGCGGCGGGCACGATCTCGTCCAGGCGCAGGGCCACGACGCCGCCATCTTCCAGCACGATGGCCTGCGGAAAGTCACCCGTCTGCACGGCCTCGGCTGCCGTGCGGAAGGCCGGATAGCCTTCAATCACGGCGTCGCTTTGCTGGCCCGGCACGAAATCCAGCGTCGCAAGTGCCAGTCCCGCGTCCTTGGACAGATCCTCCAGCGTCGCACCACCAGCCAGAAGATCGTCGATCTCTTCCACACGGCCAGCGATCAGCCGGCGTGCGGCATCGGTCTGGAACTCGATGGCCAGCGTCTCGCGCGCGGCCTCGAACGCGGTTTCCTCGGCGGCCAAGAGCGCGACCACACGGATCAGCGCCGGGCCAAGGTCGGTCTGAACCGGCCCGACGACGTCGCCTTCGGCGGCGGCAAAGACTGCCTCGCCTGCTGCGCCAAGGTCATCCTTTGCGACATCACCCAGGGCGATGGCATCCAGCGTCAGGCCGCGCTCGGTCACCAGGGTCTCGAACGGGGTTCCGCCGTCAAGCGCCGCTTTCGCTGCATCCGCCGCCGCCTGATCGGGATAGACCAGCCGTTCCAGGATGCGGCGCTCGGGCACGACGAACTCGTCTATCCGCTGCTGATAAAGCTCTTTCAACAGCGCCTCGTCGACCGGCTGGTCCTTGGCAATCGTCTCGGGCAGAAGCGAGGCATAGGTGATCCGCTTGGCTTCGGGTCTGGTGAAGCGGTCGAGATGGGCGTCGTAATGCGCTTTCAGGTCGGCCTCTGCCGGTTCGGCGACAGGCGCTGGCAGATCTGCCTCGGTCAGCCGCAGCATGGAAAAGCCCCGCCGCTCGCCCGTCCAGGCAAAAAGCGTGTCGGTCATCGCCTTCGGGGCCGTAAATCCGCCGCCGATCGCGCCCTGCAACAGCTCGCGGCTGATGTCCCGGCGCAGATTGGTTTCGAACTGGGTTTCGGTCAGGTTGTTGCGGTCCAGGGAAAAACGGTAGGCCTCGCGGTCGAAGGCCCCAGAGGTGCCCTTGAAACTGTCCATCCCGGTGATCTCGCTGACGACCACGGCGTCGCCGACCGAAAGGCCGATGCGGGCCGCTTCGTTATCCAGGGCGGCCCGGGTGATCACGGACTGAATCACCTGCTTGTCAATCCCGAAGGCCAGGGCTTCCTGTGTCGAGATCTGCTGGCCGAACTGTTGCGACATGGCATTGATCTGGGTCTGCAAGGCGCGGGCATAGTCGTCGGTGCTGATGTCGATATCGCCGACACTGGCGACCTTGGTCACGCCACCAGAAAAGCTGGTGACGCCAAAGCCGCCCAGTCCCAGGATCAGCATGGCCATCAGGCCCCAGACAGCAATCTCTTGCGCCTTGCCGCGCGGGCGCTTGCCTTCTTCGGTCGGGGTCTTGGCCATGGTTCTGCCTTCGGGTTGGTTCTGGCACTGGTGAATAGTGGGAAGGCCACGGGGGGGCAAGGTCAAGATGGCCCGCCGCCTTGTCGTGGGTCAGGGCCTGAACGCCGCCAGCCGCCGGATCACCTCGGCAATGCCGGTCGCATCGACATTGGCAAAGGCGATGCGGATCTGCCGCTTTCCCGCTGCCGAGCCTTCGGGCTGGAACATGGTCCCCGGCAGCATCAGGAGCGAGGCCTCGGTCACCAGCCGCTTGCACAAGGCATCGGAGGGAATGGCGTCGAAAGGGTGCTCGACATAGGCGAAATAGGCCCCGCAGCCCAGAAGCCGCCAGCCCGGCAGGGTCTTGAAACCCTCGACCATGGCGCGGCGGCGGGCGAGGATTTCGTCCCGTTCCCCGGCCAGCCACTGCGCAAGGTTGCGCATCCCCCAAAGCGCGCCGATCTGGCCCAACTGGCTGGGACAGATCGCGACCGTATCAAGGAACTTTTCCACCTCGGCCAGCCGCGTGGCACTGGCGACCATCGCGCCCACCCGATGCCCGGTCAGCCGGTAGGCCTTGGAGAAGCTGTAAAGCTGAATCAGCGTATCGGCCCAGTCGGGATCGGCAAAAAGGTCATGTGGCGCGCCAGTCCGGCTGTCGAAGTCGCGGTAGGTCTCGTCCACGATCAGCGCGAGGCCATGTTCGCGGCAGAGGTCGCGGAATGCGGTCAACGTTTCCGCCGGGTATTCCACGCCGCCCGGGTTGTTCGGGCTGACCAGCACGATGGCGCGGGTGCGCTCGGTGATCAGCGCAGCCGCCGCATTGGCCGAGGGGATCAGCGTTGTGTCGGTCTCCAGCGGCACGGTCTTCACCGACGCCATGTCGAGCCACATCTTGTGATTGAAATACCAGGGTGTCGTGAGGATCACCTCGTCCCCCGGGCCAGCCAGCGTCGCCATGACCGTGCAGAAGGCCTGGTTGCAGCCCTGGGTGATCGCCACTTGCGACGGCAGAACCGTGCCGCCATAGGTCGCCGACCACTGCATCGCGATCTCTTCCCGCAGGGCTGGCAGGCCAAGAACCGGCCCGTAGAGATGGGCTTGCGGGTCATTCAGCGCGGCCTCGGCCAGGGCTTGCCGCAGGCCAAGCGGCGGGCTGTCCACCGGTGCTGCCTGGCTGACGTTGATCAGCGGGCGGTCGGCGGGAAAGATGACCCCGTCGATCCAGCGTCGCGCCTCCATCACGGGCGGTGGTTCGGTCGCGGCGAAAGCAGGGTTCAGCGGCAGGGTCATCGGCAGGTTCCCGGGTCAAAGGACAGGCGCGGAGGTTTCACACCCCCGCACCCTTGTGAGATATCAGGGCCAGAGCGAAAGGCTTAGTCCGCCCCGCGCATCGGCTGGACGTATTGCAGCGCCATGTCCCAGGGGAAGAAGATCCAGGTGTCCTGGCTGACGGCGGTGATGTAGGTGTCGGCCTGCTTTTCGCCTTCCGGCTTGGCGTAGACGCAGGCAAAATGCGCCTTGGGGTAAAGGCCGCGGATCAGTTCCAGGGTCTTGCCGCTGTCCACCAGGTCATCGACGATCAGGATGCCCGACCCGTCGCCCATGATATCGGCCTGCGGGGCCTTGATGACCTGCGCCTCGCGCCGCTTGTCCGCCTTGCCCCCGCCCGAGTGGTAGGACTTGACGGAGATCGAGTCGACGACCCGGATGTCCAGCTCGCGGCTGACGATCATCGCCGGGACAAGGCCGCCGCGCGTGATCCCGACCACTGCCTTCCAGGTGCCGCCCTCGCCCGGTCCCTTGCCATCCAGCCGCCAGGCCAATGCGCGGGAGTCGCGGTGAATCTGGTCCCAGCTGACGTGAAATCCCTTTTCATGCGGCAGGCGGTCGGCGGACATGGCGGTCTCCCTCAAGTGGCGGCGATCTTGATCCCGAGCAGGGCAAGAAGTCCCCCGAAGCTGCGGTCGATCACGGTTTTCAGGCTGATGTAGCCAGCGCGGGTCCGGTCAAGCGAGAAGATGCGGGCGACGATGGTGTTCCAGCCAGTCTCGACCATGAAGAGATAGGCCAGCAAGGCGACCAGCACCCACAGCTCTGTGCCCGGGGGCACGGTGCCAACGAAGATCGCGCTCAAAAGCACGGCCGGCTTAGGGTTCGCAAGCTGGGTGAACAGGCCAAGCCGGAACGCCGACAGCGCCGACCGGGGCGGAACATCGGTCACCACAGGCAAGGGATCGGCGGCGTGACGCCACATGCCGATTGCCATCCACACCAGATAGAGCCCGCCCGCGATCTTGAAAGCCCAAAGCAGGGTCGGAGCAATCTGGAAGACCAGCGCCAGCCCGCTCAGCGCCAGCGTCGCCCAGAAGACCGCGCCTGCGCCGATTCCAAGCGACAGGAAGAACCCGGTGCGCAACCCTTCCGTCACGCCGGTCCGCGCCGACATCAGCACAGCAGGGCCGGGGCTCACCGCCCCCATCGTCAAAAGGCCCGCGACGGCCAGGAAGGCCGCAAGCGTCACTGTCCGCCCTCTTTCCGGCCTTGCAGAAGGTCGATGTCGGGGGCCTCGATCGCCTTCATCCCGACGACATGATAGCCCGCATCGACATGCAGGTTTTCGCCCGTGGTCCCCGACCCAAGGTCCGACAACAGGTAAAGCGCCGCCTTGCCCACCTCTTCCTGCGTCACGTTGCGCCGCAGGGGTGAGTTCAGCTCGTTCCACTTCATGATATAGCGGAAATCGCCGATGCCACTGGCCGCAAGCGTCTTGATCGGCCCGGCCGAAATCGCGTTCACCCGGATGCCTTCCTTGCCCAGATCCTCGGCCAGATACTTGACCGAAGCTTCCAGCCCGGCCTTGGCCACGCCCATCACGTTGTAATGCGGCATGACCTTCTCGGCGCCGTAATAGGTCAGGGTCAGCAGGCTGCCCCCCGGCCCCATCATCGCCGCTGCCCGCTGGCAGACCGCCGTGAAGGAATAGACCGAGATGTCCATCGCCAGCGCGAACCCGGCCCGCGAGGTATCGACGTAGCGCCCGCGCAATTCGTTCTTGTCGGCGAACCCGATGGCATGGACCAGAAAGTCCAGTTGCCCCCATTCGGCCTGCAACGCGGAAAAGAGCGCGTCGATGCTGTCGTCGCTGGCCACGTCGCATTCGAAGAGCTTCGGACTGCCCAGCGTTTCCGCCAGGGGCTCGACGCGTTTCTTCAGCTGTTCGCCCTGATACGAAAACGCCAGCTCTGCCCCTTGCGCGGCCACCGCCTGCGCGATGCCCCAGGCGATCGACTTGTCGTTGGCAAGCCCCATGATCAGCCCGCGCTTGCCTTGCATCAGTCCGGTTGACATTCCCGACCCCTCGCCCACTTTTCATTGACACAGACGTGTAGGCGAAGCGGGGCCGCCCTTCAAGGCAGTCCGCGCTCAGCGGCAAGGAGCATCCATGGACCGGTCAGGTATCTTCGCGGGCGACGACCCTTTTGCAATCGCGCGCGCCTGGCTGGTCGAGGCCGAGGCGCAGGAGCCGAACGATCCCAACGCCATCGCCCTGGCCACGGTCGATCCTGACGGGTTGCCCAATGTCCGCATGGTTCTTCTGAAAGACATCGAGGTTGGCGGCAAAGGCGGGGGGGCCTTCGTCTTTTACACCAACTACGACTCGCAGAAGGGGCAAGAGATCGCGGCCTCGGGCAAGGCGGCTTTCGTGCTGCACTGGAAATCCCTGCGCCGTCAGATCCGGGTGCGCGGCACAGTCACGCGCGAAGACGGGCCGCAGGCCGACGCCTATTTCGCCAGCCGCAGCCTGAAATCCCGCCTGGGGGCCTGGGCCAGCCAACAGTCACAGCCGCTCTCGTCGCGTGAGGCACTGATGGCAGAAGCCGCCCGCGTTGCCATCGCCAAGGGGCCGAATCCGCCCCGTCCGCCAAACTGGGGCGGGTTTCGGCTGCATCCGGTCGAGATAGAGTTCTGGGCCGACGGCGCATTCCGGTTGCACGACCGTTTCCGATGGAGCAAAACTGACGCTACGGAAGGCTGGAAGATCGCCCGACTAAATCCGTAAGTTGGCCAGACCGCAGACAGTTTTTGTTACTCGATTGTTGAATTGCCCTTGATCCCGGAGGGCTATTTCCGCCATCAGTGCGGTCTAGGGCTCATTCTGGGGAGAAGGCTCTGCAAATGACGGACGAAGAAGAGGTCATGCAGCTCGTGCATGGTCGCGTTAAGTGGTTTGATCCAGCCAAGGGTTTCGGTTTCATCGTTTCTGACCAGACGGATGCCGACATTTTGTTGCACGCCAATGTTCTGCGGAACTTTGGCCAGGGATCTGTCGCCGATGGCGCCGGGATCGAAGTGCGCATCCAACGGACGCAGCGCGGGGTCCAGGCGGTCGAAGTGACGCGGATCGACCCGCCGGAAGGTATCGTGCTGCCGTTCGGCGAGGACGCGGCCCAGATGGTCAGCGCCGATATTCTTGCACTGGAAATGGAACCTGCGCGGGTCAAATGGTTCGACAAAGGCAAGGGCTTCGGCTTTGCCAACGTCTTCGGACGGTCCGAGGATGTGTTCATACATGCCGAGGTGCTGCGCGTGTCGGGCTTTGCCGATCTGACAGCGGGCGAGGCCGTGGCCCTGCGCATCATCGACGGCAAGCGCGGTCGCATGGCCGTGCAGGTTGTTTCCTGGGAATCGGCCAGCCGGGACAAACCGTGAAGCGCTGCGTGACCACTCTTGCAGTCCTGATGGCCGTTCCCGGCACCGCCTGGGCCGAGGCGGCGTGTGCGCCCGACCGACTGGATGTTCGCTGGGCGGACGGCCAGGAAAGTTTTGCGGTCGAAGTGGCCGATGACGCGGCCGAACGCGCCAAGGGACTGATGTTCCGACAGGACATGCCACTGTCCGAAGGCATGCTTTTTGTCTATGACGCGCCGCGCCGCCCGAGCTTCTGGATGAAGAACACGCTGATCCCGCTGGATATGGTCTTTGCCGATGCAACCGGAACCGTGACCCGGGTCCATGCCAATGCCGTGCCGGGGGACCTGAGCCCGGTCGACGGCGGCGAAGGCGTCATGTTCGTCCTGGAACTGAACGGCGGGCTTGCCGCCCGGCTGGGGATCGCGCCCGGAGCCACTTTGCGTCATCCCGCCATCCCGTCCTCCAGCGCCGCATGGCCCTGCGAAGGCTAAGGCTTTTCATTCCGGTCCGATCCCGCTAAAGGGACGGCAGTCGGGGCGTAGCGCAGCCTGGTAGCGCGACGGTTTTGGGTACCGTAGGTCGAGAGTTCGAATCCCTCCGCCCCGACCATTCTTCTTCCTCTTCTTAGGCAGGCAACGAAGCCCAGATTTCCTAAGGAAGAAATTTGCCGGAATCCTTGGTCAGGGCTTACGTCCCCTGCGTCGTCGTCTTGCGACAGGACCAAAGCAGGCGCATATCCTTGGGCAAAGGGGCAGACACATGACCATCGCCTTCGACCACTCCTATGCCCGTGATCTTCCCGGCACCTTCCTGCGCGTCGCCCCGGACCCGGCCCCTGCCCCAAAACTTTTGTTCCTGAACGGCCCGCTTGCGGCGGATCTCGGGCTGACCCTGACCGAGGCCGAGGCGGAAAGCTGGTTTTCCGGCGCGACCCTTCCCGCCGGGGCCGACCCCATCGCGCAGGCCTATGCCGGCCACCAGTTCGGCGGTTTCTCCCCGCAACTGGGCGACGGGCGCGCGCATCTGCTGGGCGAAGTTGTTGCACCCGATGGCCGCCGTGTCGACATCCAGCTGAAAGGCTCTGGCAAGACCCCGTTTTCGCGCGGGGGCGACGGCAAGGCTGCGGTCGGCCCCATGCTGCGCGAAGTCCTGATCTCGGAATTCATGGCTGCTGCGGGCGTGCCCACGACCCGGGCGCTGGCCGTCGTGGCAACGGGTGAACAGGTCTGGCGCGAGACGAAACTGCCCGGCGCGGTCCTGGCCCGCATTGCTGCCAGCCACATCCGCGTCGGCACCTTCCAGTTCTTCGCCGCCCGGGGCGATCAGGCCAACGTCAGGGCCATGGCCGACTACGCCATCGCCCGCCACTACCCAGACCTTCTTTACGCAGAGAACCCCTACCTCGCTTTCCTTGACGCCGTGATCGCCACTCAGGCCAGGCTGATCGCCGGCTGGATGGGCCTCGGCTTTATCCATGGCGTGATGAACACCGACAACATGGCCATTTCCGGCGAGACCATCGACTACGGCCCCTGCGCCTTCATGGAAGCCTACGCCCCCGGCACCGTCTTCTCCTCGATCGACCACCAGGGTCGTTATGCCTATGCCAACCAGCCCCTGATCCTGGGCTGGAACCTCGCCCGTCTGGCCGAGACGCTGATCCCCGTTCTTGACCCAAACCACGAGAAGTCCATCGAGATCGCCAACGACCGCCTCGCCGACATCGCCCCCCGCTACCGCGCCGAATGGCTGGCTGTGATGCGCCGCAAGCTGGGCCTAGTGGGCGAGGATGCGGGTGACGCGGCCCTGTCCGACGACCTGATGACCGCGATGGAAGGCGCCGACTGGACCCTCACATTCCGCCGCCTTGCGGACGAACCCGCCCTCCGCCCCCTCTTTCCCGACTTCGCGAAGATGGAAGCCTGGCTTCCCCGCTGGCGCACCCGTGCCGGCGAGGGCATCGCCCAGCGCATCGCGGAAGCCAACCCCGCCGTGATCCCGAGAAACCACAGGGTCGAGGAAGCCCTCACCGCCGCCACGACCGGCGACATGGCCCCGTTCAACGCCCTCCTGGCCGCGATCCAGTCTCCCTTCGCCGAAGCCGAGCCCTACATGCTGCCCGCCCCGACCGGCTTTGGCGACTACGTGACCTTCTGCGGCACCTGAAGCGGGCGGATGACAAGTCGCGCTGTCTGTGGAACTGTCCCCCAACTCCAACGCGAGCGGATAGCATGACCGATCGGACCGCCTTCCTCGACCACATCACAACCACCCTGCAAGGCATCGAGGCAGACGGCCTGATGAAGCGCGAACGCCTGATCACCGGGGCGCAGGGCGCACATGTCCAGATGGCCGGGCGGCAGATGCTGAACCTTTGCGCCAACAACTACCTCGGCCTCGCCGACGACCCCCGCCTGATCGCTGCCGCAAAACAGGCGATGGACGACCACGGCTTCGGCATGGCGTCGGTCCGCTTCATCTGCGGCACGCAGGACCTGCACCGCAAGCTGGAGACCCGCCTCGCCCAATACCTGAACCACGACGACTCGATCCTCTTCGCCGCCTGCTTCGACGCGAACGGCGGTCTGTTCGAGCCCCTCCTCGGCCCCGAGGACGCGGTCATCTCAGACGCCCTCAACCACGCGTCGATCATCGACGGCATTCGCCTGTGCAAGGCGAAACGCTACCGCTATGCCAACAGCGACATGGCCGACCTCGAAGCGCAATTGAAAGCCGCAAAGGCCGACGGCGCCCGCTTCATCCTGATCGCCACCGACGGCGTCTTCTCGATGGACGGCTTCTACGCCAAACTCCCCGAAATCCGCGCCTTGGCAGACACTTACGGCGCGATGGTCATGGTCGATGACTGCCACGCAACCGGCTTCACTGGCCCCAAAGGCGCAGGCACCCCCGCCCGCTCGGGCGTCACCGTCGACATCCTCACCGGCACCCTCGGCAAGGCCCTCGGCGGTGCCCTCGGCGGCTACATCGCCGGCCCCCAACCCGTCATCGACCTTCTCCGCCAGCGCGCCCGTCCCTATCTCTTTTCCAATGCCCTCCCCCCCGCTGTGGTTGGCGCAGCGCTTGCCGCCCTCGACATCGTGGCACAAGCTGACGACCTTCGAGAGCAACTTACCGAAAACGCCGGCTACTGGCGCGCAGGGCTGACGCAAGCAGGCTTCACCCTCCTGCCCGGCACCCACCCGATCATCCCCGTCATGCTTGGCGATGCCAAACTCGCGCAGGCCATGGCCGCCGACCTCAACCAGCGCGGCGTCCACGTCGCCCCGTTCTTCTTCCCCGTCGTCCCGAAGGGTCAGGCCCGCATCCGCACCCAGATCAACGCGGCCCTGACCCGCGCTGACCTCGACTTCGCCCTCGACGCCTTCACTCAAGCCGGAAAGGCCACCGGAGTCCTCAAATGACCGAGGATTCCGCCCTCGCGATCTATGCCGCAAATGCGGGGACGATGGCCCGGCGCTACGACAGCGTGACCACCGACACGCTGCTCTCCGGCCTCCTTGACCTTATCCCGCCGGCACCAGCACCCGTTCTCGACATCGGCGCGGGCAGTGGCCGCGACACGATGTGGTTTCTTGCCCGCGGCCATGCCGTCACAGCCGCCGAGCCGGTCGCCGCCTTCCGCGACATGATCGCCAGCCGTGCCCCGGCCGCCTCGGTGGTGAATACCGCGCTTCCCCTCCTTTCGGGCCTCACGGGCCGCTATGGATTGATCCTGGTGAATGCCGTCTGGCATCACCTCGACCCCACCGCCCGTGCGACGGCATTCAGGCGGATAAATCATCTTCTGGCCCCGGACGGACGCCTGTTTCTTGCCCTCCGCCGTGGCCCGGTCCCACCCGGCGCACCCCTGCACGGCCTTGACCCCGGGACCGAGTTCACCCGCGCCACCGCCTCGGGGTTTGCGCTCATCCGCAGCCACGACGCCCCCGCCCATGACGCGGAAACTGCCGCCGCCGGGATCAACTGGACCTGGCTTGCCCTCGCAAAGGACAACGGAAAATGACCACCGAAACGCCCGCTCCGCTCCGCGGCGCAAACGAAATGAAAGTCCTTGCCAAAGCCAGGCCTGAACCCGGCCTCTGGATGGAAACCCGCCCGGTCCCCGAGATCGGGCCCGACGACGTCCTCATCAAGATCAACAAGACCGGCATCTGCGGCACCGACATCCACATCTGGAACTGGGACGACTGGGCGCAAAAGACCGTGCCTGTCCCCCTCGTCACCGGCCATGAATTCGCCGGCACCATCGTCGAGATCGGCCGCAACGTCGAAGGTCTGACCATCGGCCAGCGCTGTTCCGGCGAGGGCCACCTGATCGGCAAGACCTCGCGCCAAAGCCGGTCGGGCAAGTTCCACCTCGACCCCGAAACCCGGGGCATCGGCGTCAACGAACCCGGCGCTTTCGCGCAATACCTGCGCCTTCCCGCCTTCAACGTCGTCCCCCTGCCCGACGCCATCGACGACGAGATCGGCGCAATCCTCGACCCCCTCGGCAACGCCGTCCACACCGCCCTCAGCTTCGACCTGATCGGCGAAGACGTCCTGATCACCGGCGCGGGCCCCATCGGCATCATGGCCGCCGCCGTCGCCCGCCACGTCGGCGCGCGCCACGTCGTCATCACCGACATCAACCAGGCCCGCCTCGACCTTGCCGGACAAGTTGCCGACGTGGTCCCGGTGAACGTCGCCACCACCGACCTCAAATCTGTCTACCCCAGCCTCAAGATGGCCCAGGGCTTCGACGTCGGGATGGAGATGTCCGGCAGCCAGCAAGCCCTCGACCAGATGGTCGAGCACATGGTCATGGGCGGCCGCATCGCGATGCTGGGCATCCCGCCGGGCAAGTCGCCCGTGGACTGGAGCCGGATCGTCTTCAAGGCCATCACGATCAAGGGCGTCTACGGCCGCGAGATTTTCGAGACCTGGTACAAGATGATCGCCATGCTGGAAAACGGCCTCGACGTCCGCCGGGTGATTACCCACCGCTTCAAGGTTGATGCGTTCCAGGAGGGTTTCGCCGCCATGCGCTCCGGTCTTTCCGGCAAGGTCGTGCTGGACTGGACCTGACCCCGCGCCCCACCGCAAGCCCTTTCACCTGTTGCCAAATATCCCCGCGCGGCGCGCACGTCCGAGCCGGTTGGCGCTTGCGCCAGAGGCGAGACAAAAGGCTTGCGCCTGCCAAGGCGCTCAATTTGAAAACCGCCGCAACGGGCACGCGGTCGGGGGTGTAGGCACCCGCCGGACCACATCCGCCCCCGAAATGCCCCGAAATGGCCCTGCGGCATTAACCCCCCGGTAACCCTTTTCCAGCGAGTCTGGATGTGTGGGACAAGGGGACAGCACCATGGACGGATCACGCCGTACAGGCTTTGCCGAGGCAACGATGGCCTTCGCTGCCGCCGACCCCGTCCTTGCGGCTCCCATTCTTGCCGAAGGCACCCGCTTCCGCGTCCGCTCGCTCCGCCTCGAACCGGGTCAGACGACCTTGCTGCAGTCGCATCTCCACCGCTCGGAACACTGGGTCGTGGTCGAAGGCACCGCCGAGATCACCGTGGGCGTCCGCTCCCGCCTCGCCGGAGAAGGCGAAGCCGTTCACATACCTCTCGGCCAGCCGCACCGGCTTGAAAACCCCGGCCGCCTGCCGGCCACCTTGATCGCAGTGGAAACGGGCTGCTACCTCGGCGCTGACGATGTGATCCGCCACGAATAGCACCACTCAAAGCGTTTCCCGGCAGCACGTCCTGGTTAAGCCCACGTAAACGCCCGCACACAACCCCTTGATTTCCCAAGACCCGGAACCCCGCCCACGCGCGGGCAGCCCTCCCCCAACCCCGGTTTACACCGCCCCCCGCATCGGCGATAACCAGCCCAACAACCCGGGGTCCGCCGCATGCTCCTCCTGATCGACAACTACGACAGCTTTACCTACAATCTCGTCCACTACCTGGGCGAGCTTGGCGCGGACGTGGTCGTGAAACGGAACGACGCGCTGGAAGTCCAGGACGTGATCGCGATGCGACCCGAGGTGATCGTGCTCTCCCCCGGCCCCTGCGACCCCGCCGCCGCCGGGATCTGCCTGCCGCTCACGAAGGCCGCCGCCAGTGCGGGTATCCCGCTTCTCGGCGTCTGCCTTGGCCACCAGACCATCGGCGAGGCTTTCGGCGGCAAGGTCGTCCGCTGCCACGAGATCGTCCACGGCAAGATGGGCACCGTGCACCACTCCGGCAAAGGGGTGTTCCGTGGCCTGCCTTCGCCATTTCAAGCGACCCGGTATCATTCCCTCGTCGTAGACCGCGACACGCTTCCGGCAGACCTAGAAGTCACCGCCTGGCTGGAAGACGGCACCATCATGGGCCTCCGCCACAAGCACCACCTGATCGAGGGCGTCCAGTTCCACCCGGAATCCATCGCCTCCGAACACGGCCACCAGCTTTTGCGGAATTTCCTGGACGACGCCCGCGCCAGGGTCCCCGCATGAGCGAGGTCCTCAAACCCCTGATCGGCATAGCCGCGAACCGCCCCCTCACCCGGGGCGAGGCTGAAGCGGCGTTCAACGCACTCTTCGAGGGCGAAGGGACCCCCGCGCAGATGGGTGGCTTCCTGATGGCCTTGCGGACCCGGGGCGAGACGGTCGACGAATACGCCGCCGCTGCCTCCGTGATGCGGTCGAAATGCAATCCGGTGAAGGCCCCGCAGGGTGCCATGGACATCGTCGGCACCGGCGGTGACGGCAAGGGGACGCTCAACATCTCCACCGCCACGGCCTTTGTCGTCGCAGGCGCGGGTGTCACCGTGGCAAAGCACGGCAACCGGAACCTGTCGTCCAAATCCGGTGCCGCAGACGCCCTGACAGAGATGGGCCTGAACGTGATGATCGGCCCCGAGGTCGTGGAACGCTGCCTGACCGAGGCCGGGATCGGCTTCATGATGGCGCCGATGCACCACCCCGCGATCCGCCATGTGATGCCGGTCCGCGCGGAACTTGGGACCCGCACGATCTTCAACATCCTCGGCCCGTTGACCAATCCCGCCGGGGTGAAACGCCAACTGACCGGCGCTTTCTCCGACGCCCTGATCCGGCCGATGGCCGAGACGCTTCTCACCCTCGGGTCCGAGAAGGCCTGGCTTGTCCACGGTTCGGACGGCACCGATGAGATCACCATCTGCGGCGCGACCTCGGTCTCTGCCGTCGAAGATGGCGCGGTCCGCGACTTTACCATCCACCCCGAGGACGCAGGTCTGTCCCCCCACCCGTTCGAGGCAATCCTCGGCGGCACCCCGTCCGAGAACGCGGCAGCCTTTCGTGCCCTCCTACACAGCGCGCCGGGTGCCTACCGGGATGCGGTCCTTTTGAACGCAGCCGCCGCTCTAATGATTGCCGACAAGGCTGGAACCCTGCGCGACGGCGTTGCGTTGGCACGGGAGTCTATCGATTCCGGCGCGGCCAGGTCAAAGGTCGACGCGCTCCGCCGCCTGACGCACGCCTGAGAGGCCCCATGTCCACCATCCTCGACCGCATCAAGGCCTACAAGCTGGAGGAAGTGGCCAAAGCCAAAGCCGCGACGTCCCTTGCCGATCTGGAAGCTGCCGCAAGGACAGCCGCGCCGCCGCGTGGCTTTGCCCGTGCCCTGCGTGAGGCGACGCTGACAGGCTACGGTCTGATCGCCGAGATCAAGAAGGCCAGCCCCTCCAAAGGCCTGATCCGCGCCGACTTCGACCCGCCTGCGCTGGCCAGGGCCTACGAAGCCGGGGGGGCCACCTGTCTTTCCGTGCTGACGGACGGACCAAGCTTTCAGGGTGCGGACGAATACCTTCTCGCGGCCCACGACGCGGTCGCGCTGCCATGCCTGCGCAAGGATTTCCTGTACGACCCCTGGCAGGTCACCCAGTCCCGCGCGCTGAACGCCGACTGCATCCTGATCATCATGGCCTCGCTGGACGACACCCAAGCCGCCGAACTGGAAGCCGCAGCGATGGCGTTTGGCATGGATGTGCTGATCGAGGTCCATGACGAGGCCGAGCTGGAGCGGGCCGCATTTCTGAAATCGCCCCTGATCGGCATCAACAACCGCAACCTTCACACCTTTGAAGTGACCCTCGAAACCACCCGCCGTCTGGCCCGGCGCGTGCCCGAGGACCGGATGATCGTTGCCGAAAGCGGGCTTTACACGCCCGGCGACCTTGCCGATCTGGCCCAGTATGGTGCGCGCTGCTTTTTGATCGGCGAAAGCCTGATGCGGCAGGCGGACGTCACCGCTGCAACCCGCGCGATCCTGTCCCACCCGCTGACAGCGCAAGGTGGCCTATGACTTCGGGCAAAAGTGGGCTCACGCATTTTGACGACCGGGGCCAGGCCCATATGGTTGACGTGTCCGGCAAGGCGGTCACGGACCGGATCGCTGTGGCCGAAGGCGCGGTGCGGATGACGGCCGAGACGCTGGCGCTGATCATCGAAGGCCGGGCAAAGAAGGGCGATGTCCTGTCGGTCGCGCGGTTGGCCGGGATCATGGCGGCCAAGAAAACCTCGGACCTGATCCCGCTGTGTCATCCGCTGCCGATCACCAAGATCGCGCTGGAGCTGACGCCTGACCCCGCGCTGCCTGGCGTGAGGATCGAGGCTACTGTCAAGACCTCGGGCCAGACCGGGGTCGAGATGGAGGCATTGACGGCGGTCTCGGTGGCGGCGCTGACGGTCTATGACATGGTCAAGGCAGTCGAGAAATCGATGGTCATCGACGGGGTGCGCCTGATCCTGAAAGATGGCGGTAAATCAGGTCTTTACGAGGCAGAGTTGTGATCTCGGTCGAAGAGGCGCTTGCGCGCTGCCTGGCCCTTGCCGCGCCGCTGTCGCCCGAAACCGTCCCCCTGTCGCAAGCTGCGGGCCGCTGGATGTGCGCCACCGCCGAGGCCCGTCGCGACCAGCCACCCTTCCCAGCCTCGGCGATGGACGGATATGCGGTGCAAGGTGATCCTGCCCCGGGCGACTGCTTTGCCGTCGTGGGCGAGGCCGGTGCTGGTCATGCCTTCGCCGATACGGTCGGTCCCGGGCAGGCCGTCCGCATCTTCACCGGCGCCCCGGTGCCCGCAGGCGCGACCCGGGTGGTGATCCAGGAAGACGTGACCCGCGACGGCGACCGGATCACCGTGAAACCCGGTGCAGATACGGCGACCCACATCCGCCCGCTTGGTCAGGATTTCCGCGCGGGGGACAGCCTGTCGCCCCGCCGTCTGCGACCAAATGATCTGGCGTTGCTGGCGGCGATGAACGTGGCAGAGGTCACCGTGACCCGTCGCCCCGTCGTCGCGCTGATTGCCACGGGCGACGAACTTGTCATGCCGGGGGAAGTGCCGGCACCTGACCAGATAATCGCCTCGAACAGTTTTGCGCTGAAGGCTTTGGTCGAGGCTGAGGGCGGGATTGCCCGCCTGCTGCCCATCGCGCGCGACACCGAGGAAGAACTGGCCATGGTCCTGTCCTTGGCCAA
Source organism: Paracoccaceae bacterium (assembly GCA_009773055.1). GTDB lineage: Bacteria > Pseudomonadota > Alphaproteobacteria > Rhodobacterales > Rhodobacteraceae > Tabrizicola. The sequence goes on from WOUW01000001.1 coordinate 74,077, forward strand.
AGGGGCGGACCTGATCGTCACCATCGGCGGCGCTTCGGTCGGGGATCATGACCTTGTGGGCCGAACCGCGGGCCTCACGCACAGTTTCTGGAAGATCGCGATGCGTCCGGGGAAGCCGCTGATGGCGGGACGGCTGAATGGCACCCCGATGCTTGGGCTGCCGGGCAATCCGGTGAGCGCCATCGTCTGCGGGCATCTTTTCCTGTTGCCGATGGTGCGGGCGATGCTTGGCCAACCCGACCCTGCCCCGCAGACACGGCGCGCGCGACTGAGGGTTGATCTTCCGGCAAATGGCCCGCGGACACACTACATGCGGGCGCGGCTTGCCTTGTCCGACGGGATGCCGGAGATCACCCCGTTCGACCGCCAGGATTCGGCGCTTCTGTCCATCCTGGGGCAGGCCGAAGCCTTGTTGATCCGCCCCGCGCTTGACGGACCGCTCGGCCAGGGGACACCGGTGGACTACCTCCCGCTTTAGGATTCCGAGGAAAATCCTTGACACAAACCGGGAACACGGGCAGAACATTGTGTTAACACTTCCCGTGGGGACGCAACCATGCTGACACGCAAGCAGTTGGAACTTCTGGACTTCATCAAGACGCGGATGGACCGCGACGGCGTGCCGCCGTCCTTTGACGAAATGAAGGATGCGCTGGACCTGCGGTCCAAGTCGGGCATCCACCGGCTGATCACCGCCCTGGAAGAACGCGGCTTCATCCGCCGCCTCGCCCACCGAGCCCGCGCGCTGGAGATCGTGAAGCTGCCCGAGGCGATGGAAAGACCCGGCTTCAACCCCAAGGTGATCGCAGGCGACAAGGTCGATCCGCCGCGCGGTGCTATGCCGGTCTCGACCGTCCATGCGATGGAACTGCCGGTCATGGGCCGCATCGCGGCGGGTGTTCCGATCGAGGCGATTTCCGAGGTTTCGCACCACATCGCCGTGCCCGGATCCATGCTTTCGGGCAACGGCCAGCACTATGCCCTTGAGGTCAAAGGTGATTCCATGATCGAGGCCGGGATCAACGATGGCGACATCGTGGTGATCCGCGAACAGGTCACTGCCGAGAATGGCGATATCGTCGTGGCTCTGGTCGAAGATCACGAGGCCACGCTGAAACGCTATCGCCGCCGGGGCAACATGATCGCGCTCGAGGCGGCAAATCCGGCCTATGAGACCCGCGTGTTCCCCGATCATCTGGTCAAGGTGCAGGGTCGCCTGGTGGGCCTGATCCGCAGCTACTGATCCTTAAGGTCCGCAAGGGTTGCATCTTTCGGGCGCAGGTCCGGCAAGGTGACCTTGCGTCTTGGTGGTGACCAAAGGCGCGCGGCTTGCTTGGTGCGCACGATCTGAAGGCCGTCGCCCTCCCGCAGGAACGCGAGGGGGCCAGTTGCCCACAGCATCCGGCTGTCGATCAGGGTGCAACCTTCAGGGCGCGTCTGGGCGTCCTCGGCCAGGATCACCAGATCGGCCCCGCTACAGGCCTCCGCCAGCTTTGCCGCAGCCCCCTTACCCGACAGCGCCACGACGCGAACACCCGCCATGTCGAACCAGCGTTCGCCCTTCGGCCCCGAGAACCCTGGCCGCGCGGCGGCCTCTGTCTGTTCGGTCAGGTCGCCATCGTTCTGCAACCAGTTTTCGGCGGCAAACCCGCCGCCACGCGCAGCCGACAGCGACCGCCCCTTCGGCCCGTCCAGCCCCAGCAGCTTGCCGTCGCCCGAGACGAGGAGGAGGGGCCGTTCTGCGGTCACCCAGAGCGCCAGCGCGATCAGGACGGGAACCACACCGGCCCACTGCACCCTGCCCCGCCACAGGATCAGCCAAAACGCGCCAAGGGTAAACAGGGGCAGCACCGAAGGACCGGGTGCCGGGATCGCTGTAACCGAGCCTTCAAGGCCGCCGATCCAGTGCGCCACGAACAGAATCCAGCGCGCACCTTGTTCCATCGCCCAAAGCGGCAACCAGGCCAGGCCAAGCGGGGCGACGAGCGCTGCGACTGCACCGGCAGGCATGATGACCGCCCCCATCACCGGCACGGTCAAGAGGTTCGCCAGAAGCCCGTAGTCGGTGAACCGGTTGAAATGCGCTGCCGCATACGGCGCAGTGGCAAAGCCACCGATCACCGAGCTGAGGACAAGCGTGAACACCGGCATCGCCCAGCGGGGGATGCGTTGGCGGTAAATGCTGCCCTCCAACGCCGCAAAGCCCACAATCAGCGCGATGGTCGCGGCAAAAGACATCTGGAACCCGGGGTTGAGCATGCTTTCGGGCTTTGCCAGCAACAGGATCGCCGCCGCCACAGCCACCGACCGCAGGGTCAGCGCGCGGCGGTCGAGAAGCACCGCACCCAGGAAGACCGCGATCATGATGAAGGCACGTTCCGTCGCGACATTCGCCCCGGACAAGAGAAGATAGAACAACGCAACGCCCAGGCTGACCACTGCCGCCACCTTCTTGGTGTTCACCCGCAGCGCCACATAGGGGATCAACGCCAACCCATAGCGAAAGAGCGCAAAGACGAAGCCGGTGAGAAAAGCCATGTTCATGCCAGAAATCGCCAGCAGGTGCGCCAGCGACGAATCCCTGAGCGCGGCCACTGTGTCCTCGGAGATGGCCGAGCGGTCCCCGGTCATCGCCCCGGCCGCGAAAGCCCCGGCCTGCCCGTCCATGTGCGCCAGCATACCTTTGGTCAGGTGACTGCGCAGCCGGTCGATCGGCAGCGCGCCGCCCGCAGGCTCCTCCAGCAGAAGGACCGGCTTGCGGGTATAGCCCACCGCACCCAGCTGGTCGAAATAGGCCATGCGGCGGAAGTCGAAACCGCCGGGTTCCACCGGACCTTCGGGGGCCGCCAGCGATGCGGTCAGGATCACCACTTGACCCGGCACCGGATCAAGCCAGGGCTGTTCGTTCTGTAGCGACACCCGGACCCGAATTGGCGTGCGGTCCGGTTCCACCTCGCGCAGGACGACCTGATCCAGTGTCAGACGCAGGGCATCAGACTGGGAGCGGTCGATATTGACAATCCGCCCCTGCACCGGACCGTAGTAGCGGAAGTCGAGCATCGGGGCCTGCACTGCATGCGCCCGGATGCCGGCGGCCAGCCATCCGGCAGCCAGGGCGGCCAGGGCCAGCGCCAGCGGGCGGCCAAGGTCGGGTCCCCGCCAGGCAACAGCTGACCCTGCTGCAACCATAATCGCCGCCAGGGCATAGCTGCCCGGCCCGGGTTCAGTCAGGACCGTGAACCAGCCGCCGATCCCGCAGCCGACCAGAATCGCGATCCAGGGAAACAGCGTGCCGCGCGCCGATTGCAGGGCAACCAGCGGCCAGAGGAACCCGCGCCAGATCAAGTGCAAGATCAAGCCCGAGGGCGCCACCTTGTTTCCCTTCCCCCGATTGCCTAAACCCGCTGCAATCTTACGCCCGCCATGGTTTCCGAAAGGTTAACGCCGTCATGACCTCGCCAGTTGTCACCCGCTTTGCGCCCTCGCCCACGGGCTATCTGCACATCGGCGGTGGTCGGACCGCACTCTTCAACTGGCTTTACGCGCGGGGTCGGGGTGGCAAGTTCCTGCTTCGGATCGAAGATACCGACCGCGAACGGTCGACCCCCGAGGCGACGGCTGCTATCCTCCGCGGGCTGTCCTGGCTCGGGCTCGACTGGGACGGGGACGTGGTCAGCCAGTTCGAGCGCCGCGACCGTCATGCAGAGGTTGCGCACCAGATGCTTCGACGAGGAACGGCTTACAAGTGTTTCTCGACGCAGGAAGAAATCGCGGCCTTCCGGGCGGCGGAGGAAGCAGCGGGCCGCTATCCGGTATTCCTGTCGCCCTGGCGCGACGCTGATCCCTCGACCCATCCCGATACGCCCTTCGCCATCCGGATGAAAGCCCCCCGTACGGGCGAGACCTTCATCGAAGACCAGGTCCAGGGCCGCGTCGTGATCCAGAATGCGACGTTGGACGACATGATCGTCCTGCGCTCTGACGGCACCCCCGTCTACATGCTGGCGGTGGTGGTGGACGATCACGACATGGGGGTGACCCATGTGATCCGAGGCGATGACCACCTGAACAATGCTGCACGCCAGCAGATGGTCTATGACGCTATGGGATGGCAGGTGCCGACCTGGGCGCATATCCCGCTGATCCACGGACCGGACGGCAAGAAGCTGTCGAAACGACACGGCGCGACCGGGGTCGAGGAGTATCAGGCGATGGGCTACCCCGCCGCCGGGATGCGCAACTACCTGACAAGGCTCGGTTGGGCACATGGCGACGCCGAGATCTTCACCAGCGACGAGGCCATGAAGATGTTTGACTTGTCGGGAATTGGTCGCGCTCCGGCCCGGCTTGACTTCAAGAAGCTGGAGAACACCTGCGGGCATCACATGGCGATGGCTGACGATGCCGCACTGCTGCATGAATTGGAGGCGTTCCTTGCTGCAGCAGGCCGCCCAGCGCTGACACAAGCGCAAGTCGAACGGATGCATCTGGCCCTGCCCTTCTTGAAGAAGTCTGCGAAGACATTCCCGGAACTAATGGAAAAAGCAGCCTTTTTACTGATCGACCGCCCAGTGGTCACTGACGACAAGGCAGCCGAGTCGCTGGATTCGGTATCCCGTGGTATACTGAAATCATTGACGCCGCGCCTGCAAAGTGCTAGCTGGACAAAGGAGGCGCTTGAGCCGATCCTGACCGAGATCGCCGCCGAAAACGGCATCGGGTTCGGAAAACTGGCTGCCCCCTTGCGGGCCGCGATTGCGGGTCGAACTGTTACACCTTCGGTTTACGACATGATGCTAGTCATCGGTCGGGAAGAAACCGTCGCACGGCTGTCGGACGCAAGCCAGTAACCTGCGCCCCCCGGCCTTGAAGCCACCCCGCACGGGGTGCAGGATTGCCAAGGGTGCCCCTGCCAGGGTCACCGCGCCATGACCGGGGAGAGATATGTCTGACACAGTCGCCAAGCTTAGCCTGAACGGGAACACCTACGACCTTCCTGTCCACAAACCCACTCTCGGCCCCGATGTTCTGGACATCCGCAAGCTTTATGGCGAAGCGGACGTGTTCACTTTCGACCCGGGCTTCACTTCGACGGCCGCCTGCGAAAGCTCGATCACCTATATCGACGGCGACGCGGGCGAACTGCTGTATCGCGGCTACCCGATCGAGCAGCTGGCCGAAAAGTCGACCCATCTCGAAGTCTGCTATCTGCTTTTGTATGGCGAGCTGCCGTCTGCGTCCCAGCTTGCGGATTTCACCAATCGGGTGACCAAGCACACGATGGTGCACGAACAGATGCACTATTTCTTCCGGGGCTTCCGCCGCGATGCGCATCCGATGGCCACCATGGTGGGCGTTGTCGGCGCGATGGCTGCTTTCTACCATGACAGCACCGACATCAACGATCCCTGGCAGCGCGAGGTTGCGGCGATCCGCATGATCGCCAAGCTGCCGACGATTGCGGCGATGGCCTACAAGTATTCGGTCGGACAACCCTTCGTCTATCCGAAGAACAGCCTGTCCTATGCCGGCAACTTCCTGAACATGTGCTTCGCCGTCCCGGCCGAGGATTACGTCGTCTCGCCGATCCTGGAAAAGGCCATGGACCGGATCATGATGCTGCATGCGGACCATGAGCAGAATGCCTCGACCTCGACGGTGCGGCTTGCAGGATCTTCGGGGGCGAACCCCTTTGCCTGCATCGCAGCCGGCATCGCCTGTCTTTGGGGACCGGCGCATGGCGGGGCGAACCAGGCGGCCCTGGAACAGCTGCGCGAAATCGGCACGGTCGACCGCATTCCGGAATTCATCGCCAAGGCGAAGGACAAGACATCGGGCGTCAAGCTCATGGGCTTTGGGCATCGGGTCTACAAGAACTTCGACCCGCGCGCGAAGGTGATGAAGGAATCTGCCGACGAGGTGCTGGGCCTTCTTGGCGTAGAGAACAATCCGCTTCTGCAGGTCGCCAAGGAACTGGAACGCATCGCGCTGGAGGACGAGTACTTCATCTCGAAGAAGCTTTACCCGAACGTTGACTTCTATTCCGGCATCATCCTCGAAGCGATGGGCTTCCCCACCGCGATGTTCACGCCGATCTTCGCGATCAGCCGAACAGTCGGCTGGATCAGTCAGTGGAAAGAGATGATCGGCGAGAAGAACCAGAAAATCGGTCGCCCGCGCCAGCTGTATGTCGGTCCGCCCAAGCGCGACTACGTCGATTTGCGCCACCGCTGACGGCCCTGTCCCCTGCTCCCGGAAGGCCGCCCCGTCCCAGGCGGCCTTCCGCATTTCTGCGCTGTCACGTCGCAGGCCATAGCTGATGCTTTTTGTCGGAAAAAGCGCCATATTCGCCGGGTGCTTTTGACGCGGAGTATCACCATGAAAGACACATCCCACGCCGCCGACCTGACGCTGCACCATGTCCCCGAAACATTCGGTGACGGGGTTGCCCTGCGGACCGTCAAGTTCATGCGCATTTTTGCCGATGCCTTCTTCTCGCACCGCTACGGACACCGGGCTGTCGTGCTGGAAACCGTCGCTGCCGTTCCAGGCATGGTCGGAGGGCTTTTGCAGCACCTCAAGGCGCTGCGGCATATCCGCGACGACCAGGGGTGGATCCGCGAACTCTTGGAAGAAGCCGATAACGAACGCATGCACCTGATGACGTTCATCCACGTCGCCCAGCCTTCGCGGCTGGAACGCTGGGTGATCATGCTGGGCCAGGCGATCTTCTATAACGCCTACTTCTGGCTCTACCTTTTCGCCCCCCGCATCGCGCACCGGATCGTGGGCTACCTCGAGGAAGAAGCGGTGGTCAGCTACACCCAATACCTCGCCCAGATCGACGCGGGCCAGGTCGAGAACGTCCCCGCCCCGCAGATTGCGATCGACTATTGGCATCTGCCCAAGACCGCCCGTCTGCGCGAGGTGGTGATCGCCGTCCGCGCCGACGAGGCCGGTCACCGCGACCGCAATCACGAAATGGCCGACCAACTGAAAGCGGCTTAGTAGCGCCCGTCCAGCGTCCCGACGGCCTCATAGGGCACGGGCCGTCGGCCGCGGTATGGGCCACACCTGCCGCGCAACTCGGTCATGGCATCCAGGTCGACCTGGTCTGCCAGCATACCCCCGATTTTCCGGTCGGCTTTGGCGACCGCCTGACCTGCGATGAAGCTGGACCCGCAGAACGCGACCTTCGGCCCTGCAGGTGCCGTCTCGCTCCCGATCCGGTTCGACGCAGCCAAGGTAGGGATTTGCATCGCTGTATGGCTGGCCATTGACGGGATGCGCCGAAAGCGCAATCGGCCTTCGTCACTGTAAGACCTATTGCGCCGGAACGCCGCTCGGCCAGCGTTGACCGGCCGCAGCGACCGCAGTCGGGTGCAGACGTTCCGACCTGTCACGCCCGACCTTTCGTGGCCGCCGCGCCATGAACGCTTTGCCCCAGCTGCGCCAAGTGCCAACCATTGGCGCATCCGGGTCACAGGGAAAGCGCCCGCGCCAGCCTTCGGGGAGGGTCAATCCCAACGCCTCCGCACGGTCCAGCATCCATACCAAGGGAATATTCGCCAAGGGCCGCGCCGCGACGAAATCGCCGATCTGCCCGCCGATGTCGCCATGCGCGCCGCGGAACCAGACCTGTTCCACATTGCCCTCCCAGCCGGGCGGGCAGTCCCACATTACCGGCGCAAAGGCGAGCCGCGTTTCGTTCAGCGCCAGCGCGTGAAAGCCGTGCCGGATCGCGCCGCCAAGGTGATGGTTGTGAAAGGCATGGCGATCGGGCGTGAACATCCAGAAGAACGGCAGCCGCAGGCCCAGCGCCTTGACCGTGTCCCAGACCCCCACCATCTCGATCGGTGCTTCGGGGTGACAGAAACGGCGGACAAAGGCCTGTGAAGCCAGACTATCGGTTGCCCGCTCGTAATGCCTCCAGGCAAGCCGGACCGCGCGTTCGGTGGCATGCTCGCGTTTCAGAAGGCCGACCCGGTCGATCACCCCTGCCAAGGACCGCACCGCATAGGCGCCGCGCGAATAGCCGAAAAGGAAGATCCGGTCGCCGTCGCGGTAACCACTTGCCAGCCAGCCATAGGCGCGCTGGATCTGCGGCGCGACGCCCCGTCCTTCCAGGATCGCTACCCCGCGCAGCCAGCCTTCCCACTGCATCCCGGGCTCGTAATACAACCGCCGGTTCGCATGGGTCCCCATTTCCTTCAAGAGCTGGAACAGAATCCCCGGATTGGCTTCGCGCCCCGGGTCCAGCGACGACATCGTGCCATCGAGGATCACCACATGGTCCACCCGTCCCCGCACGCGGCCCGGCGGTATCGCGGGTGCAGGTTCGACCGCTGGCTCGACAGTCCGGCGAAAGTAGCTGCGTATGCGGTCTAGCAGGCGCGTGGCAGGTCTCCCCCGGTCAGCGGCGCGAAAGGTGATTGGCCCCATCATCGCGCCGGAAGGGTTAAGGTTCCGCTTATCTCTCAACGCTAAGCGCCCGGCAGGATTTGTCCAGCCGGGCGCTTCGTTTTCACATAGTTGTCAAACAGTCAGAGCTTCAGGCTAAGGACCGTTGCCATCTGCAGTTCACCAAAGCCGTTGAAGCGGGTGTTGGTGACGGTCGAATACGACCCCATCCCCTGCCAGACAACGAAATCGCCCTCGGCGAGGTCCGACGCCAGCGGAATCTCCCCCGGCAGCCGGTCAACCGAGTCGCAGGTTGGCCCGAAGACGATGCGCGGGATCGGGTCGCCCTTGCGCTTCTCGCCCTCGGACGAAAGCACTTCGATCCGGTCGATGACGCCGATCATCGGCAGTTCAGTGAGCGAGCCATAGACCCCGTCGTTCAGGAAGACGTGGCTGCCGTCCCGCAGCGCCTTGACCCGGGCAGCCAGCGCGAAAGCGTCTCCACAAAGCGCCCGGCCCGGCTCGCAGACCAGCGCGGGACGGTCAGCGCCGAACGCCTCGGTCGCGACGCGGTCGATAAGCGTGAATGTGTCTTCGATCTGCGGCACGACCGCGTGCAGCCGGTGGTTCGGGAACCCCCCGCCGACGTTCAGCCGCGCGATCTTGACGCCCGCCGCCTTGGCAATCATCGCCGCCTCGCGGATATAGGCCTCCCACGCATGGGGATCGGTGCACTGGGTGCCGGGGTGGAAGGTGATCGAGGGGATATAGCCCGCCTCGGCCACAGTCTTCAGTAGTTCCGTCGCCAGTTCCACCGTAGCACCGAACTTGGCGCCGAAGTTGTATGCCGCACCGGCCACCGGCAGCTTAAAGCGAACCGAGATCTCGGTGTCTTCGACCGGGACCATCTCGATCAATTTTGCAAGCTCCGATTTCGAATCGACGCTGTACGATTTCACGCCGCGTTCGACCGCATAGGCGATCTCGTGCCGCGCGCGAACCGGGTTGTTGTAGTGGATCGCCGCATCGGGCGCCAAACGGCGGATCAGGTCGATCTCGAACGGGGAGGCGCAGTCGAAACCGCGCACGCCGGCTGCGGCAAGGTTCTCGACCATCGCCTCACCGGGGTTCGACTTGACTGCATAGGTCACAAGGCCCGGAAAGCCGTCGATGAACCGCCGCGCAGCCGCCTGGGCCGCCGAGGGCGCAAAGAACAGCACGGGGTTTTCCGGCGACTGTTTCTTCAGAAAATCAGTGGGGTTAGACCAGATCGTCTTCGAGAGTCCCATCGGCGTATTTCCCTTTGCCAACAAGACGCTTCGCCCTTCCCCGTGCAGCTATGGGATCGGGCACCAGCGTGGTTTCAAGTGAACCAGGCCAGGTGCGTATGAGCCGCCCTTTTCCTGCAGTGGAGGATGCCGCATATGAGTTACAACTTCACCGAACAAAACTATATAAATGCGCCATTGTGTCGTTATAATGACGAAAAGGATGGCATATTGCATGGACGAGCTGGATCGCAACATCATTGGGCTTCTCTCCGCCGATGCGCGGGTCTCGGTAGCCACACTTTCGCGCCGTTTGAAAGTCGCGCGGTCGACGATTCAGGCCCGGCTCGAGCGGCTGGAGACCTCGGGCGTGATCGCCGGCTACACGCTGAAACTGGGTGAGGCAGCGCGGGAGGGACGGCTGCGCGCCTCGGTCCTGTTGACCATCGAACCCCGGTCCCAGGCCGCCGTCTTGGCTCGGCTTCGGTCGATTGCCGAGATCGAACGGGTGTTCACCACCTCCGGCCGATTCGACTTCCTGGTGCAGGTCGCCTGCCCGAATACCCAGGTCCTCGATTCGGTGCTGGACCAGATTGGTGCCATGACCGGGGTGCGGGCGTCGGAAAGCCTGATCCACCTGTCGACCAAGATCGACCGCGCCGTCTAAGGGGCGGCGGGCGAATCGCCAACCCTACAGGCCGAGCGCCCGGAACACCTTCGGCAGCTCTTCGGGCAAGTCCTCGGCAATCAGCCCGGGTCCGAAGCTGAGGGCACATTCCACATGCAACCAAGCCCCGGTGCAGGCGGCGTCAAAGGGGCTGAAACCTCGGGCCAGAAGGCCGGTGATGAACCCCGCCAGCACGTCGCCTGACCCTGCGGTGGCCAGCCAGGGTGCCGCCCGGTCGTAGTGGGCGGAGTTGATGGCACAGCGCCCCGTTGGGTCGGCGATCACTGTGTCGGGGCCTTTGTAGAGGACCACACAGCCTGCCCGCTTGGCGGCTTCGCGGGTGGCGTCGACCTTGGAATAGGCGGGGCCTTTGGTGGCGGGGGCCGCGAGCTTTTCGGCGATGTCGGGGAAGAGGCGGGCGAACTCCCCGGCATGGGGGAGGGCGGCGAAGAGGTCGGGGTTTTGGGAGAGGATGGTCAGGGCGTCTGCGTCTAGGACGACGGTGCAGAGAGAATGCCGGTCTGAAGCCCGGCCTACGGGCGCTGATGTAGGCCGGGCTTCAGACCGGCACTTCAACGCCACCGCCACAACTTCCCGACCCCGCGCAGCGAGACCCAACCCCGGCCCCACACACAGCGCGTTGATCCGCGGGTCCGCCAGCGCCTCCTCCAGCGCCAGCCCATCCACAACCCCCCGCAGCATCACCGCATCCAACCGCGCGGCGTTTTCGGGGATGGCATCGGTAGGACACCCCACCGTCACCACCCCCGCCCCGATCCGCAACGCCCCCCGCGCCGCCAACCGCGCCGCCCCGCCGCGACCGGAAGGGCCGGAAAGGATGAGGGCGTGACCGTGGGAGTATTTGTGTTCGAACCGCTTGCCCAAGTCTCGGACCCACGGCTCATACAGCTTCACGGCATCCATGGCAGCGGAAAGTCCGATGTCACAGACTTTCACCTTGCCACAGAGATCGGGGCCGTCGGCCAAGACATGTCCTAGCTTCATCGAGTGAAAGGTGACCGTCAGGTCAGCGGCACCGGTCGACGCTGCTGCTACCCCTTCACCGATTCCCCTGAATTGCTCTGACTTTAGTGGACGCCCACTGTCGCTGCAAAGTCCGCTCGGCAGATCAATTGCAACATGTGCGACGCCCCATTTGCCTTTGGTCCATAGCGATTGGCGCTCTTCGTGCATTTCCAGGAGCGTCAGGCCAATCCCTGTCACCGGCCGCGAAAGCCCAGTGCCGAAAAGTGCATCCACAACCAGGTTGGGTTCGATGCTATGAATGGATAAGTTAAGGCCAAGTTCCCCCACCTCCCCCATCCCCAGCCACCGCTCATAATTCACCCGCGCGTCCGGCGGCATCCGGTCCGGGTCGCCGTAGAGGAAGACCTCCACCTCCCAGCCCCACTCCTTCAACAGCCGAGCGACCACGAACCCGTCGCCGCCGTTGTTGCCCGGCCCGCAGAGGACCACCGCCCGGTGCGAGGTCGCGTTCAGCGCTGGCCATTCCTCGAAGATCGCCTCGACCACGCCCCGCCCGGCGCGCTCCATCAGCTCCAGGCCCGTGACCTCACCCGAGGCAATCGCCGCCTGTTCAATGGCCCGCATCTGCGCTGCGGTCAGGAGTTCGGTCATTCTTCAACCACCATAGTTTTCAAACTGCCCACCAACCAGGCGCATTGCACAAAATTTAGTCATCACCCAAGGAATCCCCCCGGCGAAACCCACAACAAAACCCTGTCACATTGTCCCCCCCGCGGGGAAGTGGTGTGAGGGGCAAAGACGGAACCGGGGGGAGTCGGCCCAATGAAGAAAGTCGAAGCGATCATCAAGCCTTTCAAGCTGGATGAAGTCAAAGAGGCGCTTCAGGAAGCCGGGATCCAGGGCCTGTCGGTCACCGAGGTCAAGGGCTTCGGTCGCCAGAAGGGCCATACCGAGCTTTACCGCGGCGCCGAATATGTCGTCGACTTCCTGCCAAAAGTGAAGATCGAGGTCGTGCTGACCGACGACATGGTCGACACCGCCGTGCAGGCGATCATCACCGCCGCGCGCACCGACAAGATCGGCGACGGCAAGATCTTCGTCACTTCCGTGGAACAGGCGATCCGCATCCGCACCGGCGAAACCGGCGACGATGCCGTGTGATCGACCGCAAGAGAACAACCATGGCCAAAGACAAAACCAAAGCGAAACCTGAAAAACCGAAAGGCAGCATGATGAGCGCCGTTGCAAAGGCTCTGAAACTGATGAAGGACGAGGAGGTCGAATACGTCGACATCCGCTTCACCGACCCGAAGGGCAAGCTCCAGCACGTGACGCTGGTGGCAGACCTGGTGGACGAGGATTTCTTCGAGGAAGGCTTCATGTTCGACGGTTCGTCGATCGCGGGCTGGAAGTCGATTGATCAGTCCGACATGAAGCTGATCCCCGATCCGGCATCGGTCTACATCGACCCGTTCTATGCCGAAAAGACCATGTGCGTGCATTGCAACGTGGTCGAGCCGGACACCAACGAGGCCTATGCCCGTTGCCCGCGCCAGATTGCGCTGAAAGCCGAAGCTTACCTAAAGTCGAGCGGCATCGGTGATCAGGCCTATTTCGGGCCGGAAGCCGAATTCTTCATCTTCGACGACGTCCGCTATTCCGTGACCCCCCGCAAGGTGGCCTACGAGATCGACGCCGAGGCAGCAGCCTGGAACACCGACACCGTGACCGAGGGCGGCAACTACGGCCACCGCGCGGGCCACAAGGGTGGCTACTTCCCGGTGAACCCGATCGACGAGGCCCAGGACATCCGGGGCGAGATGCTGTCCACGATGAAGCGGATGGGCATCAAGGTCGACAAGCACCACCACGAGGTCGCGACCTGCCAGCACGAGCTTGGGATGATCTTCGGCGGGCTGGTCGAACAGGCCGACAACATCCAGAAGTACAAGTATGTGATCCACAACGTGGCCCACGCCTACGGCAAGACCGTGACCTTCATGCCGAAGCCGATGAAGGGCGACAACGGGTCGGGGATGCACGTCAACATGTCGATCTGGAAGGGCGGCAAGCCGCTCTTTGCGGGCGACAAGTATGCCGACCTGTCGCAGGAAGCGTTGTATTTCATTGGCGGCATCCTGAAGCATGCCAAAGCTCTAAATGCGCTGACCAACCCCGGCACCAACAGCTACAAGCGCCTGATCCCGGGCTTTGAGGCACCGGTCCTGCGCGCGTATTCGGCCCGCAACCGGTCGGGCTGCGTCCGTATTCCGTGGACGGAATCGCCGAAGGCCAAGCGTGTGGAAGCGCGTTTCCCCGATCCGTCGGCGAACCCCTACCTCGCCTTCGCGGCGCTTCTGATGGCTGGTCTGGACGGCATCAAGAACAAGATCGACCCGGGTCCGGCTTCGGACAAGGACCTGTACGACCTGCCGCCGGAAGAACTGGCCGAAATCCCGACTGTCTGCGGTTCGCTGCGGGAAGCCCTGGAAGAGCTGGAGAAGGACATGGACTTCCTGCTGGCGGGCGACGTGTTCGACCGCGACCAGCTGGAGGCTTACATGGCCCTCAAGTGGGAAGAAGTGTACGCCTACGAGCACACTCCGCACCCGGTCGAGTACCAGATGTACTATTCCTGCTGATCAATCCGGCAGGTTGGAAAGGGCGCCTTCGGGCGCCCTTTTTCATGCGGCTGCCCGCGCGGGCAGACTTCCAAGGGCTTATGATATCAATGGCTTGCCTTTGGGTGTTAACCGTCTGGAAAGCTTTTCCCACAGCCGGTTGCGAGGTGAAGTGCGCCGGAGTAGTGTCGCGCCGAGCACCTTGAGGAGCCGTCCGATGCGGTCAGACGATCCCTTGCGAAAGCGGCCCGCGAAGTCCAAGCCCGAGATTTGGGTCTCGGGCGGGCAACGGCCGCCATTCGACTTGCGGGCACTGGGGACGGGAACGCTTCACCTTGCGCGCGAGGGCGTTGCACCGCTGCATGCCTGGGCGGCACGAACGGCGCGCCGCGTTGCGGTGAAGGTGAAGGACGGCGCAGGCCGACTTCCAGTGGAAAAGCTGGGTCGGGCCGAACGCTTTGTCCCGTCGCATCTGCGCGTCGCGGGCTGGATCAAGAATGTCGGGGCCACGCTAGCCCATGCAAGTGCCAACGCGGATCCGGACATTTCGCGCGGCAACGCGCTGGTGACCGAGATCGAGCCGCATCTCTGGGCCGAAACCGCGCCCCAGCCAGAGGCGGAACCACCCGTTGCGGCACCGCAGGAACCGGTCGCCCCGGTCGACCTGAGCGAACCGAAGGCAGAGGCGGACCCGCTGGCCTCGATCCGGGGCGAGCTTGCGGACAAGACCAGCCGGACACTCCCTACGCATCCCGCAGGTCCGGACAGCCCGCCCGGGCCGCCCGGCGCGGTCGGGACTGCCGTGATCCAGGTCACGGGCTATCTGATCGGCTGGGCGAGCGTGATCATCGCCCTGCCCTACGGATTGGCCCGCGCCCTGTGGCAATGGGCAAACGGCCGCGATCTGAAAGCCATCGGCCGCGAGGATTGACCCGGCATTGCGGCTCGGGACGGTTTTCGGATTGAGCGCTTGCGCGCAAGTCCTTTGTCTCGCCTCTGGCGCAGAGCGCCAACCGGCTCGGTCATGCGCTCCGCGCGGGAGTATTTGTGGAAATGAGCAAGCCAGACAGCGAGACAAGGTCTGAATGCGAGGGTCGCGGCCCTAGGCAAGTGCCTTCTGCACGAAAGCCAGCACTTCGGCCTTGACCGCGCCGGTCGCGAAGGCGTCGCCACCATGACCGGCACCCGGCACCAGCTTGTAGTCGACAGCGGCCGTGGGGTCGGCGGCGAGCCAGGCCTCGCGCAGGCGTCTGGCTTGCAGGTCGGCGATCAGCGGATCGGCGTCGCCATGCCGGATCAGGATCGGCGGCAGCGGTTCGCGCAACTGGGACAACCGCCCGATCGGCCCCACTGCCCGCGCTGCGGCGCGGTTTTCGCCGACGGCATAGCCCAGAAGCTGGCTTTCCGCGCTGGCCGCCGCATCCGTCGGCCCCATCTGGGGCGTACGGCCAAGCGTTGCCATGTCCTGATCCATCGTCGAGAAATCCATCGGACCAAAGAGGCTGACAACGCCACGCGGCCTGAGGCCGACCTCCACCAGGCTGAGGGACGTGGAGACCGCAAGGAACGCTCCGGCCGACTGGCCCAGAAGCACCATCCGCGACGGATCAAGGCCAAGCTCTGCCCCTTGGCGCTGGAGATGGACGACGGCAGAGAGACAGTCCTCGCCTTGCGCAGGCCAGCGGTCGGTGACGGACAGGCGGTAGTTCACCCGGACCACGGCGATGCCTGCCTCCAGAAGTTCGGGCCAGATCGCGAGGTCGGACTTGTCGCCAACCCTGAACGCACCGCCATGCACCATCACGAGGATGGGGGCAGGCCCGGTTCCGCGCGAATAGGTCAGGTCCATGACCTGACGCGGACCCGCGCCATAGGTGATCTCGTTGGCCCCAGGCGTCCGCCAGCGCCAGAGTGCCACGCCGCCTGCGGCTGCCGCCGCGCCGCCGATCAGAAGGGTTCTGCGGATCAGTCCGGGCATGTCAGTCTCCGTGCGATGCGGGTGATGTCAGTGGCAAGCCGGGATTCGAGGCTTGCAAGGTGGGGCTTGGCCACCGCTTCGGCGCGGTAAAGCGCGCGCCACGTCAGGCGGGCCCGCGGCGCGCAGGGTTTCAGGATGGCAAGGCGCAGGATGCGCCGGACGGGGCGGCGCAGGACCAGCCAGTCGATCCAGCCGGGCGCGCCCATGGTGGTGACGGCCAGGACCTCTTGCAGACCGTTCAGGCGCGGCAGCATCGGACCGAAGCCGGGCGAGTGGTCGAAGGCCGTGCCCGGAGCCCAGACCCGGTCGAACCAGCCCTTCAGGATGGCCGGGAAGCCGAACCACCAGGTCGGGAACACGAGGATCAGGACCTGGGCTGCCGCAAGCTCTGCCTTCTCGGCGTCAAGCGTTGCGGGGGCAGTGGCGTAGTAGCCTTGCCTTTCCTCGGGCGTGAGGCGGGGGTCGAAATGTTCGGCATAAAGGTTGCGGCGGGTGACCTGCCAGCCTTGCACGCGGGCACAGGCCTCGACTGGCTGCGCGCCGCCCCGGGCTTTGCCTTCGGCGATGGCACGATCACCCGCCCGGACGGTGTTACCGTCCCGCTGGACCCCGCCCAACCGCTATAGACGTGATCCGTGGGCTGCGGGCGCCTTTCCCCCTCGCGCCGGGGCTGGTGCAGGGAAAAATCGTCGTAAGTCAGGTAGTTCATCCGCCAAAGCGGCTGTTCGGGCCGGATTGCGTCGAACAGGCGGGCGACTCGCTTGGCGACATCGGCGTCGTAGACCGGGACAGGCTGATGGATGCCGGTCAGCGGGCGGCCGATCTTTTGCGTCAGGGTCCAGCTTGCGGGAAAGCAAAGCATGCCAGCGGTCAGCACATATTCCTCGTCCTGTCGCTGCATCAGGCACAGGTCTTCCTGCACCAGGCGGCCCAGGGTGAGGAGCGGTTGGGCGGGGTCCAGCGGGACGGTAACACCGTCCGGGCGGGTGATCGTGCCATCGCCGAAGGCAAAGCCCGGGGCGGCGCGCAGCCAGTCGAGGCGGGCCTCCGGCAGAAAGGCGTGCACCACGTCCGGCTGGTGTGCGATCAGGCGGTCGCGCAGGTCCATCTGGGGGCCATAGGCATTGTCCACGCGAAGCCAGTCGCGGCCTTCGACGGGCAGGATGCCCGGCAGACGCCGGGTGCGCGGATCGACCCAGGCGAGATGCGGCAGGCGGTCCTGCAGAATGGGCGTGTCTTGCATCGAATGTGCCATGCGCCGCTTGAACCATGGGTGCCGGGCCGCTGCAACCAACACGTTTGCGACCAAAGGCGTCGCGGATGGGGAAGCGGCGGTTCGCCGCCGGGGCAGTCTGGTCGGGCAAGGGGAGGGTTCCATGACCTATCAACGCGACCGGCGGAAGATCGACCCGACGCGGGGGCCACTGCTTGGCGACGGCAGCCCGAATGACAATGACCGGGTGGAGATCGGGCCCACGCAGCTGGCGTTCGCGGAATGGGCGGCGGCGGGGCTGGCCCTGCCGAACTTGCCCAGAATGCGCGAGGATCGGTGGCGGAAGCTGACAGCGGGGCTGGTCGCGCGGGACTATGGCGGCCTTCTGATGTTCGATCCCCTGAACATCCGCTATGCGACCGACACCACGAACATGCAGCTTTGGAACACGCACAACCCGTTCCGAGCATGTCTCCTGTGTGCCGACGGGCACATGGTGATGTGGGAATACAAGAACTCGCCGTTCCTCGTGACCTTCAACCCGCTGGTGAAGGAGCTGCGGTCGGGGGCGACGTTCTTTTACAACTCGACCGGCGACCGGGGGCCGCAGGCGGCACAAGGCTTTGCGGCCCAGGTCGACGAGGTGATGCGGGAACATGCAGTTGGCAACCGGCGACTGGCGGTGGACAAGATCATGGTCCACGGGCTGCGGGCGCTGGAGGCGGCAGGATTTACGGTCGAGGAAGGCGAGGAGGTGACCGAGCGGGTCCGCGCGGTGAAGACACCGGACGAGATTCTGGCAATGCGCTGTGCGCATCACGCCTGCGAGGCGGGTATCGCGGAGATGGAGGCCTTCACGCGTGAATGTGTGCCGAAGGGTGGCGTTTCTGAGGATGCGATCTGGGCAGAGTTGCACGCCGCCAACATCCGGCGCGGCGGCGAGTGGATCGAGACACGGCTTCTGGCCAGTGGCCCCCGGACGAACCCGTGGTTCCAGGAGTGCGGCCCGCGGCTGGTGCAGCCGGACGAAATCGTTGCCTTTGATACTGACCTGATTGGCGCTTACGGCTTCTGCATCGATATCAGCCGGACCTGGTGGGTCGGCGACACGCGGCCCTCGAACGCGATGGTTTCGGCCTTTCACCACGCGCTCGACCACATCGCTGACCACAAGGCGCGGCTTCACCCAGGGGTGACCATCGAGGAACTGGTGATGCAGGGCCATCAGCTTGCGCCGGAATACTGGGCGCAGAAATACTCCTGCAAGATGCATGGCGTCGGGCTTTGCGACGAATGGCCCTATGTCCACTACCCCGACGGCTGGATGCCGGGGGCCTTCGACGCCGCCCTTGAGCCGGGGATGGTTCTTTGCGTCGAGGCGCTGGTTTCGCCCGAGGGTGGCAGCTTCTCGATCAAGCTGGAAGATCAGGTGCTGATCACCGATACCGGCTGCGAGACGCTGACGCGCTATCCGTTTGATGAGCGGTTGATGGGCTAGAGGTCCACATACCGCCCTACAGACACATCCCCGGCCTTGCCGATGAAACGCACGTTCAGTCCTTGCGCCTCGACCCGGTAGCAGGCGGCGACGTCCGACGGCGGCCATGTGGAGCAGTATTGGCCCCCAGCAACCCACCATTTCCCCCAAGACGCCCCGGCCCCGGCCTCAGACAGGGTCCGCCCGTCCTGAAAGAAGTTCTGGGTCGATCCGTCCGGATATTGCAGCACCCGCGCGGACAACGCGGCCGTGATCCCGGCGTCATCGAGCGTGCGCCAATTCTCGGCCAAGGCCGGAGTGGTCAGCAGCAGGCAAAGCGTCAGGGTGCGCATGGCGGCAGCCTTCCGGGACCATGGGCGAAAGCCTAGCGCCCTTCCCTGCACCCGCGCCAGTCACCGCTGCGTGAGGGTCAGATCCCGACCTCGGCCAGAAGTCCCAGATGGTCCGATCCGAAGGCCCCGCGCGGCGCCACCTTGCCGCCTCGGGGGGCGAAGATATGGTCGATGGGGAGCGCGAACTGGTTCGACAGCCCGATGTAGCTGCCAAAGGTCGGTCCCGCCGGGCGGATGCCCAGAATGTCGGACAGCTGCTTTACCGAATTTGCCCAGCGCACCATGTTGAAGTCCCCCGCAAAGACCGCCGGGCCCTGCAGCCGGTCCAGGATCGGCAGAAGACGTTCGACATGCTCGGACTGGGCATAGGGCCACGGCCAGTGCAGATGAACCGATATCAGCCAGAAACGATCCTGACTTTCGTTCCCCGCGACAACCTGCATCGCGGCAAGGCCTGGACCACAGAAGGCGGTGTCGGGCACCGGGGACAGCCGGGTCAGGACTGCGGTTCCGCCCACTTGTCCGCCGGGACAGAACTGCTGGTAGGGGTAGACATCCCGCAGCGCCGACAGAAGGGCGAGGTTCGGCTCGGACACCTCTTGCAGCGTCACGATCTGGGCGTCGGCAGCGCGGATATCGGCCTGAAGTGCGGTCAGATCGGCGTTCCGGAACGACATGTTCTTCTGGTAGATCGAATAGCTTCCGGGCAAGCCGGGCCAGGAATAGGCCAGAAGAACTTGCCCCCCGGTCAGCAGCGCCAGAAGCGTGGCGACAAAGGCTGCCATCCGCAGACCGGAAAAGCTTGCAAAAACTGCAAGCACCAGAATGACCGCAGACGCGATCCCACGTCCGACGGACAGCGAGTCCCCCAGGGGGTGCAGAAAGCCCAGGTAGCCGCCGGCCAGCGCAAGAATCGTGAGCCCGAGAGCCGCCCCGATTGCCAGCTGCCAGGTCCTGTTTTCCCCGTCCATCGTCCCCATGCCCTGCCGGTAACCCCCGGCCCGCTATGCACACTGTCACACCTTGCCCGACGCCACATATCCCCGCGCGGGCAAACTGGTTGACGTCGTGTTTTCCTGATCAGTGCGGCATAAATGAGGAGCCGCTTTGGCAGGCTGCTGGTTTTGGCCGCAGCTTCCGCCCGGAAAAACCCAGATTTCCCGCAGGTTGCACCCCTGTCGACCGGGTTGCGCCGGAATGCCGCGCAGGTTTTGGCGCACTGGGTCGGGCCAACCCAGGCAAGTGGCTACGAGGCCCGCACCTTGCACGCCCACAGCGCACGGCGTAAGGGGGTGCACCCATTTTTGCCGCAAAGGTCGTCGCATGATCCCGCGCTATTCCCGCCCCGACATGGTGGCAATCTGGTCCCCGGAAACCCGCTTCAACATCTGGTTCGAGATCGAGGCCCATGCCTGCGACGCACAAGCCGCGCTTGGGGTGATCCCGAAGGCCAATGCCGACGCCGTCTGGCGGGCAAAGGACGTCACCTTCGACGTCGCGCGCATCGACGAGATCGAGGCGGTCACGAAGCACGATGTGATCGCTTTCCTGACCCATCTGGCCGAACATATCGGGGCCGATGACGCGCGCTTTGTCCATCAGGGGATGACCAGTTCAGACGTGCTGGATACCACGCTGAACATCCAGCTGGTGCGCGCCTCGGACCTATTGCTGAAGGGCCTGGACCGGGTGCTGGCCGCGCTGAAAGCCCGCGCGTTCGAACACAAGGACACCGTCCGCATCGGGCGGTCGCACGGCATTCATGCCGAACCGATAACGATGGGCCTGACCTTCGCCCGCTTCTACGCCGAAATGTCGCGGAACCGTGCCCGGCTTGAGAATGCCCGAAAGGAAGTGGCCACGGGTGCCATTTCCGGCGCGGTCGGGACCTTCGCCAACATCGACCCCCGCGTGGAAGAGCATGTCTGCAAGATGCTGGGCCTGACGCCCGAGCCGATCTCGACCCAGGTGATCCCGCGCGACCGGCATGCGATGTTCTTCGCAACGCTGGGCGTGATCGCCTCGGGCATCGAGAACATCGCGACCGAGATCCGCCACATGCAGCGGACCGAGGTGCTGGAGGCCGAAGAGTTCTTTTCGCCCGGCCAGAAGGGCTCGTCGGCGATGCCGCACAAACGCAACCCGGTTCTTAGCGAGAACCTGACCGGCCTTGCGCGGCTGGTGCGGATGGCGGTGGTCCCGGCGCTGGAGAACGTGGCCCTGTGGCACGAACGTGACATCAGCCATTCCTCGGTCGAACGGATGATCGGCCCGGACGCCACGATCACGCTGGATTTCGCGCTGCATCGGCTGGCCGGTCTGATCGAAAAGCTGGTGATCTACCCGGATAACATGTTGAAGAACCTGAACAAGTTCCAAGGACTGGTGATGTCACAGCGCGTGCTTCTGGCGCTGACCCAGGCAGGTGTCAGCCGCGAAGACAGCTACCGGCTGGTGCAGCGCAACGCGATGAAGGTCTGGGAAAAGGGCGCAGATTTCAAGACCGAGCTGCTGGCCGACCCCGAGGTGACCGCGGCCCTGTCGCCCGCCGAGATCGAAGAGAAATTCGACCTTGGCTACCACACCCGCCATGTCGACACGATTTTCGCCCGGGTGTTCGGCGGCTGACGCGGCCCGCCCCAAAGCGCCTGTCGCCAATTCGCAACTCAACTGCCATGGATGCGTCACGCGCGTGTCGCGCGATACGGCTTTGATGTCTGGACTGTCCCCGCAGCCACAGGAGAGCCCCATGAGCGAAGACCTCGACATCGAAGTCAGCCACGACGTTTCCAGCTTCGTCGCCGAATTGCGCCGTCTTGCCGATGCGCTGGAAAGCGGCGCCGACTATTCCATCCAGGTCGACGGCGAAGACGTCACGATCCCCGCCGATGCCGACTTCGCGGTCGCACTGGAGCGCGAGGATGGTGACAGCGAGCTTGAGTTCCAGATCACCTGGAGCAGCGCCGAAGACGAGGGCGAC
The DNA here is from genome assembly GCA_009773055.1 of Paracoccaceae bacterium. GTDB lineage: Bacteria > Pseudomonadota > Alphaproteobacteria > Rhodobacterales > Rhodobacteraceae > Tabrizicola. The sequence continues at coordinate 96,021 of WOUW01000001.1, forward strand.
GCTTCGGAAGACGAGGGCGAGCCGTCCGAGGACGAGGACAAGGAAGCCCTGTCCGCCTGACCCTGTGCCGCCGGTTTCCCCGGGAACCAGCGCGACCGCCCCGGCGCAACACCGGCCCGATGCCTGAAGCGGCCTTGGGCCGGCACGACTGCGAGCGCCCTTCTACAGACGCAGGGTGCGGACTGCATAACAGAAGCGTGAACGCAGTCGTCCGCCCGGTCCGGATTTTCCAGACTTGCCAGATCGCCAGGCGTGCTACCTTTTCGGTCAGACCCGCGAAAGGAAACCTGATGCGCACGACCCTTGCCGCCGCCGCGACCGCCGCCATTCTGGTCTTCCTTCCTCTTGGCGCCTTTGCCGTTGGCAGCGATGACAGCGAACCGCCGAAGCCGACCGAGACCATCACCGAGTGCGAAGAGGGACTGGTCTGGGACGAAAAGACCAAGGCCTGCGTCAAACCCGAGGACACCAGCCTGAACGATGACCAACGCTTTCGCGCGGTGCGCGAACTGGCCTATGCCGGACGGCACGACGAAGCGATGCAGGTCCTCGCCGCGATGACGGAGGGCGAGACCAGCCGCGTGATGACCTACCGCGGCTTCCTTCTGCGGCAGACCGGCCAGATCGAGGCCGGGATCGCAGCCTATGAACGCGCCCTTGCCCTCGACCCCGCGAATATCCTCGCGCGCAGCTATTACGGCCAGCTGCTTGTCCAGATGGACGAGATCGCCATGGCCACCGACCAGCTGGCGCAGATCCGCGTCCATGGCGGTGCGGGCACCTGGGCCGAACGTGCGCTGCAGACCGCGATCAAAACCGGAGTGACCTATACGTTCTGACACCTGAAATACCGATAACCCAAGGAGGACTAGATGAAGCCAGCCACGATCTTCGCCGTTCTCGCCTTCACCCTTCTGCCGACGCTTGCCGCCGCCGCAGGCTGTATGGGCGGTCACAGCGACCAGTCTGCAGCAAGCTGCATGGCGGGCATGGTCTGGGACACGACCAAGGGCACTTGTGTCGAAAAACCGACCAGCTGACCCGCAGCGGTCAAGGTCCCGTTAACCCGAGGCTGCGAGGGTTCTCTCGACAGGAATCGATGAGGACCCGATGCCGCAGGACATGGTACCGCTCGCCCGTATCATCCCGGAACGCCGGATTGTGCAGGTTGCACCGCTGCCGCGCCGTGTGCTGACGCCACGGCAGAAGGCGGCAGTGATTGTGCGCTACCTCCTCAGCGACGGCACGGCCTTGCCCCTCTCCTCACTTCCCGAACACATGCAGGCAGCACTTGCCGAACAGATGGGGCAGATGCGGCTGGTCGACCGGACGACGCTGGATGACGTGGTGTCGGAATTTCTGGCCGAACTTGAATCCGTCGGCCTCGCCTTCCCCGGCGGGATCGAGGGGGCTTTGACAATGATGGATGGTCACATCTCGCAGTCGGCCGCGCAACGGCTGCGGCGGATGTCGTCGACCTCGTCCAAGATCGACCCCTGGGAACGCATCATGGCGCTGCCCACCGACCGACTGTTGCCTATCCTGGTGAACGAGGCGGTCGAGGTTGGCGCTGTCATGCTGTCAAAGCTGCCGGTCGCGAAGGCGGCAGAGCTTCTGGGAAAGCTTCCCGGCGATCGCGCTCGCCGCGTGGCCTTTGCCGTGTCGCTGACCGGCAATGTCGATCCCGAAACCGTGCGCCGGATCGGGGCGGCCCTGCTGGCCGAACTGGACAACCAGCCCCCCAAAGCCTTCGACATCGGCCCGGTCGAACGGGTGGGGGCAATCCTGAACGTCTCGCCCTCGCTGACCCGCGACGACGTGCTGCAGGGGCTTGAGGCCGAGGATGCCGCCTTTGCCGCCGAAGTCCGGAAGGCGATTTTCACCTTCGTCCACATCCCCACGCGGCTCAATCCGCGCGACACGCCGAAGCTCACCCGCCTGGTCGAACAGCCGCAGCTGGTCACCGCACTTGCTGCCGCGATGGGTAAACCGGGGCTGGAAGAAGCGGCCGAGTTCATCTTGGCCAACATCTCGCAACGGCTCGCCCAGGGCCTGCGCGAGGAGATGGGCACCCGGGGCCGGGTCAAGGACAAGGACGCCGAAGAGGCGATGACCGCCATCATCGGCGCGATCCGCACGCTGGAGACGTCCGGCGAAATCACCCTGATCCAGCCGGAGGATGCCTAGACCGGGATGACGTGTGTCGGAAAGAAGCCTGTCGACAGAGTGCGACAGAGTGACCCAAGAGTTCCCTGGAAGGACATTGAGCCTTATCCATGGTCGGTTGCCGGTGCCGACGTGCGGTAAGTTTCCGCGACTGCCCGTCTCGCCTTTGCCGGACGCTGTCTGACGCAGATATCAGCGATCCGCTGTCCCCCGGGTCCAAGGGCTAGTCGGCCACATGGCACGACACATCCGCTTTCGTCGTACAGGCCTCAATCGAAAAACAGGTGTGGCGGAGCGCAGGCCCCGCCATCTTGGTTCGGTGGCTCAGAAGCGATAGTCGAGCCGGAGTGCAACTTCGCTGTTTTCCATGTCGAACCCGGTGCTGTCGAAGTTGGTCTTGTTCTCGACCAGGTATTCCAGACCGACAGCAACGCGCTGCGAAACCGCGACCTTCGCGCCGAGACCGTAGATCGTCACGGTGTCCGAGAACTGGCTTACCCCGCCGATGTCATAGCTCGACAGGCCGACAAAGCCGTAGGGCATCACGCGCCCTGCGCCATAGCCGCCGATCAGCTTCAGCCGGGTCGCGGTCCAGTCATTCGACGGGAACGCATCGTAGTCGCCCTTGGCATAGGCAACTTCGCCCCCCACGACCAACGTGCCGAAGTCGCGCAGATAGCCCGCCTGCAGGCCATATCCAGTGGTGCCGTCGCTGGTCGCGCCGCCATTGTCGCTGAACGTGCCCGAGATCGCCGACAGACCGATATAGAACCCGGTCCAGTCGTATCCGGCGGGGGCTGCAGGGGCGACGACAGCCGGATCATCGGCTACAACCACCGGCCCGCCCGCCTGTGCCGCACCGGCAGCAACCATCAACGCCACGGCGAGAACTTGTCTCATGATGAATCTCCTATCAAAATCATGAATATAAACATTTCATAAACCAAATCTCTTCCTTTGGAAGGCCAGAAATCCTGACCTTCGTTGCAAAATGCGGCACAATCGGCACCCATCGTTGCAGCCTGCCAAGTCCGTTTGCTGCAATCCCGATCCGCGGCGCCTCTGCGCTTTCCCAGATGACCGGCCCCTTGCGCAGACCCGGACCGGTGCCTAGAACGGGCAAATGTCGGTCGCACCACACTCTCAGGTCACGCGCGGCGTGGCGTTGATGATCCTGGCGATCTTCTTCTTCACCGCGATGGATGCGACGGCCAAGGGGCTGATCGCGCGCTATCCCGCCCCGCAGGTGATCTGGGTCCGCTTTGCCGGGCAACTGGCGCTGGTGCTGATCATCCTTGGGCCCCGGCTTGGTCCCGCCTTGCGCACGCGATTTCCGGGGCTGCACTTCTGGCGGTCGCTGTCGCAGTTCGGCGCGACCGCCTTCTTCTTCATGTCCCTGCCGCATGTCGGGCTGGCCGAAGCGACGGCCATTGCTGACATCAACCCGGTGCTGATCACGCTGGGAGCGGCCTTGTTTCTGGGCGAAAGACTGGGGCCGCGTCGCATCGCGGGGGTCGCCGTCGCGCTGGCGGGCGCGCTGATCGTGATTCGCCCAGGTGCGGGGGTCTTCTCGTGGTGGGCGATCCTGCCACTGTTCTGTGCCGTGTCCTATGCCGCAAGCGCACTTTTGACCCGGAAGATCGGCGCGCAGGAAAGCGTCTGGGGCTCGATGGTGTATGCCTCGCTTTTTGGAACACTGGCGTCGGGCGCGGCCCTGCCCTTCGTCTGGGAGCCGGTGGCGGCGGGGGACCTTTGGCAATTCGGGCTGATCGCCTGCCTTGGGACTTTGGCGCAATTGTGCATCATCCGGAGCTTTTCGATCACCGAGGCCTCGGTGGTCGCGCCCTTTGCCTATCTGGGCATTGTCTTCGCGACAATCTGGGGGGCGGTGCTTTACGACCATTGGCCGGATCGGTGGACAGTGATCGGTGCGCTTGTGATCGTGGGCGCGGGACTTTATGTCTGGAACCGCGAAAACCGGGCGTCGCGCGCGCCAAAGCCCTGAAGGCCCCGATGTCAACCGACGGCCCAGAACCACTGCCTGCCCGCCCTCCGTTCCGGCCCGATCATTTCCTGGTCAACTTTGCCGCGCGCGGGCTGATCGGGCTGGCTCTTGTGTTGCCATATTCTTGGCGAGTGGGATTTGTCGGCTGGCTGATGCGGTGGGTGATCGGACCCGTGGCGGGCTATGGTGCCCGGGCCCGCGAAAACCTGGCGCTGGTCTGGCCTGACCGGCCGGAAGCAGAGCGTCTGGCAATCGCCGAGGCCTCGCTGGACAATGCCGGGCGAACCCTGATCGAGAATTACTCCACCCGTGCCTTCCTGGCCCGGGCGCAAAAAATCGAGCCCGAGGGTCCGGGCTATGCAGCCCTTGTCGCCGCGCAGGCGGCAAAGCGACCGGTGATCCTGATTTCGGGCCATTTCGGCAATTACGAGGCGGCACGGGCTGCTCTTGTGGCGCGGGGGTTCGACATCGGCGGGCTCTATCGCAACCTGTCGAACCGCTATTTCAACGCGCATTACGTCGAGACGATGCAGGCCTTCGGGGGGCCGGTCTTTCCGCAGGGCCGGGCCGGAACGGCGGGCTTTGTCCGGCATCTGAAGGCGGGCGGGCAGCTGGTGCTGCTGTTCGATCAGGATGTGGCGGGGGCGCCGGCGCTGCCCTTTCTTGGGCATCCTGCGCGCACCGCCCTGTCGGCTGCCGAACTTGCACTGCGGTTTGGGGCGGATCTGATCCCGTTCTTCGCAACCCGACTTCCGGACGGCCTGAGTTTCCGCGTCACGCTTGACGCACCCGTGCCACCCGGCGACCCCGAGACGATGATGCGCCAGGTGACCGCAGCGCTGGAGACACGCGTGCTGGCCGAGCCCGGACAGTGGTTCTGGATTCACCGGCGCTGGAAGGGTGGCGGACAGGCCTGAGGCAGGCTGCGCGCCCCGCCCTGGTTCAGTCGATCCGGGCCGCCGCCAAGATCGCAGCCGGGCCGTCCTGCTGCACGATCACCGCGCCGGGCTCGTTGCCGGCATATGGCGCGAACACTTCGAGGGGTTCGCGACCGGACCAGTCTTCCAGCCGTTCCCAAGAAGTCACGATATTGGTGTAGGTGATCGTCTTACCGGCATTCTCGCCGCGCTCGATTGTCACCGTTTCCGCAGGCCGGTAGCGCACCAGTTGCACCCGGACGGGTTCGGTCAGCGGCGGGTCGGCTTCGGCGCGGATCACCAGCTTGTCGCCTTCCCGTGTCACGGTCAGCCGGACGGGCGAAACAGCCTTAAGATGCTTGCGCAGCCGGTCGGCCGTTTCATCGGGGGAAAAGCCCTCGATCCGGTCGGTGCCGCCGATGATAAGCTGCGGCGTGTAGATCGTCCGCGACCCGATGGCCTTTGCGTAGGCGCGCTGACGGTCGGTGAACTTCCCTTGGGCGAATTTGTCTGCCCAGCCGATGTAATCCCAGTAATCGTCGTGCAGCGCCAGCGGCAGGACCTGAGGGTTGGCGGCAAGCATCGCGACAAACTCGTCGGCTGGCGGGCAAGAGACACAGCCCTGCGATGTGTAAAGTTCTACCACCACCACCGGCTCCGCCTGAACCTGGGCCGCTGCTGCGAGCCAAAAGCCGCAAGCGGCGCTGACGAAATGTCGCATATCGCGTATCCCGATCCCGTGGTCCCCGAGTTCCTTATAGGGAGGCCCACAGACACGAGCCAATCAAGGTTTTGCGAGAGACCTGTCATATGCTGTAGGAAAGCCACAACGCGGGGCTGGATATTCGGCATACAATGGTATACAGCGCCCGCAGCAGCCGCCTTTCATCAGGGAGCCACTTCGATGACCGTCACAGTTGGACATGACCTTTCCAAGACCCGCAAGACCCTGAGCGCCGGGGGCCAGACGGTCAGCTACTATTCCATTCCCGCCGCCGAGGCCGCGGGGCTGGGCGAGTTCACCAAGCTTCCGGCCAGCCTGAAGGGGGGAAAGAACGGCGGCCAGAACCCGATCGAGATCGCCTATCGCCCGGCCCGCGTGCTGATGCAGGACTTCACCGGCGTCCCTGCCGTCGTGGACCTTGCCGCGATGCGCGACGGGATCAAGGGCCTCAAGGGCTCGGCCGCGAAGATCAACCCGCTGGTCCCGGTTGATCTGGTTATCGACCACTCGGTGATGATCGACGAATTCGGCCACCCCCGCGCCTTTCAGATGAACGTCGACCGCGAATATGAGCGGAACATGGAGCGTTACGTCTTCCTGAAGTGGGGCCAGAAGGCGTTCAACAACTTCCGCGTCGTGCCCCCCGGCACCGGCATCTGCCACCAGGTGAACCTGGAATACCTCGCTCAGGCCGTCTGGACCGACACCGACCAGGACGGCAATCTTGTCGCCTACCCCGACACCCTCGTCGGCACCGACAGCCACACCACCATGGTCAACGGCCTTGCCGTCCTTGGCTGGGGCGTCGGCGGGATCGAGGCCGAGGCGGCGATGCTGGGCCAACCCGTGTCCATGCTGATCCCCGAGGTCGTGGGCTTCAAGCTTACCGGCAAGATGATGGAAGGAACCACCGCGACCGACCTTGTGCTGAAGGTCGTGCAGATGCTGCGCAAGCATGGCGTGGTGAACAAGTTTGTCGAATTCTACGGCGACGGGTTGGACCGCCTGCCGCTGGCCGACCGCGCCACCATCGCCAACATGGCCCCCGAATACGGCGCGACCTGTGGCTTCTTCCCGATCGACGACGAAACTCTGCGCTACCTGCACATGACCGGCCGCGACGAAGGCCGCATTGCCCTGGTCGAGGCCTATGCCAAAGCGAACGGCATGTGGCGCGGGCCGGACTATGCCCCGGTCTACACCTCGACCCTGCACCTCAACATGGGCGAGATCGTTCCCGCCATTTCCGGCCCGAAGCGCCCGCAGGATTTTCAGCCACTCTCAGAAGCGGCGCCCAACTTCTACAAGACGGTCTGCGATTTCCGTGGTGTCGATGCCACGGACCCGGCGAAAGAGATGGCTTCCGAGGGCCCGAACCACACCACCACCACCGATGCCCGCAAATCCACCGCCGTGGCGGGTGAGGGCTACAAGCTGCGCGATGGCTCGGTGGTGATTGCGTCGATCACCTCCTGCACCAACACCTCGAACCCTTATGTGATGATCGGCGCGGGGCTTGTCGCGCGGAAGGCCCGCGCTTTGGGTCTGGATCGCAAGCCCTGGGTCAAGACCTCGCTCGCCCCCGGAAGCCAAGTCGTGTCGGAATACCTGAACGCTGCTGGCCTGCAGGAAGACCTCGACGCGGTAGGTTTCAACCTTGTCGGCTACGGCTGCACCACCTGCATCGGCAACTCCGGCCCCTTGCAGCCCGAAATCTCCAAGGCGATCAACGAAGGTGACCTGGTCGCTGCAGCCGTCCTGTCGGGCAACCGCAACTTCGAAGGGCGCATCAGCCCGGATGTCCGTGCGAACTACCTCGCCTCACCGCCTTTGGTCGTGGCCTATGCGCTGGCCGGGGACATGAACATCGACCTCACGTCCGAGCCGCTGGGCACGTCGAAGGACGGCAAGCCGGTCTATCTCAAGGACATCTGGCCGACGAACAAGGAGATCGCCGACATCGTCCACGCGGTCGTCACCCGTCAGGCGTTCCAGGCGAAATACGCCGATGTCTTCAAGGGCGACGCCAAGTGGCAGGCGGTCGAGATCACCGACTCGGAGACCTATGACTGGCCCGCGTCCTCGACCTACATCCAGAACCCGCCCTATTTCAAAGGCATGTCGCAGACCCCGGGCGTGATCAAGAACGTGACCGGCGCGCGGGTGCTGGCCCTTCTCGGCGACATGATCACCACCGACCACATTTCGCCCGCCGGTTCATTCAAAGCTTCAACTCCGGCTGGCAAGTATCTGACAGAACGGCAAGTTCCGGTGTCGGAGTTCAACTCCTACGGCGCCCGGCGTGGCAACCATGAGGTGATGATGCGCGGGACCTTCGCCAACATCCGCATCAAGAACGAGATGCTGGATGGCGTGGAAGGCGGCTATACCAAGGGGCCTGACGGGGTGCAGACCTCGATCTACGACGCCTCGATGGCCTTTCAGGCGGCGGGCACGCCCTTGGTGATCTTCGGCGGCATCGAATACGGCGCTGGCTCCTCGCGCGACTGGGCGGCCAAAGGTACCGCCCTTCTGGGCGTCAAGGCCGTGATCGCCGAATCGTTCGAGCGTATCCACCGCTCGAACCTCGTCGGGATGGGCGTCATCCCATTCGAGTTCACCGGCGGCGACACCCGCAAGTCGCTTGGCTTGAAGGGGGACGAAGTGGTGTCCATCAGCGGCCTTGAGGGCGATCTGAAGCCTCTGAGCCTCGTCCCCTGCACCATCCGCTACTCCGACGGGACCGAGAAGACGATTCAGATCAAGTGCCGGATCGATACCGCGATCGAGATCGAATATGTCGAGAATGGCGGCGTGCTGCACTATGTGCTGCGGGATCTCGCGGCGTCCTGATTTCGGAAACCGATTGTTTCCAGGAAAGGCCCGGATGATCTCCGGGCCTTCACCTTTTGTTCTTTCCTTGCGGGGCAATCTGCCAGCGACAGCAGCCAGAAGGCCAACCCCATGTCGCACCGTTTCCCGCCGCTCCGCCCCCCGGTCAAGACCGACCGCAAGACCGCGACCCGTGCTGGGACCGCTCCGGGTTTCACCCTCGCCGATGTTTGTCTCACAGCGACCCTTGTGCTCAGCGTGGCGCTTGCCCTGATCTGACCGGGCACGACTAGCGCTGAAAGCCGCCGCGCGTCAGGATCTCCAATCGCGTGGCCGCTTCGGTGGCGCTGCTGCGGCCTGCGTGGGGCAAAGGGCGGGTCCACCAGGCCCACAGCCGCTGCAGACGTCCCGCCAGGCGAAGCGCGCGCGCCTCCTTCGGGTGAAGGCTGACGGGGCTGGGTACGGGCTGGAAGCTTTCGGCCAGCTTTGTGCCGAAAACCAGCCATCCGCCATTGATCGGATCGGTATCACGGGAACGAAAGTTGGATGCGGGGGTCATGGCGATCTCCATCTCAAGGATTCTGTGCCCTCAGCATCGCCCGTGTTCCCGCCGAAGGTTGAGTGCCGAACCTGAAGCGAAACCGCTACAGAACTTGAACTGGCCCGCACACCGCAGTCAGGCATAGTCTCGGTCCAAAGGGAGGCCACACCATGCCCCAGAAACCTTACGGAATGATCTGCCCGATCACCCGGGCCTGCGACATTCTCGAACCGCGCTGGACTATCCCGATCCTCGTCGGTCTTTGGGCGGGGGCGACCCGGTTCAACGACCTTCGGCGCGAGGTTGGCAGCATCTCGCCCGCACTATTGTCGCGGCGGCTGAAGGAACTGGAGGAGTTGGGCCTCGTGGAGCGCATCACCGATCCTGCGACCGGGTCGGTCGACTATCTGCGGACCGAAGCGGCCATCGCGCTGGAAGCCGCGCTGAACGCGCTGGCGCAATGGGCGCAATGCTTCATCGAGGCCGAGGTGGCGCTTTGCACCGCGACAGTGTCGAACCTGATGTGGAGCATGCGCAAGCAGTTCGTCATGGACGCGCTGCCCCGGCGCCGGGTGGTGATGCAGTTCCGCTTTGCCGATCCGGACGTCGAGTATTCGATCTACTGGGCAATCCTGCAACCCGGCGCCGAGGCCGAGATCTGTTCGTCGATCCCCGGCTTCGACATCGACCTTTATGTCGAGACCAACCGGGTCTCTCTGCATGGCATCCTTCTGGGCCGGGCGACGATCGCGGGCGAGCTTGCCAACGGTCAGCTCTATCTTAGCGGCGATCCAGTGCTGGCGCGGACAATGTCGCAGTGGATCAAGCGCGGGGACTATGCGCTGTTCGAGGGCATCGCGATGCTTCCCGTGATGCGGCGCAGGCCGGAAGAGGTCGTGCCGCAGCGCAGGGTGGTTGCGGGCTGACGCGTCCCGGTCCGGGCGTCCAAACTCTCCCGCAGATTAGGGCGTTTCCCGCGCCCCTCGCACGTGGTTGGCCCACCACGTCCGGGTAAAGCAACCCCAAACCGCCGCAGACAAGGCATTGATTTCCCTGCCTACAGATTTTTCGCCACGCGTGGCGCTCAACCTCCCGCCTGCAGCGCCTTTTCCAGTTCCGGCACGAAGCGGGTCTCGTAGTCGGTCCCCACGAGGGGACCCACGAAACGGAAGAGGACGGTCCCGTCACCGCCGACGATGAAGGTCTCGGGCGGGGCCGACACGCCCCAGTTGATCGCCCCCCGCATCGCCGGATCCGTTGCCACGCCGATGAAAGGATTGCCCCCTTCGTCCAGATAGTCGACCGCTTTGGCATCGTCGTCCCGGATGTTGACCCCCCCGATGCGCACCCCCTTGGCCGCCATCTCCATCAGGACAGGATGCTCGGCCCGGCAGGGCGGGCACCAGGTTGCCCAGAAGTTGACCAGCGTCACTTCGCCGGTCCGCAGGTCGGCATCGGTCAAACCGGGCAGGCCCGGCAATGCAGTCGTCGGCAGAGCCGGAGCGGTCCGCCCGACAAAAACCGACTGCAGTTGGCCCTGGTTCGGCCGGAACATCCCCGTATAGAACAGCCCCGCCAGCCCCACGAACAGCACGGGCGGCAACAGCATCAGCCATCTAGCCATCGAACTTCTCCTGCCGCGCCTCGACCTCGGCCAGCGTGCGTTTCATCCGGGCCGACTGCCACAGCGTCAGCCCAACCAGTGCAGCGATCAGCACAGCCGTCGCCGCGTAGGACCCCAGCACGGCACCAGCATATTTCCCCAGTTCCGGCATCACGCCACCCTCTCCCGCGCCAGAAGCGCCTTCAACCGCCGCGCGCGGATCTCGGTCCGGGTGCGGAGGAGGACCATGGTGATGAACAGCAGGATGAAGCCCGCGATGCAGATCACCAAGGGCTGCCAGAAGACGTCAGACACGTTCTCTTCCTTGTCCAGCGACAGCGAGGCCCCTTGGTGCAAGCCCTGGTTCCAGAAGTTCACCGCGTAGCGGGACAGAAGTGCAAAGACCGATCCGACGAGGCAAAGGATCGAGGTGAGGTCAGCAGCGGTGTCCGGGTCCTCGATCGCGGCCCAAAGCGCCATGTAGCCGAAGTAGAACAGGGTCAGGATCAGGAACGAGGTCAACCGCGGATCCCAGGCCCACCAGGTCCCCCACATCGGCTGGCCCCAAAGCGCCCCGGTCACCAGTGCGATCAACGTGAAGGTCAACCCGACGGGCGCAGCGGCCTTGGCGGCCAGCGCCGAGACGTGGTGGCGGCGGATGATCCAGATCAGCGAGGTCACCAGCATCATCACCCAGGCATTGATCGCCATCATCGCGGACGGCACATGCAGGTAGATGATCTTGACCGTGGACCCCTGCTTATAGTCGTCGGGCGTGAAGAAGAAGCCCCAGACCAGGCCCGTGACCAGCAAAGCGACGGTCAACCCCACCGCCCAGGGCAAGGCCCAGGCCGAGGTCTGCATGAACCGCTTCGGGTTGGCATATTCCCAGATCGACATGGTGCTTCGCCTATCCTGTTCCCGTTTTCCGCTCAACACACCATCGCGCGAGAGCTTCAGCGCAAATTGACGCGGATCGCACTTGCGGCCGCAAATGGGAGCAGCGCCGCCGCTCCGAGGCTGATCGCCGCCAGAAGCGCCAGTGGGGTCGCAAGCGCCATGTTCTCGGCCCCGCGACGCACGACCTCGCCCCCGAAGATAAGAGTGGGGACGTAGAGGGGCAGCACCAGAAGGCTGAGGAGAAGCCCTCCCCGGCGGAGGCCAACGGTGACCGCGGCTCCGAAGGCGCCGATGACGGAGAGCGCGGGGGTGCCGAGAAGCAGGCTGAGGACCAGCCATTGATAGCCGCCCGGCGGCAGGTTCAGAAAAACACCGAGGCCGGGCGCGATCACGGTCAGCGGCAGGCCGGTCACCAGCCAGTGCGCGAAGGCCTTTACGGCCACTACGGCCTCCAAGGGGATCGGCGCGGTCGCAAGAAGGTCGAGCGAGCCGTCCTCGTGATCCAGCGCGAAAATACGGTCGAGCGAGAGAAGGCAAGCAAGCAACGCGCCGACCCAGAGTATGCCCGGGGCGATGCGGCCCAACGTTCCGCCTTCGGGTCCGACGCCGAGGGGGACTAGGACCGACAGGAGGAAGAAAAAGGCCAGTCCCAGCCCGAACCCGCCACCCGAGCGGAACGCCAGCCGCAGGTCGCGCAGCAGAAGCGCCTTCATGCCCGGCCCCGCATTTGCTCATTTCCCAAATACTCCCGCCGGAGGCATCGACGCGGGCGGCCAGCGCAAGGTGTCATGCAAAGGCCTCGTCAAAGCCAGTGCTCTGGATCACTCGGGCACGGTGTGGGTCGAGGTCAAGGACCGTCGCCTCGGGCAGGCCGAGGTCGACATGGGTGGCGATGACGGCAAGTCCGCCCTTGCCAAGGTGATCGCGGACGACCCCGGCAAAGAGGGCGACAGAGGCCACGTCAAGGCTGACGGTCGGCTCGTCCAGTAGCCAGGCCGGGCGGCCGGTCACCAGAAGGCGCGCAAGGCCGAGACGGCGCTTCTGCCCGGCAGAAAGCTCTCCTGCCCGGCGGCGGACAAGCTGGGTCAGATCCAATGCGCGGATGGCGTTTTCGACGGCGGGTCCGCCATAGATGCGGGACCAGAAGGCGAGGTTTTCGGTCACCGTCAGGGTCGATTTCAGACCATCGGCATGGGCGGCATAGGCGATGCTGTCTGGGGGCAGATCAAAGCTGCCCTCGGCGGGGGGTTGCAGGCCCGCCAGCGTGCGCAGAAGCGTGGTCTTGCCCGACCCGTTCGGGCCGCGCAGGATCAGGGCTTGGCCGGGCCGGACAGTCAGCGTCAGGCCCTGCAGGACCGTGACGCCGCCCCGGGCCACTGCGAGGTTCGACAGGCTGAGCATGGCGTTAGGCCTAGCCGAAGCAGGGCGGCGCGAAAAGGGGATTGGTCAAGTGGCGTCCCATTCTCCGAGCAGGATGTTCTTCGTCACCACCTCCACCGGGCGCTCCCGCGCGATCAGGCCCGCGACCCATTCGCAGGACCCGGCGTTGAACACCGCTCCCCTACCCCGCCGGTATTCCGCCATGCTGCCGTTGCCCCTGCTGGCAAGGCCCAGGGTTTCCGAGGTCACTTCGCCGTAGATCGTCTTCGCGACTTCTTCGGCATCGAGGGTGCCGATGAAATAGTCCATGTCGTGCCGCCCGGTATGATGCGCCAGCGTCGTAGCTGGCGAGAGGCCGACGATGGTGAGATCGCCCTCAAGGCCAGTGTCCGGGGCGGCGTAAGGCAGGCCATTGCGGATTTCGTAGTCGATCCCGTCGACCTCGTAGCCGAAGATGTTGGAGGCCGCGCCGAGGACGTCGCCATAGCCAAGGCCGGTGCCCTGCAGCGCCCAATGGTCTGGTCGGTAAAGCGTGAACCCGCCGGAGCCGTGCGCGGCGCAGCGGCTCCACCCGGCATAGACGCCCATGCTGCCGGTCAGGCCCATGCTGGCCACGGCGGGGCGGCGGGCCTGCGGGTGGTCCCAGTAGCTGGTCAGGCGGTCGGTGGTGGCGAGGGGGTCTTCCGCCTCGGCCCGGGTCTTGTAGCAGGTCTGGGTAATGAGGTCGGGCGAGAGGCGCGTCTGCCAGAAGAAGTTACCGCCGAAACGGGCAAGCTCGCCTCCGCGGTCAAGCCAGGCGTCGAGGTGGTCACGCATCTCCCAGGTCCAGTATTCGTCGTGGCCGACGATCACGGCGCGGGGGTAGGCGTCCAGGAGGTGCGGGTTCCCGTGAAGGTCGTGCTGGGTGACGTAGTCGAGCGTGATGGCCTGTTCTTCGGCCCACAGCACGAAGGGCCTTTCGAAGGCGGCCCAGCCGGAGGAGGCGTATTTCTTCGAGATGCCGTTGGCACGGGCAAATTCCATGTGGGGATAGCGGGGCCGGGTCAAAAGCGGCGAGGCGTGCGGGATGCGGGGCGCGTCGTCGGGCCAGCGGACAAAGCCCTTGGCCCAGGGTCGGTGCAGGCTGACATTCGCTGCAAACTCGGCCCCGCTTGGACCGGTGAGGCCCTGATAGTGGTTCGATCCGCCCCAGTCGTTGTAGGCACACCAGGTTCCGGTGGTCAGGATCAGGGCCAATTGTGCCGTGGGCCTGGCCGGTTTCAGGACGAAGATCGCCATGCTTTCGTGGCCGTCGATGGCAAGCGTCGCGACATAGACGCCGGTCGGCCAGTCGGGCGGGATCGTGATCTGGAATGCGATGGGCCAGCCGCAACCCTTGACCGAGCAATCGGCGGGCGTGGGGGCGAAGGTCGTAGGGATCATGGTGACATGCACCGTCTGGGGGGTAAGCCCGTCGCGGGTGATGGTCAGCCGGGCCGTGGGGGCAGAGGACATGGCGTGAAGCCGCAAAGTTTCGCCGGAAGCGTAGGACAGTGCGGATGTATAACCCCAGACCTGCGGGCGCGACGGGTCGTCCGAGGCCGTCTCGTAGTAATGGCCAGTCACGGGGTCGCCGTCGTCATGGGGGCCTGGAATGAAGAAGCCGTGCATCGGTGATCTCGCCTTTTTCGGGCAGCATCCTTTCGCAAGGGTCCGAAGGCAATCGCCAAGCGGCGCTTGGGCCTTGAAAAGCTGCGGGGGCTGTGCCTCCCTTGGGCTGCGCACCATGACGGGGGAAGCATGCGGGTTGGGGATGTGTCGTTCTGGTATGCCGATATCGGCCTCCCCTATCCCCGTGCGGCGCTGGCGGGTGACACGACAGCGGACGTGGCGATCATCGGGGCTGGGTATACCGGGCTTTGGACCGCCTATTACCTGAAGCAGACGAACCCGGGACTTGATGTTCTGGTGATCGAGAAAGATTTCGCGGGCTTCGGCGCCTCGGGTCGCAATGGCGGCTGGCTGACCGGCGGCTTTGCCTGGACCCACCGGCGATACCTGGAAACCTCGTCCGAGCAGGCGGTCCGCGCGATGGTCGCGGCGATGAACGGCACGGTGGACGAGGTGATCCGGGTGGCCGAGGCCGAGGGGATCGAGGCGGACATTCACCGGACGGATGAGCTGGTTGTGGCGACGAAGCCAGCCCAGCTGGGCCGGATGCGGGCCGAGGTAGCGCACCGGCAGCATTGGGGCGAGGATGGACGGGTCTTCGAGATGGCAGAGGATGATCTGGCCACTCGGGTGCGGATACCGGGGGCCTTGGGGGCCATGGTCGTGACAAACGTGGCGCGGGTGCAACCTGCCAAGCTGGTGCGGGGCCTTGCCAAGGCGGTGGAACGTCTGGGCGTCCGAATCGTCGAGGGGACCACGGTTACGGGCTATGAACCCGGAGCAGTGGCGACCGACCGCGGAACCGTTCTGGCACCTGTCATCCTGCGCTGCACCGAGGGGTTCACTGCCGGTCTGCCAGGCCGCAAGCGGGAATGGCTGCCGCTGAACTCGGCCCAGATCGCGACCGAGCCGCTGCCGCCCGAGGTCTGGGAGAAGATCGGCTGGGACGGGCGCGAGATCATCGGCGATTTCGCCAGTGCTTCCTATTGCTACTGCCAGCGGACGCGCGAGGGGCGGATCACCGTGGGCTCGCGCGGGGTGCCGTATCGGTTCGGCTCATCGCTGGACGTGAACGGCGCGCCGGACCCTGAGACGATCCGAAGGCTGACAGCGATCCTGCACCGGCACTTCCCGGCGGCACGGGGCGCGAAGATCGACCATGCCTGGTGCGGTGTCCTTGGGGTGCCGCGCGACTGGTGCGCGACCGTAGGGCTGGACCCGGTGACGGGCCTTGGCTGGGCGGGGGGCTATGTTGGGGTGGGGGTCTCGACCTCGAACCTGGCGGGGCGGACGCTGGCGGATCTGGCGCTGGGGCGCGAGACCGAACTTGCGCATCTGCCATGGGTCAATCGGAAGGTGCGGGCTTGGGAGCCCGAGCCGTTCCGCTGGCTTGGCGTGCATGGGTCGTATGCGCTTCTGAACGCCGCCGACCGGCGCGAGGACCGGCCGGGCGCAGGCCCTTCGAAGCTGGCGAAACTGGGGAACTGGGTGACCGGGCGGGGCTGAATGGCCCACGGAAATGGTTGCGCAGTGTACTGGCGCATGACACAAACCGCCCAATAGGGGAGGACAGAATGACATTTCGCCGACGCGAGTTGCTGGGGCTTTCGCTTGTTGCGCCCATTGCGTTGTCCCTCAAGCCAGCGCTGGCCGCTGACCGGGCCGATGTCTCACGCGAGGTGCTTCTGACCTGGCACAAGCTTATCCTGGAACTGGTCCGCCACACGGCAACTTATGTGCCCCCGGTGGCCGCCCGCGCCTTCGCCTATATCGGCGTGACCGGGCACGAGGCCCTTGCCACGGGCAACCCCGCGCTGCGCAGTCTGGCGGGGCAACTGACCGATCTTGCGCCCACTCCTGCGCGGGGCGAAGGGGACTTTGACGAGCCCTGCGTCCTGCACGGCGCCCTGACCGCTGCCGCGCAGGGTTTGTTCGCGAATACCGGCCCTACGGGCCAGCGCTCGATGGAGAAGATGACCGCGATCATGGGACGTACCGCAGGCGAGGGCGTTGCGGGCGATGTCGTGGATCGGTCGATGGCGCATGGGCAGGCGATTGCCGCACATATCCTGGCTTGGTCGGCACTCGATGGCGGTGCGGTGATCGAGAACATGGGCTTCCCCCGCGATTACACTCCGGGCACGCGCCCGCAGGACTGGGTGCCGACGAACCTGATCCGGCTGCAACAGGCCCCGCTTCTACCCGGATGGGGCGGAACCCGCGCCTTCGCGATCCCTTCGGCTGCCGCGTTGGATGCCCCGCCACACCCGGAATACGACGAAACGCCAGGATCGGACTTCCACGGTTTCGCGCAGGAAGTCTATGACACCGGTCGCGGCCTGACGGACGAGCAGAAGCTGATCGCTCGTTTCTGGTCGGATGACCCGATGCTGACGCCAACGCCCGCCGGGCACTGGATTTCCATCGTGATGCAGATCGCCGACCGCGACGCGCTGCCGGTCGAGGTCATCTCGGCGACACTGGCGAAACTGGGCGTGGCGCAGGCGGATGCGTTCATTTCCTGCTGGTCGACCAAGTTCAAATACAACCTTCTGCGCCCGGTGACCTATATCAAGCGGCACATCGACCCGAAATGGGAGCCCCTGCTGATCACCCCGCCCTTCCCGGAATACACCTCGGGCCATTCGACGCAATCGGGGGCGGCCTCGACCGTGCTGACGGCCGCCTTTGGCGAAAACTTCTCGTTCGAGGACGCCACGCACAAAGACGAGGGATTGCCTGTCCGCAGCTTTCCTTCCTTCGCGGCGGCAGCGGACGAAGCCGCGGTTTCAAGGCTTTACGGCGGCATCCACTTTCGCTTTGGCAACGAGGCGGGGCTTGCGCAGGGCCGCGCGGTCGGGGCCTTTGCCGCAAGCCTGCGGACCGAATCCTGATGCGCGCGCTTGGGTTCTGCCTTGCTCTTGCGGCCCCGGCCTGCGCCGAGCCGGTGATCCCGACATTTATCGACGAGACCGCGACGGCGGGGCTTTCGACGGTCTATGCCGGCGAGTGGGAATATATGGTCGGCGGCGGGGTGGCCACCTTCGACTGCTCGGGTGACGGTCTGCCCGAGGTCTTCCTGTCAGGCGGAGCCGGTCCATCGGCGCTGTATCTGAACCGCAGTCCGGTGGGCGGAGCGCTGGCCTTCGAGAAGACCGACGCGGTGACGATTGATGCAGTCCTCGGGGCCTATCCCGTGGACATCGACAGCGACGGCGTGATGGACCTGGTCGTCCTGCGACAGGGCGAGAACCAGCTGTTGCGAGGCCTTGGCGATTGCCAGTTTGATCTGGCGAACGCTGCCTGGGGATTTGACGGGGGCGATGCCTGGTCCTCAGCCTTCGCCGCAATCTGGGAAAAGGGGCAGACCTGGCCCACACTTGCCATCGGCAACTACATCGACCGAAAAGAAGAGGCCTTCCCTTGGGGATCCTGCACCGACAACTGGCTGCATCGTCCGGAAGGTGAGCGGTTCGGCGCGCCGATCCCGCTGACGCCATCCTTCTGCGCCCTGTCGATGCTGTTCACCGACTGGGACCGATCGGGCAAGCCGTCGCTGCGGGTGTCGAACGACCGGGAATACTACAAAGGCGGGCAAGAGCAGCTTTGGCGTCTTGATCCGGGCCAGCCCCCTGCCCGTCTGGGCGAAAAGGAAGGCTGGAAGCGGTTGCGCATCTGGGGGATGGGGATTGCCAGCGCGGACGTGACCCTTGACGGCTATCCGGATTATTTCCTGACCTCGATGGCCGACAACAAGCTGCAGGTGCTGAAGGACCCGTCTACGGGCCTGCCCGACTATGCGGACATCGCGTTC
Organism: Paracoccaceae bacterium; assembly: GCA_009773055.1. Taxonomy (GTDB): domain Bacteria; phylum Pseudomonadota; class Alphaproteobacteria; order Rhodobacterales; family Rhodobacteraceae; genus Tabrizicola. The sequence goes on from WOUW01000001.1 coordinate 114,553, forward strand.
AAATCGGGGGTGACGGCGCACCGGCCCTATACCGGGGGCGACCTGAATCCTTCGACCGCCTGGCACGCACAATTTGCTGATGTGAACAACGACGGTCTTGCCGATCTGTTCGTCGCCAAGGGCAATGTCGCACAGATGCCGGACTTTGCGCAGAACGACCCGAACAACCTGTTGCTGGGCGCGGGCGATGGCAGCTTTGTCGAGGCGGGCGACAAGGCCGGGATCGCCAGCATGGGCATCGCGCGCGGGGCGCAGGTGGTGGACCTGAACCTCGACGGCGCGCTGGACCTCGTGGTGCAGAACCGCTGGTCCGGCCCGGAGGTTTGGCGGCAGGCGACGGTCCTTGGCGGCTGGGTTCAGGTGCGGCTGGCGCAAAGCGGGGCGAACCGCGATGCCGTAGGCGCGGTAGTAGAGCTTCGGCGCGGCGAGAAGATCGAGCGGCACGAGATCCTGTCGGGCGGCGGCCATCTTTCGGGCTCGATCGGCTGGCTGCATTTCGGGCTGGGTCAGGCCGAGACCGTCGATCTGCGGGTGATCTGGCCGGACGGGTCCGAAGGGGACTGGATGACGCTGCCAGCCCGCAGTTTCCACATCCTGCGGCCCGGACAGGTGGCCGAGGTCTGGCAGCCCAGATAAGTGCCAAACGAATCGACTGCTTCCGGTGAACGGCCGAAAGAGGCTGCAACTTTAGATTGTTTCCAGAAGGCTTGTTAATCGCCGAGGTCGCAGGCACTGGCGGAATAAGGCAAGAAAATGGCGCATCCCACTGGGATCGTTGATGAAATTGTCACAGTGCAGAGAATGCTGTCGAGGGTGTGACGTATCGACCCTTTACGGAAAACAACAGTAACTTCAATGCCTTGATCTGATTTTCTCCGTGTCGGTCACCCTGTGCGGTCACCAACTTCTCTGGATGCCCACGTCTGCACATTTTTCCCGCAGTGAGTGAGGTTTGCGTCTCTCGCCGATCGAGGACTAGAATGTGTTAACGGAAGTTTACCGTGACGGTGTTGAGGCCGAAGCGGATTTACCCGGATGAAAGTGTTGTCGTTCAGTATTGCGCGCAGCGACTGGTCGCAGGCGCGTTTGGTGTTGTGAGTAGCCTGACAGGCAGGTGTGAAGTGACGCAGGGTCCGACGCAGATCAGCAATCAGCTCGAATCCGAGCTGGGCCGGGTTGACCCGGATGCTTTTGCCGATGACCTGAAGCCGGGGACCGAGCTTTTGGGCGGGCACTACACGATCATCGGCTTTCTCAACAGCGGTGGCTTCGGGATCACCTATCTGGCCAAGGATAGCCTCAACCGGACCGTGGTGATCAAGGAATGCTTCCCCAATTCGCTGTGCCGTCGGTCGACCAGTCTGGTCCGCGCGCGGTCGCGCAAGCATCAGGATGATTTCCGGGGCTTTGTCGAAAACTTTGTGGCCGAAGCGAAAAGCCTGGCGCGGCTGGTGCATCCCAACATCGTGGGCGTGCATCAGGTGTTCGAAGACAACGACACGGCCTATATGGCGATCGATTTCATCGACGGGCGTGACCTGCACGATATCCTGGATTCAACCGATCAGGCCTTCACGCCCGATCAGGTTGTGGGGATGCTGAAAAGGATGCTCAGCGCGGTGGAGTTCATCCACCAGGCCGGAATCCTGCATCGCGACATCTCGCCCGACAACATTCTGGTCGACAAGACTGGTAACCCGATCCTGATCGACTTTGGTGCCGCCAGCGAACAGGTAGTGCGCGCAACCCGCGTCCTGACCGGGCGTCGGGTCATCAAGGAAGGCTACTCGCCGCAGGAATTCTATCTGACCGGCGCTGAACAAGGCCCATCGAGCGACCTATATTCGCTGGGCGCAACGTTCTACCACGTGATCACGGGCAAGGCCCCGCCGGAAAGTCAGCGCCGCCTGGCGCGGGTGGCAGAGGGCGAGATGGATCCCTACCAGCCGCTTGCGGGCCGCTATGCCGGTTACCCGCCGGGGTTCCTCGAATCGATCGACAAGGCAGTCCGGGTTATGCCGCGCGACCGTATCCAGTCGGCAGGCGACTGGCTGGATTGGATCCGGATCAGCGAAGAGGGCGGGCCCCTGCCGAACAGGTTGACCGCAGCCCCGGCAACCGTGAAGTCTCGCAAGGTCTCGTCGCAACCCATCGTCGGGCCGAAAGCCTCGGGGGCAAAGCGGGGGGCCGCGATCGTCGCCGGGGTGTTGCTGATCACAGCCGGTCTGGCTGCGATCTGGTGGGCTTTGCGGTAAGGACTGAATTCCGTTTACGTCGCGTCAGCAATGGACACCACGCGGACGCCGGAAACTACCTGATCCGAAGGATGCAGGATCACCCGGTCGTCGGCCTGCAGCCCATCCAGCACTTGCGCGAGATCGTCGTTCCGTTCGCCCAGCGTGATCTTCTGAAGGATCGCCCTCCCGTCCCGGACAAGATAGGTCGCCCAGTCCGATCCGTCGCGGAAGAGCGCCCCCACCGGGATCGTCAGCACATCATCCTGCCGCCAAAGCGCAATCCGGGCGAAGACGCGAAAGCCGTGACCAAGCGCGCGCCAGTCCTCTGATGGCCCCGAAAGCCGCAGGATGATGGTCACACGCTGTTCATCGATCCCAAGCGCCGAAACCCGGGTCACTGCAGACGGCTCCACCCGTTCGACTGCGGCCGGCAAAGCCGCACCACCCCAGCCAGAAACGGTGGCGAGGGAGCCTTCGGTGACACGCACGGCGTCGCGGGACAGAAGATCGACCACGATCTCGAGATTGCCGGGATCGCCGATTTCAAGGATCGGCGTGCCGGGCTGCACGACCTGTTCACTTTCGGTCAGAACCCGCAAGACCCGGCCAGACACGGGGGCGAGCATTTCAACGCAGCAGCGATTGGTGAGGCCCGAGCGATCGGGCCGAAGAACGGCAAGCGCGCTTTCAAGCTCCTTTTCCCGCACGGCCAGGTTGGCAAGCGCGCTGGCAACTGCTGCCTGTGCGGTCTTCTGGTCGCGGATCGCATTGTCATGCGCGCGCTGCGAGATTGCGCCTTTCTGATAGAGCGCCGTGGAGCGGTTCGCCTCGCTGGCGGTGAAGTCGCGGGTTGCTTCGGCCTGCGCAAGTTGCGCGCGGGCAAGCTCGGTTGCTGCCTGCGCTGCCGCCGCAGTGGCCTCGGCCACCGCGCGCGCGCGGCTGTCGAGGAGGACGGGCGCGGTCGGGCCGATGGCCGCAACGACAGTTTCGCCCTCGGTCACCTCATCGCCAGCGTGCAGGTTGATCCGCTGCAGCCGACCCGCAATGCTGGCCGAGACTGTGAATACCTCGCGGATCCGCGCCTCGCCCTCCTCCTCGACGGTCACTTCCAGAGTGCGAAGGGCGACATCGGCCAGTTCGACCTCGACCGGTCGGGGCAGGAAGGCCCAGACCAGGAACGCGATGACGGCCAGAGCGGCGGCAATTGGCAGAAGGCGGCGCATGGGCTACTCCCGTGTCTTCAGGACTTCGATCATGTCCAGATTGTTGATGCGACCCCGGATCGCGATGGCCGAGATGAGGGCAGCGGTGCAGACCACGAGACTTGCCGTGGCATAGACGTCGCGCTGGACGACGAAGGGCACTCGGTAGAGATCCGAGGAGAAGGCCGCCGCCATGGCCGAAGCGATGCCATAGCCGATCAGCCAGCCCAGGGGCTGCGCCATCAGGACCACGGCGCCAAGCTCGCGGAAAAGCACGCCCGAGACTTCGGGATTGGTGAAACCCAAGACGCGGAGGCTGGCCAACTCGCGGCCCTGTTCAGACAAAGCGATACGCGAGAAGTTGTAGACGACACCCATGGCGATAATCCCGGCAAGGACCACATAGACCGTGATCATGATTGTGATGTTCTCGGCCAGGGTCTGACGAAAGCGGTCTAGCATCAGGGTCGCTACGCTGATCAGTTCGGTTTTGGGCGCGATCTTCGCGGCGGCGTAGAAGGCAGCAGTCGCGGACTGGTCTATTTGAAGGCTGACGCCCGATACCATCGTCCCTTCCCGCATCAGCCGGTTCAACTCTCCGATCTCCATCGCAGCACCTAGGCCGACATAGCCGATCGACAGGCCGCTGACTGGCAGGGTGACGGTCGGACGCCGGCCTTCCAGCACCTCGACGGTGACAAGATCGCCGGGACGGACGCGGAGGGCGTCGGCAAGGGCTTCGGACAGCAGAAGCCCGGACTCGGGCATCTGCATCGGCACAAGATCGGGGGCGAGAACGCGCGAAAGTCGAGGGTTCTCCGGTCGCCCGGTGATTGCCAGCTTTTTCGACCAGGCGCGGTGACTGATCCGGACGGAAACTTGCCGGAAGGGTTCGACCATCATCACGCCGGGCAGATGGGCCGCAGCGAAGGCAGCTGTCTGGGGTTCCGGTGCGCCAAAGTAGATCTGGGCGTCATGGCGTTCGGAGCGGAAGAACGTGATGTCGATCATCCGGTTGATGGACCCGAAGGACCAGAGCGAGGCGACAAGGATTGCTACCGACATAGCGACGCCAAGGGTGGACGAAGCGGTGCGGAACGGCCAGCGCATCAGGTGACGGGCGACCATCACGCCGGTCTGACGCAGGCGCATGAAGCGACGGAGCGTGCCCATCCTCTCACGGTAGGTGGCGGGTGCGGGCGGTGCCATCGCGATGGCGGGGGGCAGGCGGAGGACGGAACGGACGGAGTAAAGTGCGCCGCCGATGGCAGCAGCCAGGGTGATCAAGGCGGCCAGGCCGTAAAGCTGCGGGTCGCGGGTGAATACGAGAAAGGGGAACGAAAAGAACCGGGCATACATCTGCGCCAGTCCCGCCCCAAGCCAGGCCCCGGCCGCAAAGCCGATCAAGATGCCCGCCAAAGCAATCAGGAGGACGAATTCGACATAGTGCTGGGCCACGGCGCGGGCCGAATACCCGATGGCTTTCAAAAGCCCGATCTGTTCGCGTTCCAGCGCGATCAGCCGCGACAGCGTCATGTTGACCAGCATCGCTGCCACAGCCAGGAAGATTGGAGGCAGGACTTTCACCATGGCCGAAAGCTGTCTGAGCTCGGCATCCAGAAAGGCATGCGAAATCTGATCCTTGCGGGCCGAAGCTCCGGTCCCGCCGTAGGGCGCTGTCAGCCTATCCAGCACGGCGATCACCCGGTCGGGACTAGTGCCGGGGGCCAGTTTCAGCACCACGTTCGAGAATGCGCCTTCGAGGTCATAGGCGGCTTCCAGGCTGGCTCGCGGTGCCCAGACCACGCCAAAGCGGCGCGGATCGGGCATCATCTGACCGGGGCCAAGGGCGTAGATGAACTCGGGCGAGAGGGCGACACCGGTGATCTTCAGCTCTCGCCGCTGGCCGTGCATCAGGACTGGAAGCCGGTCGCCGGGGCCAAGGCGATGCGCTGTCGCGAAGCCTTCGGACACCACAATTTCCTGCGCGGATTGCGGGTCGGGCAGTCGGCCCAGTCGCAGGTAAAGCCGGTTGAGGCCCGCGCCGTTGCCACTGGGCAGTGAAACGAAAAGAACCGAGCCAGGCTCCACCATTCCCGGCAGGTCAAGTAGCCCAAGTTTGACGATCCGCGCCTCGGCAGTGAGGACGCCGTCAATTGCTTCGATCTCGGCCATAAGCGCGCGGGGCGCTCGGGTCACGTCGGCGAAGATGTCGGCAAAGCGGTTCTCTTCGTAATACCTGGCGCGCGTCTCGTGCAGGGAGGCATAGGCCCCGTTGCCAAGGATCAGCGTCGCCACCCCGGCGGCCAGAACCAGCGCAATGGCCAGCACCTGCGCCCAGAGGCGCCTGAGGTCGCGCAGGACTTTTCGGCGGAGGGGCGGAATTACCATGTGACCTCGGCAGGGGTCTTCTTCGTAGCGTTGGCGGTTTCCTCGACGATCCGGCCGTCCGCAAAGCGGATGACGCGGTCGGCAATGTCACGGATCGCAGCGTTGTGAGTGATGACCAGGGTGGTTGCCCCCATGGCGCGATTGACCTCGGTCAGGGCCTCCAGCACCTTTATGCCGGTCGCGCTGTCCAGCGCCCCGGTCGGCTCGTCGCACAAAAGGACCTCGGGGTTCTTGGCGATGGCGCGAGCAATGGCAACGCGCTGCTGTTCGCCACCCGAAAGCTGTGCAGGGAAATGCGTCGCGCGATCCGACAGACCAACCAAAGCCAGCGCATGATCGGCCTGCATCGGGTGGCGTGCGATTTCGGTGACCAGTTGGACGTTCTCGCGCGCGGTAAGGCTGGGCACAAGGTTGTAGAACTGGAAAACAAAGCCCACATGGTCGCGTCGGTACTGGGTGAGTTGCGCCTCGTTCAGGCTGGTCAGCTGGTGTTCCTCGAACCAGACTTCGCCGCCGCTGGCCCTGTCGAGGCCGCCGACGATGTTGAGAAACGTCGACTTGCCCGATCCAGACGGGCCGAGAATGACGATGAACTCGCCCTTTCGCGCCTGAAAGTCGATACCGCGCAGGGCCTGCACCTCAAGCACACCGTTTCGATAGACCTTGGTCAGGCCGGTCGCACGAAAGACGATGTCGCTTGCGTCGGGCATGGGCGGTTCCCTTCGCCCAACCTGTAGCAGAATGGCGCGCGCTTTGGGTTGATCCGGATCAAGACCATACCAGGCAGGCTGGGGCCGCGATCACTCGTGGCGCAAAGCGTCAATGGGGTCCAGCCGGGCGGCCTTGCGGGCGGGGAAGTAACCGAAGATCACCCCGATCAGCGCGGAAAAGCCGAAGGCCAGGATCACGACGTAGACCTGCGGGGCAAAAGGGATGGCCATGAAGACCGATGCACCAAAGGCCAGCGCCAGCCCGACGATCACGCCGATGATCCCTCCGACCAACGACAAGACCACGGCTTCGACCAGAAACTGCGTCAGCACCTGGCGGCCCTCGGCCCCGATGGCCAGACGGATGCCGATCTCGCGGGTGCGTTCGGTGACCGAAACCAGCATGATGTTCATGATGCCGATCCCGCCGACCAGAAGGCTGACGGCCGCGACCGACGACAACATGCCGGTCAGGACCGAGTTGATCCCGGTCAGGACCTGGGCGATCTGGGCGCGGTCCATGATGTTGAAATCATTCTCCTCGCCCGCCGTAATCCGCCGCCTGTCACGCATCAGAGCCTCGATCTCGCGCGCGCCGCGGGTGGCCGAAACCTCGGTGACCAGTGCAAGCGAGATCGAATTGACGTCATCGCTTCCGACAAGCCGTCGCTGCACGGTGCGGATCGGCATTAGGACCACATCATCCTGATCCTGACCAAAGGTCCCTGCCCCCTTGGCCTGCAGCAGGCCGATGACCTCGCAAGTGATGTTGCCGACGCGCATCTGCTGTCCGACCGGATCAGTGTTGCGGAACAGGGTCTGCCGGATGGAGTCGCCAATGATGCAGACCGAGGCGCCCGAGCGATCTTCGACCGAGTTGAAACCGCGCCCGCTGACGACGGTCCAGCCGCCGACCTCGAGGTAGCCCGACGTGGCGCCGGTGATACTGGTGGCGAGATTTTCGCCACCCGCAACCACGGTTTGCCCCGAAGAGATGGTGGGAGAGACGCGGGCGATGACGGACAGGTCGGCCAGTGCCTCGGCATCGCGCAGGGTGAAGGGGCGGGCGGATTGCGATCCGGTCGGGCCAAATCCACGCGTGCCCGGTCGCAGGGACAATACATTGGTGCCGAGGCTTTCGATGCTGGCGGTGACCGACCGCGACGACCCCTGCCCTACCGTGACCATGGCGATGACGGCGGCCACGCCGATGACGATGCCCAGCATGGTCAGCGCCGACCGCAGCTTGTTGCGACGCAGAGCCAGAAGCGCGAGGCGGACGGTTTCCCAGATCATGCGGGGGTCCGCTCCGGAACGGCTTCATCGCGGGTGATCCGTCCATCGGCAAAGATCACCAGACGGCTGGCATAGGCGGCGATGTCATCTTCGTGGGTGACCATGACTATGGTGATGCCGTCATCGCGGTTCAGCTGCTGCAGAAGCTTCATGATCTCGTGGCTGCGGTGGCTGTCGAGATTGCCGGTCGGTTCGTCTGCAAGGATCACCATCGGCTCGCCCACAAGTGCGCGGGCAATGGCGACGCGCTGCTGCTGGCCACCAGACAACTGCGAGGAATCGTGATCCTCGCGCCCATCGAGGCCTACCTTTTGCAGGGCCGCGCGGGCCCGCGCGATCCGCTCGGCGCGCGGCACGCCCTTGTAGATCAGCGGCAGTTCGACGTTTTCCAGCGCCGAGGTCCGGGGAAGCAGGTTGAAACCCTGAAAGACAAAGCCCAGGAAATGCCGCCGGAGCAAAGCGCGGCTGTCGCGGTCCAGGTCCTGCACCTCCACCCCGTTGAAGAGGTAGCGCCCCGACGATGGCCGGTCCAGAAGTCCGATCGTGTTCATTGCCGTCGACTTGCCCGATCCGGACGGCCCCATGATCGAGACGAACTCGCCCCGGCGAATGATCAGGCTGGTATGTTCCAGTGCGCGGACTTCTGTCTCGCCCATGCCATAGACGCGGGACACGTCAGAAAGCTCGATCAGCGGCGGAGCGGTCATGTCGTCATCCGCCCGCGGTCTGATCAATGATCACAAGGTCGCCTTCGGCCAGACCCTCGGCAGTGATGGCAGTCAGTTTGCCGTCGGTGTCGCCGGGTTGAACGGCAACGGCTGTGGGGACGCCGCTGCGCAACACCCAGACTGATTCATTGTCCGAGGGGCCCCGCGTCAGTGGCGGCGACGAGGACGACCGCGGCATGATCATGCCGACGAGGCCACGACCGCCCGATCCGCGGTCACTTTCGGCGGCTTGCGGGGGCGCATAGCGCAAGGCGGCATTCGGCACGCGCAACGTGTCTGACTGGACGGTCACGGCAATCGTCGCGGTGGCCGTCATGCCGGGGCGGAGCAGCCCCTCGCTGTTGTCGACCGACAGGATCGCCTTGTAGGTGACGACGCCGTCCGTCGTCTCGGGCGCATAGCGGACAGTGGTGATCGTCGCGGGAAAGCTGCGGCCAGGGAAGGCGTCGACGGTGAACTCTGCCTCGTTGCCAACTGCGACACGACCGATATCGGCCTCATCGACATCGACGCGAAGCTCCATGCGGGCAAGGTCTTCGGCGAGGGTGAATAGGATGGGCGCGTTCAGTGAGGCGGCGACGATCTGGCCAGGCTCGGCTGCTCGGTTCAGAACGACGCCCGAGATTGGCGAGCGGATCACGGCCTTCTTCAGTTCGTTTTCGGCTTCCGACAGCCGTGCCTTGGCAAGCGCCACTTCGGCTATCGCGCCATCGACCACGGCCGCCGCCCTGTCCCGCGCCACTTCCGAGGCGATCATCTTCAGCCGCGTGCTTTGGCCGCGCTTGTCAAGCTCGGCCTGCGACTCGAGGATCGCGGCAGCCTCGCGTGCGGCGGCTTCGGCCTGTTTCAGGCTGGCTTCGGAGGCTTGCAGCTGTGCGCGGGCGGTCAGAACAAGGTCGGAGAGATTGGTGTCATCCAGGCGCGCAAGCACCTGGCCGACCTCTACTTTTTCGTTGAAATCGACCGCGACCTCGGCAAGTGCGCCGGAAAGCTCGGAGGAGACATCGACCTGCGTCGTTGGCTGCACCGATCCGGTCGCAGTGACGGTCACGATCACCTCGCCACGGGTTACAGCGGTCGTCTCATAGCGTATGTCGCCCGATGTCCGGCCAAACGCGAGCCAGGCAAAGGCTCCCAAGCCCGCCAACAGAAGAAGCCCAAGCGTAACCCAAAGCCAACTGCGGCGCGGTCGGCGCGCCCGGGCAAGGATGCGTGCCATCTCATCGGCCGGGTTTGCCACCTGGTTCGCACCCGATCCAACAGACATCGACTTCTCCTTTGTGGCAAACCCGAAAGCAGCGGCACGACTGATGCAAGATCCGGGCACATATCCATCTATGTAACGTTGCGGCCAAGAAAGTCCGTCGCGGTCACGGCATTTTGCGGGGATGGTGGGCGGTGAGGGACTCGAACCCCCGACATTCTCGGTGTAAACGAGACGCTCTACCAACTGAGCTAACCGCCCCTGCCCTGTGCCTACCCCGCAGGGTGCCGCGTGGCAAGCCCCGGGGTGACGCAAAAGGCGCGCCAACTGGGGCGCGCCTTTGGGATCATGGTGGGCGATAACGGATTTGAACCGCTGACATCTTCGATGTGAACGAAGCGCTCTACCGCTGAGCTAATCGCCCGAAACCAGTTCGTTGCGGGCGTTCTAGCTATCCTCGCCGTCATCCGCAAGAGCCAATCCGGCGGCCTTCGCCCCGTCTGCAAGCCGCAGCTTCAAGGTCAACGCCGGACCCTTGTTCTTGACCACGCGCAGTTTGCCCAGCGGTGGCACGGCCAGCGACCTCCCGGTAGCCAGCGCCTCTCCTATGGCGTGAAGCGTCGCCTCGACAGTCTTTTTGACGTCGGGCTTCTTGCCGCCAGTCGCTGCGGCAACGCTTTCGATCAGGTCCTTGAGCTTCATCGCGGCGCTCGGCTCGGTCGCCACAGCCGGCTGGACCACCTTGAGCGCAGGCTTGGCAATGGCGGGTTTCGCCTTGGCTGTCGGCGCTTCGGCCTTTACGGGTTTGGCGGGCTTCGTTGCGGGGTCTTTGGGCGTGCGCGGTGCCATGGTGCCTGTCGGTCCTTCTCGTTCGACTGGCCGCAGACGATAAAGCGGCCTTGGCAGCAGGACCAGCCAATTCCCCACTTTTCAGCGAAAAGGCGCGCCCGGTTGGGGCGCGCCTTTTGGTGTCATGAAGAAAGATCAGTGCGCGGTCTGACTGGGCGGCACGGCTCCGGCCGCTCTTGCCGCCGCTGCGGCTTCTTCCGCCGCCTCGTCCCACTCCACCGGCTCGGGCTGTCGCACAAGCGCCTGGGCGAGGACTTCCCTGACGTGGGTCACCGGGATGATCGTCAAGCCGGTCTTCACGTTTTCCGGGATCTCCGCCAGGTCCTTGGCGTTTTCTTCCGGGATAAAGACGGTCTTGATCCCCCCGCGCAACGCGGCGAGCAGCTTTTCCTTAAGCCCGCCAATCGGCATCGCGTTACCGCGCAAGGAAACCTCGCCAGTCATGGCGATGTCCTTGCGGACCGGAATGCCGGTCAGGACCGAGACGATGGAGGTGACCATCGCAAGGCCCGCCGAAGGGCCGTCCTTGGGCGTCGCGCCGTCGGGGACGTGGACGTGGATGTCCATCGTCTCGAACTTCGGCGGTTTCACCCCGATCTGCGGGCTGATCGACCGAACATAGCTGGCGGCGGCGTCGATGGATTCCTTCATCACGTCGCCAAGCTTGCCCGTCGTTTTCATCCGGCCCTTGCCCGGCAGGCGCAGGGCTTCGATTTGCAAAAGATCACCCCCCACGCTGGTCCAGGCCAGCCCGGTGACGACACCGACCTGGTCATCCTTCTCGGCGAGACCAAAGCGATGACGCTGCACACCGAGATATTCTTCGACTTTCGCGGGATCGACATCGACCTTCTTGGTCTTGCCTTTCAGGATGTCAGTCACGGCCTTGCGGGCCAGCTTGGCAATCTCCCGCTCCAGGTTCCGAACGCCGGCTTCACGGGTGTAGTAGCGGATGATGTGGTTCAGCGCGTCGTCGCTGACGCTGAATTCGCCCTTCTTAAGCCCGTTCGCGGTGATCTGCTTTTGCAGAAGGTGCTGCTTGGCAATCTCGCGCTTTTCATCCTCGGTGTAGCCGGCCAGCGGAATGATCTCCATCCGGTCCATCAGCGGCCCCGGCATGTTGTAGGAGTTTGCCGTGGTGATGAACATCACGTTGGACAGATCGTACTCCACCTCCAGGTAGTGGTCGATGAAGGTGTTGTTCTGTTCGGGGTCCAGAACCTCCAACAGCGCCGAGGCCGGGTCGCCCCGGAAGTCCTGGCCCATCTTGTCGATTTCATCAAGAAGGATCAGCGGGTTGGTGGTCTTGGCCTTCTTTAGGGACTGGATGATCTTGCCGGGCATCGACCCGATATAGGTCCTCCGGTGGCCCCGGATCTCGGATTCGTCGCGCACGCCGCCAAGGCTGATGCGGATGAACTCGCGTCCAGTGGCCTTCGCCACCGAACGGCCAAGCGAGGTCTTACCCACACCCGGAGGGCCGACGAGGCACAGTATCGGGCCTTTCAACTTGGTCGAACGTGCCTGCACCGCCAGGTATTCGACGATCCGCTCCTTGACCTTGTCGAGGCCGAAGTGGTCGGTATCCAGCACCTTCTGCGCGGCGCCCAGGTCCTTCTTGACGCGGGATTTCACGCCCCACGGCACGCCAAGAAGCCAGTCGAGATAGTTGCGCACGACCGTCGCTTCCGCTGACATCGGCGACATCGACTTCAGCTTCTTCAGCTCGGCATCCGCCTTTTCGCGCGCTTCTTTCGACAGCGCGGTCTTGGCGATGCGGGCCTCAAGCTCGGCGACCTCGTTCTGGCCGTCCTCGCCGTCGCCAAGTTCCTTCTGAATGGCCTTCATCTGCTCGTTCAGATAGTACTCGCGCTGGGTCTTCTCCATCTGCGTCTTGACGCGGGACTTGATCTTCTTTTCGACCTGCAGGACGGACAGTTCCCCCTGCATGTGGCCGTAGACCTTTTCCAGCCGTTCGGCGACGTCCAGGGTTTCCAGGATCGCCTGCTTTTGCGCCACGTCCACGCCCAGGTGGCCCGCCACAAGGTCGGCCAGCCGCGCGGGTTCGCGGGTGTCGGAGACAGCGGCCAGCGCCTCTTCGGGGATGTTCTTCTTGACCTTGGTGTAACGCTCGAACTCTTCGCCGACCGCGCGAACCAGCGCCTCGACCGATGTGGCGTCGCCGTCGGTTTCCGGCAGCAGCTCTGCGACCGCTTCGAAATAGGCCGGATTCTCGATGAAGCCGGTGATTTTCACCCGCGACTTGCCTTCAACCAGCACTTTAACGGTGCCATCGGGCAGCTTGAGGAGCTGCAGGACGTTCGCCAACACGCCGACGCGAAAGATGCCATCGGCCTGCGGATCATCCGCCGTCGGGTCTTTCTGCGAGGACAGCAGGATCTGCTTGTCGTCCTGCATCACCTCTTCAAGCGCGCGCACGGACTTTTCGCGCCCGACAAAGAGCGGCACGATCATGTGGGGGAACACCACGATGTCGCGCAGGGGCAGGACGGGATAGCTTTGAGTGCTCATATGTCTACCTTCGTTTGCGGCAACTCGGCGGGGCCCCGACCATCGGCAGCCCTGCCAGTTCCGCCTGTCAGATGTGTTAACTTGTGGTCCCGGCACGGGGGATTCAAGTTCCGGCTTGGTTCGCCAGAATGAACCTCTGCGTGATTGGGTGCAAGGTGGTATCGAAGGCCGAATGGGCCTACTGAAAGACCGTGTTCCCAGCCAGCTCGTCGGCTGGAAAGGGCCGCCAACCGGTGCCAAGCACGACCCGCGCTTCCCGCTGGTTCAAGGTAGGCATGGCATCCTGGCGGATCAGCATCGCTTGTTCCCCCAGGACATCCAGGACCTTGGCAAGAGATTGCCGGGTTGCATCAGATAGTACTTCGATTGCTCGCCTTGCAGGCTGGAAACTTTCGGCGGGAAGGCCATTGGCGAGCAGGATCTCGTGCCTGTCCAGAAGGATATGGAAGTAGACCACATCCGTCGCAGGATCGGGTGAGTTTGCAAAACCCGGCGGCAAATGACCTGCCAGCACAAAGGCCCGGTCCGTACCGAAAAGCAGTTCGCAATACGGGCCATCCACGACAATGCGATGCTGACGCGACAGGATCAGGTCGCGGTCGGGAAGCCCCGGACCGAACGCATGCGCCAGCACATGCACCGGGCGCAGTCGACGATCATGCGTGGCGCGATCCCGGCTATACCGAGAGTTGCCGATCCAGGCGATTGTCACGCTGCGACCGTCCTCGGTCAGCACCGTGTCACCGGCGCAAAGCGCCTCGACCTTACGGCGACCCGTCGGTGTGGCGATGTCCGTGCCCTGCGCAAAGCAGAATGGAGGAGGGTCGATGTCTACACCCGTCAGCGGGATCGCGCCGTTGCCGATGGCATTCATCTGCGCTAGCGTGGCCGGCGGGTCGCCCAGCACGAAGAAGTATTCACGGGTCACACTACCGATCGTGACCTCGATCACCGCGACGGTGCGTCCGACCAGTGCGGCAGGCACCTGCGAGTTTCCGGGCAAGACACCCGTCAGACTAACGGTAAAGTTGTAGGTAATGCCGCCGATGATGACCTGGGTATCCGGGTCGGGCAGGCCGCCGTTGTATTCCAGTGAAAGGTCGCCTGCGCCGTTGTTGTCGGTGAAGATCAACGCGGTCGTCGGTGCCTGGTTTGTGCCGATGGGGTTCAAAGTCGCGTTATTGGCGGTGATCGAGTCCTGCCGAGCAAATATCGAGAAAGTCGCCACCGCTGCCCCACTTCCTGACCCGTTGACCCGGGTGCAGTACGTGGCTGATCGCAAATTGAATGTTAACCGAAGATGAACGGTTGCCAACTTCCAGGTGCAGGCGCGAGACAGTGTCTTGCACGCCACATACTTTGATTTCTCACGAAATATCTCGACAAGATCGGTCGACCGTCAGCGCGGTTCGATATCTCCGGCGGCCCGTTTTGCATGAAACCCTGCCACGAACGCCGCCAACCGCCCGCCCGCAACTGCGTCCCGCAGCCCCTGCATCAGCACCTGATAGTAATGCAGGTTGTGCCAGGTCAGCAGCATCGAGCCGATAATCTCGTCCGCCTTCACCACATGGTGCAGATAAGCGCGTGAATAGCTGCGGCAGGCGGGGCACTGGCAGCCGTCCTCCAATGGGCGCGGATCGTCCTTGTGGCGGGCGTTGCGCAGGTTCACCTGCCCTCGTTCTGTCCAGGCCTGACCGGTGCGGCCCGACCGTGACGGCAGCACGCAATCCATCATGTCGATGCCGCGTTCGACCGCGCCCACGATGTCGTCGGGTTTGCCCACCCCCATCAGATAGCGCGGTTTGTCCTGTGGCAGGAACCCCGGCGCATAGTCGAGGACCGAGAACATCGCCTCTTGCCCCTCGCCGACCGCAAGGCCCCCGACCGCATAGCCGTCGAAGCCGATGGCCTTCAGCGCCTCGGCACTTTCCTCGCGCAACTCTCGCGTCACACCGCCCTGCATGATCCCGAACAACGCATGACCGGGCCGATCACCAAAGGCAGCGCGAGACCGCTCTGCCCAGCGCATCGACAGGCGCATCGACTTCGCCACCTCCGCTTCTGTCGCGGGCAAGGCCGGGCACTCGTCGAAACACATCACGATGTCCGACCCCAAGAGCATCTGGATTTCCATGCTGCGTTCCGGGGTCAGCATGTGCTTGGATCCGTCAAGATGCGAGGCGAAGCGCACCCCCTCTTCGGTCAGTTTTCGCAACGGGCCCAAGGACATGACCTGGAAACCGCCACTGTCGGTCAATATCGGCTTTTGCCAGTTCATGAACCGGTGCAACCCGCCCAGCGCTGCGATCCGTTCGGCCGTCGGACGCAGCATCAGATGGTAGGTGTTGCCCAGAAGAATGTCGGCCCCGGTTGCAGCCACGCTTTCAGGCAACATCGCCTTGACCGTCGCTGCCGTGCCGACGGGCATGAAGGCAGGCGTGCGGATCGCCCCCCGGGGGGTCGAAATCACCCCGGTCCTTGCTGCACCATTGGTTGCCGAGATTGTGAAGCCGAAGCCCGTGGCCATGCTGCCTGCCCTCTTGTCTGCCGCCCATTTGGGCTAACTTCCGCAAAAAGCCAAGCACCACGGTTCCGCGGCCAGAATGTTCTTGACGTTTGCCGGAAGTCTACTATTTGCGTGAATGAACGTTCATTCCCAACCGAGTCACCGATGGCCCTTGCCGCAGCCCCTGCCGCCGAAGAGCGCAGCCACGAGATCCTCGCATCGATCCGGCAAGTCTTTGCCGAAAAGGGCTTCGACGGCGCTTCGATGCAAGACCTTGCCCGCGCTGCGGGCATGAGCGTGGGCAACTTCTACCGCTATTTCCCCTCGAAGGCCGCAATCGTGCAGGCCATGTGCGGATACGATCTGGCCGAGATCCAGGCTGAGTTCGCCGAGATCCAGACCTCTGATCGACCTATGACCTTCTTGCGCGACCGCATCCTGACCCACTTCTCGGAAGAAGCGATGAAGGACGGCCAGCTTTGGGCCGAGATCACCGCCGCCTCGATCCGCAAGCCGGAGATCGGCGAGGCATCGCGGCAGATGGAATCCACTATTGCTTTGCTATTGGCGACGATCTTCGCGCATGCCACCCGGCGCAGCGTTGAAGAGGCCGCGCAGCGCTATGCAGGACAGTGTCAGATGCTGGTGCTGCTGGTGAAAGCCATGGCAATCCGAACTGCCCAGTGCGGCCCTGCGAACCCTGCGCTGGCCAATCAGGTTGTCACCGTCATTGACCGAATTCTGACCGACATTTCCAACGACAAAGCAGAAGGCTGAGACCGCAATGCGCCTGATCCTGATCCTTTCCGCCGCACTCGCCTTTTCCAGCGTGACTTTGCCCGCGCTGGCCGAAGACGCCGCCGCAGCCGGAGCCGCAGAAGCCGCCGCACCGGCCCTGCCGTCGATCTCGGTGGCCGCGGTCGAAAGCCGAACCTTGTCAGAGCGGATTTTCGCGTCGGGGCTGATCGCGGCCATCGAGGAAGTCCAGGTCGCCCCTCTCGTCGAAGGTCAGCCGCTGGACCAGCTTTTGGTCGATGTCGGCGATATGGTGACCGAGGGTCAGGTGCTGGCGGTCCTGTCAAAGACGACGCTGGAACTACAGAAGACCGAGGCTGCTGCCTCGCTCGCCGCGGCCCGCGCCACAATCGCCCAGGCCGAAGCGCAGCTGGTCGAGGCTCAGACCGCCCGCGACGAAGCCCAGCGTGTGGCCGATCGCACCGCGAAACTGCGCGCACAGGGCTCTGCTCCGCAGGCGGCGTCCGACACAGCTGCGTCAAACGCGCTTTCTGCCAGTGCCCGGGCGATGGTCGCAACACAGGGCCTCGAATCCGCACGGGCGCAGCTGGCGTTGGCCGAAGCGCGGTTGGAGAATGTCGATCTGATGCTGAGCCGGACCGAAGTGAAGGCCCCGGTGGCAGGCCGGATCGTGACGCGGAACGCCAAGATCGGCGCAATTGCGACGGCGGCGGGTCAGCCGATGTTCGTCATCACCCGCGACGCGGCGCTGGAACTTCGGGCCGACGTGTCCGAAACCGACATCTTGCGCCTGGCTTCGGGACAAAAGGCGCGGCTGCGCGCGGTTGGCATGAGCGGCGCGCTTGAAGGCACTGTCCGGCTCATCGAGCCTTCGATTGACCCGGTGACCCGTCTGGGCCGAGCCCGGATCAGTGTCGATCAGGCAGGCAGTCTGCGCACCGGTATGTTCGTAGAAGCCGAGATCCTGGTGGCCGAACGCGAAACGCTGGCCGTGCCGGTCACCGCGATCGGCTCCAGCCCCGATGGCAGCACCGTCATGCGCGTAAAAGATGGCGTGGCCGAGCGGATCGTCGTGTCCACCGGCATCCGCGACGGCGGCATGGTCGAAATTACGAACGGGCTCGCCACGGGCGATCAGGTCGTCCTCAAGGCAGGGGCCTTTGTCCGCGCAGGCGACCGGATCAACCCGGTTCCCGTTTCCGTCAGCACGAACTGAAAGGCACGGCGATGAACTTCTCGGCCTGGTCGATCCGCAATCCTGTCGCACCGCTGCTGGCGTTCTTCCTTCTGATGGTGCTTGGTTGGCAAAGCTTTCAAAGCCTGCCGATCACGCGGTTCCCGAACATCGACGTGCCACTTGTTGCCGTCACTGTCGCGCAATCCGGCGCGGCTCCGTCCGAGATGGAAAGCCAGGTCACGAAAGAGATCGAAGACGCCGTTGCGGGTCTGACCGGAGCCAAGCGCGTGACATCGACTGTCACCGACGGCGTGTCGACCACGGCCGTCGAATTCCGGATGGAAGTGCCGACCGACAAGGCCGTGCAGGATGTGAAGGACGCGGTCGACCAGATCCGGGGCGACCTGCCAGGCGGTATCGATGCGCCCATCGTCAGCCGCATCGATGTCGAAGGCCAGGCGATCATGACCTTTTCGGTTTCGGCGCCCGATCTCACGATGGAAGAGATCAGCTGGTTCGTCGACGACACCGTGACGCGCGCCCTGCAGGGCCGCCCCGGGATCGGCCGCGTCACCCGCATCGGCGGGGCGGACCGGGAGATTCGTGTCGAACTCGACCCGGTGCGGCTGGACGGCTATGGCGTGACGGCACAGGCCATCAGCGCCCAGATCGCCGCGACCAACGCAAACCTCGGCTCGGGCAAGTTGAGCCTTGGCGACGGTGAGCAGGTGATCCGCACGCTTGGTGATCGAGGCACGGTCGAAAGCCTGGCCAACACCACCATTGCGCTGCCCTCGGGCCGGTTCGTCAGATTGTCCGACCTTGGCCAGGTCATCGACAGCTATGAAGAACTGAAAAGCTTTTCGCGCATCGATGGCGAAGCCGGGGTGAGTTTCCTCGTGTTCCGCTCGAAAGGCGCATCCGAAGTGTCGGTCGCGGAAGTCACCAATTCAGTGGTAGATGACCTGCGCCAGCAGAATCCGAACATCGCAATCACCCTCGTCGATGACTCAGTCTTCTATACCTACGGCAACTATGAAAGCGCGATAAGCACACTGCTGGAGGGGGCGCTCCTGGCGGTTCTGGTTGTCCTTGCTTTCCTGCGGAACTGGCGCGCGACCCTGATCTCGGCCGTGGCACTGCCGCTGTCGGCGGTCCCCACCTTCCTTCTGATGGACCTTTTGGGCTTTTCGCTGAACCTCGTAAGCTTCCTTGCGTTGACGCTGGCGACCGGCATTCTTGTCGACGACGCCATCGTCGAGATCGAGAACATCGCCCGTCACATCCGCATGGGCAAAACTCCCTATCGCGCAGCGATCGAGGCTGCGGACGAAATCGGGCTTGCGGTCATTGCCACGACCTTCACCATCGTCGCGGTCTTTGTGCCCGTCAGCTTCATGCCCGGCATTCCCGGCCAGTATTTCCGACAATTCGGCCTGACCGTTGCCATCGCCGTTCTTTTCTCGCTGTTGGTCGCGCGACTGATCACGCCGATGATGGCGGCCTACTTCATGCGATCGAAGGACGCGATCGGCCACGACGAAGGGCAAAAGGACGGGCTCTTCATGCGCGGCTATCTTTGGCTCGTGCGGTCAACGACACGGGTGTATCGGTCGAAACGCTGGCCATGGCTGGCCCTGCCGACCTACTACATCACCGTCGTCGTCGCGGTGATCGTGGTGATCTTCTCGGTCATCGCGATGTTGCAGGTTCCGGGAAGCCTGTTCCCGCCCGAAGACGAAAGCCGCATTGTCGTATCGGTCGAACTGCCGCCCGGATCGACGCTTGACGACACGGCTGCGACAACGGACGCGATGCGAGACGCGGTCAAGACCATCAACGGGGTCAAGTCGGTGCTGGTGATCGGCGGGTCCACGCCGCTGGGCGACCGTGACATCCGGCGCGCGACCTTCACCATCATTCTCGACCGGCTGGACAACGGGCTGGAGCGCAAGCTGATTGATCTGGGACGTGCCTTGCCCTTGGTCGGCGGGTTGATCCCCGAGATCCCCTCCGAGGGCCGCCTGCTCCCCCAGGTCGAGATCGAGGCCGAAGTCTTCGAGACCCTGAGAGCCGTGCCCGACGTCCGCGCCTTCAAGATCGGCGGCCCGGGCGGCGGCTCGCGGCCCTTTGCCTACGACATCCTGTCGACCGACAAGAACGACCTCGACCAAGCCGTCCGCAAGATCGAAGAGGCGCTTCGGGTCGAACCGATGTTCCTTAGCCCCTCGACCGAAGCCGCCCTGCCCCGACCGGAAATCCAGATCACGCCCAAGGCCGACGAGGCCGCACGTCTGGGCGTGACGGTCCAGCAGATTGCCTCGATCGTTCGCGTAGCGACGATCGGCGATGTATCTGCGGCCCTGGGCAAGCTGTCCATCGACAACCGCCTTGTCCCGATCCGGGTCCGGCTGGACGAGGCCTCACGCGACAGCCTTGCGCGTATTTCGGCGCTGAAGGTCATGACCTCGGCCGGCCCCGTGCCATTGTCTGCTGTCGCCACCGTCGAAGTTGCCGAGGGTCCATCGGTCGTCAAGCGCTTGAACCGCCAGCGTGTCGCTACCATTGGTGCCGACATCGCGCCGGGCTATGTGCTGGACCAGGCGACAGCCCGGTTCCTGGAAATCCTGCCGACGCTTGGCCTGCCGTCCACGGTCAAGGTTACGCCTTCGGGCGACGCCGAGATCCAGGCCGAACTTCTGGGCAGCTTTGTCAGCGCCATGGTTCTGGGCGTGTTACTGATGATGTTCGTGCTGATCCTGCTTTTCCATTCGCTTCTGCAGCCCGTCACCATCATTTTCTCTCTGCTCTTGTCGGTCGGTGGTGTGGCCACTGCGTTGATCGTCACCCAGAACCCGCTTTCGATGCCGGTTCTCATCGGCATTCTGATGCTGATGGGGATCGTGGCGAAGAACGCGATCCTGTTGATCGACTTCGCCATCGAGATGCGCGCGCGCGGCATGAAACGGGCCGCGGCAGTGATCGAGGCTGGTCACAAGCGCGCCCAGCCGATTGTCATGACCTCGATTGCAATGTCGGCGGGCATGTTGCCATCGGCGCTAGGGGTGGGCGAAGGCGGTGCTTTCCGCGCGCCCATGGCCATCGCGGTGATCGGCGGGATCATCGTGTCGACCGTGCTCAGCCTGGTCGTGGTGCCGTCGATGTATCTGGCGATGGACGACCTGTCGCGGTTCTTCTCGTGGATTCTGGGGCGGTTCATCGGCAAGAAAGAGGCAGAGCCCGTGTCCCCCGACCCGCTGGTGATGGCGGACAATCTTGCGCGGAATCAGGTCGATGTGGCGGTGCTGCAGAACCGGATTTCAGTGCTGGAGGCAGCGCTTTCCCGGCGCGGACAGACGCCGCACGCGGCAGAATAGACCGGACTTAACCGGCCATGTGCCGCGCCTGAAAGGCCGCAACTTCGGGCGCACTTGGGGCCCGACCGCAGAAGGTCAGCACATAAGCCGGGACACGGCCCATCCTGACGTGCAGGTTTTCGTCTGACCGCAAGGCGATATAGCCGACCTGGGTCAGGTACAGCGTGCGCGCCCGGGTGTCCGCCTCGGTCTCGCTATAGTCAAAGCGGTGGAACAGACCGGTGATCGCAGCGATCCGGAGGCTGTCGGCCTCGCTCATCGCTGCAGCAACGGCGGGGTCGGTCAGCGACCAGGTCCGCATGGCAAACTCCAGCCGGCTGTCAAAGAGGTCGCTGTCATACCAGCAGTCGAAGAGGTTCAGCATCGCTTCGGTAATGGTCGCAGCCGGGGCTTCGCAGCGCGCGACCAGATTGGCAGTGTTTCGCGTCCTCCAGCGGTCCACCAATCCCGCCAGCAGCGCCTCGCGGTCGGCGAAGTGCCAGTAGAACGACGTGCGCGACAGGCCCAGCCGTTCGGCCAGCGGCATGACCTTGACCGCATCGACCCCACCTTCGACCAGAAGCGCGTAGGCGGCGTCCAACCACAGCTCGGGCGTCCCGCGCCAGCCGCGTTCTGTCTTTTCCGTGTTCATGTCATCGACCTAACCATCGTGGTTGACTTGGCACAAGGGGAGCAGAACAAACTCGACACATATGTCAAGTTTTGCGATATTGCGGCCAGAGGCGATTCAAACTTTACCCACAAGGCCGGTTCCCATGTCGAACGATCCCCTTCTCCAGCCGTTCCAGCTGAAGCATCTGACGCTCCGCAACCGGATCATGACCACCAGCCATGAGCCGGCCTATGGCGACGACGGGATGCCGAAGGACCGCTACCGGCTCTACCATCTGGAGCGGGCCAAGGCCGGGGTGGCGATGGTGATGACCGCAGGCTCGGCCAGCGTAAGCCGCGACAGCCCGCCGGTGTTCTCCAACCTTCTCGTCTGGAAAGACGAGATCGTGCCATGGATGAAACGGCTGGTGGACGACTGCCATGCGGCCGGAGCGGCGGTGATGATCCAGCTGTCGCACCTTGGCCGCCGCACCCGCTGGGACAAAGGCGACTGGCTACCCGTCATCTCGTCGACCCATGAACGCGAGCCAGCGCACCGGGCCACACCGAAACCGGCCGAAGACTGGGACATTGCCCGCATCATCCAGGACTACGCCGACGCCGCCGAGCGGATGAGAGCATCGGGTGTCGACGGGATCGAGTTCCTGTGCCACGGCCACCTTCTCGACCAGTTCATGTCGCCCCTGACCAATGTGTTGGACGGCCCTTATGGCGGAAGCCTTGAAAATCGCGCGCGGCTGACGATGGAGATTCTGACCGCCGTGCGAAAGCGGATTGGCAAGGAGATCATCCTCGGGCTGCGCTACGGGGTCGACGAGATGGAACCCGGCGGGATCGACATGGAAGAAGGGATCGCCCTCGGCAGGATGTTCCGCGACTCTGGCATGGTCGACTATCTGAACGTCAACCGCAGCCGCATCCACACCGACCCGGCGATGACCGACATGATCCCGATCCAGGGCATGCGGTCCGCGCCGCATCTCGACTTCGCCGGTCGTATCCGGGCCGAGGTCGGAATGCCGACCCTTCACGCCGCGCGCATCCCGGATGTGGCAACGGCCCGGCACGCGGTGGCGACGGGCCAGGTCGACATGGTGGGGATGACGCGCGCTCACATGGCCGACCCGCATATCGTGCGGAAGATCATCGAGGGGCGCGAGGAAGATATCCGGCCTTGCGTCGGCGCGACCTATTGTCTGGACCGGATCTATCAGGGCGGCATGGCGCTTTGCATCCACAACCCCTCCACCGGGCGCGAGGGATCGCAGCCGCACGAGATCGAACGGGCTTCGGCGAAGAAGAAGATCGTCGTGGTCGGTGCCGGTCCTGCGGGGCTGGAGGCCGCAAGGGTCGCCGCCGAGCGTGGGCATTCCGTGGTGGTCTTCGAGGTTGCAAGCCAACCCGGCGGCCAGATCCGGCTGACCGCGCAACAAAAGCGGCGGGCCGAGATGATCGGCATCGTCGATTGGCGGATGGCCCAGTGCAGCGCGAAGGGTGTGGAGTTCCGCTTCAATACCTGGGCTGAGGCAGCCGATGTGCTGGCCGAAAGTCCGGACGTGGTGATCATCGCCACGGGGGGGCTGCCGGCTATCGACGTCCTGTCCGAAGGCAACGAGTTGGTGGTGTCGACCTGGGACATCCTGTCGGGCGATGTGAAGCCGGGGGCCAATGTCCTGCTCTACGACGACGCGGGGGACCATGCGGCGTTGCAGGCGGCGCAGGTGATTGCCGAGGCGGGATCGAAGGTCGAGGTGATGACCCGCGACCGAACTTTCTCGCCCGAGGTGATGGGGATGAACCTGGTGCCCTACATGCGCGCCTTGCAGGACAAGGACGTGACCTTCACGGTGACCTACCGGCTGCTGTCGGTAGAGAAGGCGGGGAACCAGCTTCTGGCGCGGGTCGGGTCGGATTACATGAAGCTCGACCGGACGGCGCTGGTGGATCAGGTGGTGGTGAATGCCGGGACGCAACCCTTGGCGGACATCTATTTCCAGCTGAAGCCGCAGTCGGGGAACCGGGGGGCGGTCGACTATGGGCGGCTGATCGACGGGAGACCGCAGCCCGACGTGGAGGGGTTCCAGCTCTTCCGGATCGGGGATGCAGTCGAGGCGAGGAACACCCATGCGGCGATCTATGATGCGCTGCGGCTGGTGAGGACGGTCTGACCTGCCCACGCGCGGGCAGTTGGGGGCCGCAAAGGATTCCAAGGGGTTAGGCGTGCGCGTTAGTGCGGTGTTAACCTCTTGGGTTTGGGCTTCTCCTCGGCACCGGCCCTACCCGAGAGGGGGAGTGAAGCCCTTTCGTCTGGTGGCTACGGGAAAGGAAAGCGAGAGCCGCGACCGGGGGCAGGCAGGCGCGGCCCGATTTCTCGCGCGACAAATCAAGCAAGAACACCGAGTTGGTTTCCTGTGGCTGGCCGACCGGGGGTTTCACACCCCCGTACCCCCGTGGGATATTTGAGAACAGGTGAATTTGATCTCTTGCTGCGACAGCGAATTGCTAGCCTTAAGTGTCTTGAAGGTCAGGCATTCCATCCGGATATTGCCAATCTATGACGATGAGGTGCCCCTAGATTTGTAGACGCTTTGCCCCCTAACTTTGAGGCTAGGAGGCCGACATGGGGACGAGCAACTACAGCGACGAGTTCAAGCGGGATG
>WOUW01000065.1 GCA_009773055.1 Paracoccaceae bacterium
AAATGCCGCACAAAAGGCCTGATAGAAGACCGCACTCGATCACACCTCAGGAAGCGTCAAAAGCAACTTGCATCACGGGCGGCAACCATAGAAGGGGGCTTTCTCATGTTAGTAGAACTACGCTCTGTAAACATGACCGAGGCGACATGTTCACAAAAGTGGATTTCTATAACACGAACGTCCCACTGCTAGGTCACGTACAGGCGGTCAGTTGACCGCCAAGTCCTCGGGCGATTTGCCTGCGTCAAGGGCTGCGACAAACCATAGCGGTTTGCGCCCCCGGCCTGACCAGGTGAGGGCCGCGTTCTCTGGATGGCGGTATTTCGCGGCGGCGGGCGCACGGCTGGGTTTCACCTCGCCGCCGATCAGGTCGGCCAAGGAATAGCCCAACTCTTTGGCAATGATCTCGAGCTTGCTGCGAGCATCACTTTTCTGCCGGTCCTCAAATGTGGAAATTGCCCTGACCAGATCCTTCTGCAGGCTTTTGAGCTCCTTGAGCGACATTGCCTCGATGTTGAATTCAGCCATGGGTGCCTCGTGTCCAAAATGATGCCCTTGGGATAGCCGTCACGGCGCGGGCTCGCAACTCCGATCGGGCTTGGGCGCGAATGGCAAGCAAAGGGGGCACAGAGGTGATCCGCCGCTATGGGGATAAGGACTTCGGGCTTACCGTCTTATCAGGGCGAGGAAAGACATGTTCTGCAAGCGCCTCCGATCACTCCTGTCCCCGGTGCCATCCCTTCGACTGACAATCCCCTAAGCCTGTTCGGCCTCATGCGCGCAACCCCGCGTCAGTCTGGGCCGTGTTGGCTAGCGTTTCTTTGGAAACGCGGCACCTGCCCGCTCCACCCCGGACCTTTGGGGGTTTCCGGTCGCCGTTTCGTCTCCCGTGCACGCCTCAGCCGACAGGCTTTTTCCGGGTCTTGTCGAAGGGACGGTCCCGGGGACAGAAAACACAGGAGCTTACCATGCAGAACATCGTCATCCTCGCCGGCAACATCGGTCAGAAGCCCGAAGTGCGCTCGACCCAAAGCGGTACGAAGATCACCAACTTCACCCTCGCCACGTCGCGCCCCCGCCTTTCAGAAGGCCGTGCGATCCGCGACGAAAACGGCTACCGGGTCATGGACACCGAATGGCACCGCATCACCTGCTTCAACGGCCTCGGCAAGACTGTCGCAGAGCACTGCGAAAAGGGCATGAAGGTCATGGTCCACGGCCGCATCCACTACACCAAATGGACCGACGCAACCGGCGTTGATCGCTACGGCTGCGAGATCATCGCTGAGAAGGTCGACTTCCTGAGCCGCCCGAAGGCGGCCGAGAACGAAAACCCCGAGCTGGTCGACCGCGACGATGAGATCCCGTTCTGAAAAGAACGGGGTCTCCCCCTCGGGCCCGGCGGGGAAGCCCGCCGGGTTTGGCTTTGCCCAGCCAAGATGCGGCAAAGCCTATCGGGCAAAAGTCAGTAAAAGGCGTGACGGCCCCCACTCATCATGAAGGAAGCAAGAACGCGGCCATCGGACGGTTGGCAGCTTGCGAAGACGGGGCGCCATTGGGTGGGACGCTTCAATCGCTTTTGTGCTGCTTTCTGCCGTACGGGTGGCGTCAAACATCTGGTCCGCTCGATTTCTTGCCGCTACGCTCTCCTCATGAAACCCGCAGACAAAGATCGGATTGCCGCCAGTCTGGCCAAACTTATGGCCGTGATGTGCGTGCGCAACACCGGATTGGAAGCGCTGCATGCGGGCATAGTTCCGGTCACCCGGACGGGCGACTATTCCGATGTCTTCGTCCTGGATGCTGATGGCCGCAAGATCCCTTGGGCAGAGATCTCGCACTTCGACGATGAACAGATGCGTTCCCTCATGCGCGAAATCGTCAATCGGCTCTACACGTTTCACGTCAGCTGCGATGATCCGGATTTTCTCGCGCAGACGGAAAAATGGATGGCCGTTGCGGGGAGGTGGGATGAGCCGGAACTTGACCGCAAGTTTCTGGGGGCGATCAAATACGAGCCTTGAGGGAAGCAACGGTGTGTTCGTGTCGGCGTGTCCGATCGTTAGCCTTCAATCTTGTGGGGCCAAGTGTTTTGATAGTCACGTCGGCCGAGCGCTTTCCCATTAAGCAAGCGCGGCTTCCTGGACCTCTACGCGGTAACAGCCCTTTTGAAGTAAGCAGGCGGAGGCACGAGAACTGCCTCCGCCATGGTTTGATCAATCGAAGCGCTTGATCTCGCTGTACGCACCCGCGACGCGCAGCGTCACGCTGACGGGCGCGTCGCCGCGATTGCGCCAGAACCAGCCATGATTGCCGGTGAAGGCGGCGGTCAGCTCCCCTGCTGCTTCGGCCACAGCCCGGCCCTTTTCATAGCTGATCTCATTACCCGACCCATCGCCGTGCAGGTCGAAGTTGACTTCGCCACCTTCGACCTTCCATTCAAACGGAGCGACGGCACCTTCTTCCATCACCAGCTTGATCTCGATCCCTTGACCGGGGTCCAGCGCAAAGGTGATCTCGTCTTTCCACTCTGGCGCGACGGCGGGAGCCTCCTGCGCATGGGCGGTGCCGACGAAGGCACCAAAGATCATGTCCATGATGCCCGGCTGCAATGAGGACTGCGGTTCAGCTTCCTTTTCCATCAACAGGCGGTCGGCCTCGGCCTCTTCGGCGAGCTGCGATTTGATTTCGCCCATCTCGGCAAGTCCGAGAACGCCGCCGATACCGGTCGGGTCGATCCCGTATTCCGACGGCCACACGACGGTGACCAGCAGAGCAGCCGCCATCCCCGCTGCAATGGCGGTGGATCGCCAGAGTTGGCGCGCGGTCGGCAGATCGTCGAGGTTGGGTTTCTGTGCATTGTGCATGATTTATCCTTTCAAGAGAGCGCGAGGCCCGTCAGTTGATAGAAAACAAGGAGGAAGCCTGCCGACATCATCACGACATTGGCGGTATAGGCCTGGCCCCAGAACCGGGGCGATCTGCGCCAGAAGCCCATCGCGATCAGGATGATCGACAGGGCAAGCAACTGACCCAGTTCGACACCGATGTTGAAGGCAATCAGATTGCCCAGCAGGCCATCGGGCGCGATGTCATAGTCGAGGATTTTGGTCGCAAGGCCAAAGCCGTGCAGCAGCCCAAAGGCCAACGTCGCCGCGCGGGTATCGGGTTGCATCCCGAACCAGCGTTGAAACGCGCCCAGATTGTCCAGCGCCTTGTAGACCACCGAAAAGCCGATGATGGCATCAATGACATAGCTGTTGATCTGGATGCCGAACCATACGCCGGTCAGCATTGTGATCGAATGGCCAAGTGCGAACAGGCTGACGTAAAGGCCGATGTCCTTCATGCGGTAGAGGAAGAAGATCACGCCAAACAGGAACAAGATATGGTCGTATCCCGTCACCATGTGCTTCGCGCCGAGGTAGATGAACGGGATGGGCAGGAAGCCGGAAACCTCCTGCACGTAACCGGCGTCGCCTTCGGTCACGTTATGGGCCAGCGCTGCACCGGCCAACAGCGTGGCAAGAGTCAGTGTGGCAAGGGTTATCCAGATGCGCATAGGCATCCGGGTGAGAAATGTCATGATAGTGTCCTTGAGAGAAAAGGTCTGAGGAAGGCCGCGCAGAAGGCGCAGGCCGGTTCAGGTCTTCAGACCGTTTCCCGCGGCGGGCGCCTGGGTCCATCCCGGATCGCGCCCGACAAAACCGGCAGATCGTCAAATTCGGCGGCCGTCCGCAAGTCGAAGATCTCGGTATCCTGCCCAGCCAGAATGACGGACCAGGCATGATCGTGATCGGTGCTGTCGTGATGCTGGTGGCTGTCGGCCTGCCAGACCTCGCCCTTTTCGGCATGCCAGGCGGCATGATCCGCCTCGGCGGCCAGGGTGCCAGGGCCATGGGTCAACGCATCAACCACCGGGGCAGACCCCAGTGACAGCAGCAGCATCAAAACCGCCAGCGGCCGTATGACCCAGTTAAACCCGCGCATCTGCTCCTCGGCGCAACCCTGTTCGCAGGGACCTTCTTGTTTCTTGCGTTATCCCCCCATGGGGGATAGGCGTTTCATATGTCAGAACCACACGCACATGCAAGCCACCCTGCCATTGCCACCCGGCTGAAACGTGCCGAGGGGCATTTGCGCCGCGTCATCGCGATGATCGAGGAAGGGCGATCCTGCCTCGACCTCGCCACGCAGCTCCATGCTGTTGAACGGGCCGTTGCCGAAGCGAAACGGGCGCTGATCCATGATCACATCGACCATTGCGTGACGGCAGAGGGCGCGCACGACCTTACCGAAATCAAATCCCTGACAAAGCTGCTGTAAATGCTGAAGACCCTGCGCAACCCGACCTTCCGCCATCTGTTCGCAGCACAACTTGTTGCCTTGATTGGCACTGGCCTTGCTACTGTGGCGCTTGGGCTCCTGGCCTGGAAACTGGCCGGTGACAACGCGGGTGCGGTGCTTGGCACGGCGCTGGCGATCAAGATGGTGGCCTATGTCACCTTGGCCCCGGTGGCCGCTGCCATAGCGGAACGTCTGCCACGCCGGGCCTTTCTGGTGGCGCTGGACCTGATCCGCGCGGGCGTCATCGCCTGCCTGCCGTTCGTCGATCAGGTCTGGCAGATCTATGTGCTGATCTTCTTTCTTCAGGCAGCATCAGCCGGGTTCACACCGGCGTTTCAGGCTGTCATCCCCGATGTCCTGAAGGACGAGGATGATTACACCAATGCCCTGTCGCTGTTGCGCTTGGCAGAAGATCTGGAACAACTCGCCTCACCGATGATTGCGGCGGCGTTGCTGACCTTCGTCAGCTTTCCGGTCCTGTTTGTGGGCACCGTGGTTGGGTTTGTCGTATCGGCCCTGCTGGTGGTGACAGCCCGTCTGCCGGATCGGGTGCGTGGCGAGCACAGCCATTTCTGGGCCGATGTGACAAAGGGCATCCGCATTTATACCCGAACGCCTCGTCTGCGCGGGTTGATGGTGATGGAGGCCGCCGTCGCCGCAGCGGGGGCCATGGTCTATGTCAACACCGTGGTTCTGGTCCAGGCGCGCTTGGGTATGGGTGAGGAGTCGGTAGCTCTGGCCTTTGCCGGTTTCGGGGCTGGGTCGATGCTGGCGGCCTTCCTGTTGCCGCGCATCCTTGACCGGTTGGCCGACCGCCCTGTGATGATTGGCGGGGCCGCATTGATGGTCGCGGGCGTCGCCTTGGTGCCGCTGGTTGGCAGCCTGATCACCCTGATCGCTCTTTGGGCCATCATTGGTTTCGGGTTTTCCCTGACGCAAACCCCCATTGGCCGGATCATCAATCGCTCTGCCCGTGAAGCAGACCGTGGCGCAGTCTTTGCTGCACAATTCGCGCTGTCGCACGCCTGTTGGCTGGTGACCTATCCACTGGCAGGTTGGATCGGTGCCGGGGCGGGACTGACCACTGCCGCGCTCGTCCTCGCCGGGGTTGGCGCGCTTGGCCTGATGGCCGTGCTGCGCATCTGGCCGGCGCAGGATGCAAGCGAGTTGGTGCATGAC
>WOUW01000002.1 GCA_009773055.1 Paracoccaceae bacterium
GTCGCCGGTCTGGTCCATCGTCGCAAACCAGTCCGCGGTGCGGCCAACGAACTCCTCGCGTGAGACAGCGCCATCGCCGTCGGCATCGTTGAACGCCCGCATCAAGCCACCTTCGGCACGCATCATGCCGGGCCACATGCCCTTGCCCATGCCGCCTCCAGCCTTGACGCCCAGCTCTGCGCGCATCTCCTTCTGATCGGCGGCGCGGACCGCGTCGAAGGCGTCGAACTCCTCGGCTGAAAGTTTGCCATCCTCGTCGGCATCGAAGGTCGTGAACAGGTTGTCGCGCATGGTCTGCGCCTCTGCCTGCGTAACGGCCCCGTTTCCGTCCTGATCCCAGTTCTGCACGAAATGCGCGCCGGGGTTGCCTTGCTGGGCATAAGCCCCGCCAGACAGAGCCAAGGTCAGGGCCGCGGAAGTGAGTGTCAGCTTCATCATTCATACTCCTTCAAAGGTTTATAGCTATAGAACGAGCCAAGGCCGGATTTCCGTCGCAGGATCATGCGGCGGCAAGTTCGTCCCAGCACGCCAAGGCATGCCCGGCATACATCAGCCCCGGTCCACCCCCCATCTGGATCGCCATGGCCAGCACATCGCCCAGCTCTTCCCGCGTGGCTCCGGCCTTCATCAGCGCCTCGACGTGAAAATTGATGCAGGGCTCGCAGCGCAGGATGATGGACATCCCCAGGGCGACGAATTCCTTCTCCTTCACTGTCAGCGGGCCATTCTCCTTGACGCCCCTGGACAAGGCGCCAAAGCCTTTCGCGGCCTCGGGCACAAGGGCGTTCAACGCGCGCAATTCGTGGCGCATGTCGGTGATCTTCGTGGCGTAACTCTCGGTCATCGCGGCCTCCTTTTCCGGTTCCCGCATCGCACGGGATCGGGGGAAGCGCCTTGACGTGGGTCAACCGAAGCGGGACGGGGACAGTTGCGCCACCAGCGCCGGCTCCAGACCTGGCGTCCGGCCCCCGATCAGGTCCGCTGCCAGACGGCTTGCCGCCGGACAAGTCTGGAAGCCATAGCCGCCCTGGCCCGCAAGCCAGAAGAACGTGGGCTTCTGCGCGTCCGGCCCGATCACCAGCACTCTGTCGGGCGAGAACGTCCGTAGTCCCGCCCAGCTGGCCAGCAGCCGCGTCACCGGCTCGGTGACCATCTCCTCATAGCGCGCCAGACCCTCGGCCAGAACCATGTCGTCTGCCCAGGCGTCGTGTGGCTCCATCAGGTCTTCTTCCGCAGGCGAAACGATCAGCGCGCCGGCATCGGGCTTGGCGTACCAGTCCTCGCCCGGCCCGAATATCATCGGCCATTTGCTGACATCATGCCCGCCCGGAGCCGGGATGCGCGCCATCGACCGGCGATAGGGCGCAAAGCCCAGCGGTGTGACACCCGCCAAGGCCGCGACCTGGTCCGCCCAAGCCCCCGCCGCATTGACGATCATCCGACCCGTGAACTCGCCCGCCGCCGAGATCACCCGCCACCCCGCACCGTCCTTTGCAATCGCCGTGACCCGCGCCTTGGCCACGATCAGCGCCCCGCGCGCCTTGGCCTCGCGCGCAAAGCCCTGCATCAGCAGGTCGGTGTCCACATCCTCGGCGTGAGCCGCATAGCCTGCCATCGCGACGGTCTCGCGATTCAGGATCGGCACGATGCCCCGCGCCTCGTCGACGCTGATCCGGTCGAACTCCATGGCCACCAGGTCATGCTCGAAGGCCGCGCTCGCGTCAGCCTTCGCCACCAGCAGCAAGCCCCGCGGCGACAGCACCCCCGGCACCGACCGGAAATAGTCTTCCGAGGCCAGCGACAGCCCCACCACCGCAGGCGCCCCATAGCGCGGCTCGAACATGGCCGCCGACCGGCCACTGGCGTGATGCGCCAGCGCCTCCTCGGCCTCCAGCACGATGACCGACCCCAGTTCCGACATCCGAGCCGCCGCCGACACCCCGGCGATCCCGCCCCCGATGATCAGGAAATCCGCGTCCATACCCGCCTCCCGCAATGCCAGCCCCTCAAACCACCGCCACGCGGCACTTTCAACCCGATCCCTCTTCACTGCGGTCCGTCGCCGGCGGCGGCGCTGGAACCAAGGCGGCGACTGCGGCTTTCAGTGCAGGTTCCAGCCGCAGCCGCGCAGCAGCAAGTGCAGGCGCCAGTTGCGCCGCATCGCGGGCCGAGACGATAGGAACCGGCCGCGCCGGATGCGCCATGACCCAAGCCACTGCCAGGGTCACCGGATGCAGTCCTGCCTCCGCCGCCAGCCGCGCAAAACCCGCGTCCACGCCTTCTGGCACCCCGGAATAGCGCCGGGCATAGCGTGCATCGGTCGTCAGCCGCCCTTGCCCGCCCGTCGCATACTTTCCAGTCAGGAATCCGCCGCCCAGCGGCGAATAGCTGTAGACCGCCAGCCGCTGATCCATGGCCATCGGCAGAAGCTCGACCTCCACCTGCCGTTTCACCACAGAATACATCGGCTGGATGGCATCGATCCGCCCGCCCATCGCGACGGCGATTCCTTGCGCCTTCATCACCTGCCAGGCCGCGAAGTTCGACACTCCGATCCGCCGCACCAGCCCTTCGGCCTTCGCCTCTACAAGCGTCTCGACCGTTTCTTCCAGCGGGGTCTCCGGGTCAAAGCGGTGCAGATACCAAAGGTCCACCGGAAGCCCGAGCCGGTCCATGCTCTCCGCCAGCTGAGCCCGCAGGTTCGCCCGTCCTGCGCCCCCGATATAGCCCGCCTTGGTCGCGATTCGCACGCCTGCGACCCCGCGCAGCAGCCGGCCCAGGATCTGCTCGGACGCCCCGTCGCCATAGCCATGCGCCGTGTCGAAATCGCTGAGACCCGCGGCCAGGCAGGCCTCGACCATCGCCGCCGCTGCGTGTTCATCGGCTGTGGTGCCGAACTGCATGGCCCCGAAGGCCAGTCCTTGGGAAACGCTGTTCATCGCGGCACCCTGCCATGGCGGCCACTTAACGAAAAGGCCCGCCGAAGCGGGCCTTTGGTCATCAGCAAGGCTGACGGATCACTGCGGAATGTCGCCCACGATGCCTTCGACGTAGAAGTTCATCCCCAAGAGATCCCCATCCGGAGCCGTGGCCCCTTCGGCCAGCCAGGGCGAGCCGTCCTGCTTGTTGATCGGCCCGGTGAACGGGTGGTAGGTCCCCGCCGCAATGGAATCGCGCAGCGCTTCGGCTTCGGCTTTCACGTCCGCCGGCACCTTGTCGGTGATATCACCGATCAACACTTCGCCGCCCGCAATGCCTTCCCAGGCGTCCGCCTGCGCATAGGTCCCGTCCAGAAGCGCACCGACGCGCTTCACATAATAAGGACCCCAGTTGTCGATGATCGAGCTGACGCGCGGCCCGTCGGCATAGGCCGCCATGTCCGACGCCTGACCAAAGCCGATCACGCCCTCGGTTTTCGCAGCTTCGGCCAGGGGAGCGGTCGAGTCGGTGTGCGCCGCAATCACGTCAACGCCCTGGTCGATCAGCGCCTTGGCGGCATCCGCCTCTTTCGCCGGGTCGAACCAGGTGAAGGCCCAGACAACCGACAACTCGACTGCCGGGTTCGCCTTCTTGGCGTGCAGGTAGTAGCTGTTGATCCCCATGATCACTTCGGGAATCGGGAACGACGCGATGTAGCCGATCTTGTTCGACTTGGTCATCTTGCCCGCGATATGGCCCTGCACCGCCCGGCCTTCATAGAAGCGGGCGTTGTAGGTCGACACGTTGTCGCTGTCGCGCTTGAAGCCTGTGGCATGTTCGAACTTCACGTCCGGGAACTTGGCCGCCACCGCGTTCGTCGCGTCCATGTAGCCAAAGGACGTCGTGAAGATGATGTTGCAGCCGCCCAGCGCCATCTGGGTCAGCACCCGCTCGGCGTCGGCACCTTCCGGGACACTTTCCTGATACTGGATCTCGACCTTGTCGCCGAAAGTCTTTTGCACATCAAGCGCGCCCTGGTGGTGCTGGTAGGTCCAGCCGCCGTCGCCGATCGGGCCGACATAGACGAAGCAGGCCTTGACCTTGTCCATCCCTTGCGCAAAGGACGCGCCACTTGCCAGCAGCAGGCCCATCGCGGCGCTTGCCAGCAGATTTCTCCGTTTCATTCTTCTACTCCCCTTGGTGGCGGGGCTTGTCCCCCGCAGTTATGTGCCTCAACGCGAGGCGTGAAAGTTTTGGCCCAACGCGGCTGGAGCGCCATTTGCCTTGCGCCCCGCCGACATGATGACCAGCACAAGGATGGTTATCAGATAGGGGGCCATCGACAAGTACTCGACCGGAATGGCCGAGCCCGCGACCTGCAGGTTAAGCTGCAATACAGTGATGCCGCCGAAAAGATAGGCACCGATCAGCACGCGCCAGGGTTTCCAGCTGGCAAAAACCACGATGGCCAGCGCAATCCACCCTGCGCCTGCCGTGATCCCGTCCACCCATTGCGGCACGCGCGCAAGCGACACATAGGCCCCGCCCATCCCCGCCATCGCCCCACCAAAGGCGATGCACATCAAGCGGATGCGGTTGACCTTGTAGCCCAGCGCATGCGCTGCCTCGTGGCTTTCCCCCACCGCGCGGATGATCAGGCCAATGCGGGTGGATTTCAGCACCCACCACAGCACCGCCGTCATCAGGATACTGAAATAGACCATCCAGTCATGCCCGAAGAGGATCGGCCCCACCACCGGCAGGTCCGCCAGCGCATCCGGCAAGAGCTGTGTCGTCGACGGCGGCTTGATCCCGTTGTAGCCCTGCCCGCCCAGGCTGGAGACCCCCAGCCCGAACAACGTCAGCGCCAGCCCCGTCGCCACCTGGTTCGCCAGGAACACCTGAGTCAGCAGCGCGAAGATCAGGCTCAACAGCGCCCCCGCGACGGCCCCGCCGACAAAGCCCAGCACCGGGCTCCCGGTTTCGACCGCCACGATGAACCCGCCAAGCGCCCCGATGATCATCATTCCCTCGACGCCCAGGTTCAGCACGCCCGCGCGCTCCACCACCGCCTCGCCCAGCGCCGCCATCAGGATGGGCACCGCACTCGCCATCAGAGTGGCGATCAGGATGACCGGATTGATACCGCCAAAGTCCATCTCAGTGCGCTCCCACAGCCAGCCGGAACCGGTAATTCGTCAACACGTCCACCGCCAGAAGGAAGAACAGCAGCATCCCCTGGAACACCTGGATCGCCGCATCCGGCAGGCCAAGGTTGGTGGCTGCCATCTCTCCCCCCACATAGGTCAGCGCCATCAGGAACCCCGCCAGCACGATCCCCAAGGGGTTCAAACGCCCAAGGAAGGCCACGATGATCGCGGTGAAACCGTAACCCGTGTTGAAGTCGATGCTGATCTGCCCCGCCGGACCCGTCACCTCGAACAGGCCGGCCAACCCGGCCAGCGCACCCGAGATTCCCATGCACATCACCACCAGTCGCGCCGGGTTGACCCCATGGAACCGCGCCGCCCTCGGCGCCTGCCCGGCCAGCTTGATCTGGAACCCGGCCTGGTGCCGCGTCAGCAGGATATAGGCCAGCACCCCCGTCACCAAGGCCGCCACCCCGCCCCAATGCAGGCCCGACCCGGCAATCAGTTCCGCATTCTGCGCCGCCGGATAGCTGGAGAAGTTCCGGCTCCCCGGAAAGCCCATCCCTTCGGGGTTCTTCAGGAACCCGGTCGAGGCCTTGGCCAGGATCGTCTCGGCCACATAGACCAGCATCAGACTGACAAGGATCTCGTTGGTGTTGAACCGTGTCTTCAGGATTGCCGGGATCATCGCCCAGGCCCAGCCGCCAAAGGCCCCCGCCACGACCATTACCGGAAAGATCCAGCGGCTTTCCGTGGGGAACACCGCGAGCCCCACTCCGGCACCAACGATGGCGCCCATGATGTACTGCCCCTCGGCCCCGATGTTCCAGATGCCTGCCCGGAACCCCAGCGCAAGGCCGATGGCGATCAGGATCAACGGCCCGGCCTTTACCAGAAGCTGTCCGCGCAGGTAGAAAGCGAACTCACCGAAGATCGGGTCCCAGAAGATCGTGCGGATCACCTCGAACGGGTTCTTTCCCATCGCGGCGAACAGGATGCCGCCAGCGATCATCGTCAGGATCACCGCGACGGGAGGGGTCGCATAAAGCCAGAACTTGCTGGGCGTCGGGCGTTTTTCAAGCCGGAACATGATGCGCGACCTCCATGCCGTGGGCGCCGCCCATCATCAGCCCGATCTCGTCCATCGTCAGACCCTCGGTGGTTCGGGGTTTGGTCAGCCGCCCCTCATTCAGAACGGCAAAGCTGTCCGACACTTCCAGAAGCTCATCCAGGTCCTGACTGATCACCACCACCGCCGCGCCTTCCCCCGCCCGGTCCAGGATCGACTGCCTGATCTGCGCCGCCGCCGCCGCATCGACCCCCCAGGTCGGCTGGTTGATGACAATGACCGAAGCCCCCTGCATCAACTCGCGCCCCATCAGGAACTTCTGCAGGTTCCCGCCCGACAAGGCCCGCGCCGCCACATCCGGCCCTGGGGTCCGCACGTCATAGGCCGCGATGATCTCCTCGGCGAACTTGCGCGTCCCCGCCCAGTCGACGAAGCCGTTCTTCGTCAGCCCCTTCCGAACCCCCGCCGTCAGAAACGCGTTCTCGACCAAGGACATATCCGGCGCAGCCGCGTGCCCGTACCGATCTTCTGGTGCCGCCACCAACCCCGCCCGCCGCCGCTCCACCGGTCCCAGATCACCCACCGGCTGGCTCAGGATACGAACCCGGTCCGGTGCCGACTTCAGCTCTCCCGACAAAGCGAGCAAAAGCTCATCTTGTCCATTCCCCGCAACGCCCGCGATCCCCAGAACCTCGCCCTTCGCCACCGTAAAGCTGATCCCTTTCAGCGATGTCCCGAACGGGATCGGTGAGTCCACCGACAAGTCCGATACCCCCAGCGCCACCTCGCCCTTCGCGCCCAGCCGCCGCTCCGGCGTCTTCAGCGCCTGGCCGACCATCAGCTCCGCCATCTCCCGCGCGGTCCGTTCGCGCGGAGTGCAGGTGGCCACCACTTTTCCCCGCCGCAGGATCGTCGCCTCGTCGCAAAGGCTGCGGATCTCTTCCAACTTGTGGCTGATATACAGGATCGCTGTCCCTTCGCTGGACAACTGCCGCAGCGTGCGGAACAGTATCTCCACCTCCTGCGGCGTGAGCACCGAGGTCGGCTCGTCCATGATCAACAGCTCCGGGTCCTGGAGAAGACACCGGATGATCTCCACCCGCTGCCGCTCCCCCGCGCTCAGATCCCCAACCATGCGCGAGGGGTCCAGCGGCAGCCCATATTCCTCCGACACCGCCCGGATCTTCGCCGCCAGTTCCCGCATCGGTGGCGGGTTCTCCATCCCCAACGCCACGTTCTCCGCGACGTTAAGCGCCTCGAACAAGCTGAAGTGCTGGAACACCATCGCCACCCCCAGCCGCCGCGCCTCGGCAGGCTTGGACGGCTGATACCCCGCGCCCCGCAGCGTCATCGAACCACTATCAGGTCGCACCAGCCCGTAGATCATCTTGACCAGGGTCGACTTCCCCGCCCCGTTTTCGCCAAGCAGAGCGTGGATTTCCCCCTCGCCCACCGAGAAGGTGACATCGCTGTTCGCCACCACACCGGGATAGGCCTTGGTGATCCCCTGCACCCGCAGCAACTCTGGTCGCGTCATGCCCGCTTCTCCCCAACCGCCACGGCCGAAGCCCGCAGCATCTCCGCCACCACGCCCACCGCAATCGCCTGCGGATGCTTGCCCAGACCCGGGTCCCCAATCGGACACCTGATCCGCGCCACCGCCTGCGCCTCATGCCCCAGCGCCCGCAGCCGGGACCGAAACCGCCCCCACTTCGTCGCTGACCCGATCAACCCGCAGGACCGGAACCCCCGCGACAGCAGCCTATGGCAAAGCTCAAGGTCCAGCGCATGGGAGAACGTCAGCACCAGATGCTCCGCGCCCACCGGCGCATGATCCGCCACCACCACCGGATCGCTGGCCGGAACCACAGTGACCCCTTCCGGCACCACCCTGGGAAACCGCTCCGCCGACACATCCACCCAGGTCACAGCAATCCCCGGCAGCGGAGCCAAGACAGACACCAAAGCCCGCCCCACATGCCCCGCCCCCCACACCCAGACCTGGCGCTCCGCCTCGGCCACCGGCTCCACCAGCCACCCGGCCACCAGCCCCGCCGCAGGCCGCACCCCTTGCCCCCGCGCCGCCGCCAGCACACGCTCGACCGCCAATGGCATCTCGCCGAGCCCCCGCGCGACAACTCCCGAAACCACCTCCGGCACGGCGTCATAAACCTCGGTCCAAAGCGTCACCGCCCCACCGCAGCACTGTCCCAGCGACGGTCCCAAAGCCACCCGCTCAACCAAACGCGCCTCCCTCTCCCCACCGGGGGAGAGGGCTGGGGTGAGGGGGCTCCC
The DNA here is from genome assembly GCA_009773055.1 of Paracoccaceae bacterium. GTDB lineage: Bacteria > Pseudomonadota > Alphaproteobacteria > Rhodobacterales > Rhodobacteraceae > Tabrizicola. The sequence goes on from WOUW01000002.1 coordinate 8,434, forward strand.
CGCCAGCAAACCACGCGCCTTCGCCGCCGCCTCGAACTCCAGCGCCCCACCGCCAATCGTCCCCGACTGGCCCTGATCCCAGACCAGCATCGACGCCCCGATCTCACGCGGGGACGACCCCTCAACCCCGGCAATTACCACCCGAGCCACCCGCCCATGCGCCTCCAGCGCCGCCGCCAATGCCGAAAGGTCAAACACGCTCAACCCTCCGCACTGCCATCAGCACCCGCTCTGCCGTCGCCGGAGCATCCAGTGCCGGATAGACCGACCCATCCCCGCACGCCGCCACCGCATCCGACAGCGCATACAGCGCCGAGATCCCCAGCATGAACGGCGGCTCCCCCACCGCCTTGGACTTGCCCACCGCATCCTCCCGATTAGGCTTGCCCCACAGCGCCACGTTGAACACGTCAGGCCGGTCAGAACAGGCCGGGATCTTGTAGGTGCTGGGCGCGTGCGTCGAAAGCCGTCCCTTCCCGTCCCACACAAGCTCCTCGGTCGTCAGCCAGCCCGCCCCCTGCACATAAGCCCCTTCCACCTGGCCCATATCCAAAGCCGGGTTCAGCGAGGTCCCGGTGTCGTGCAGCAGATCCGCCCGCAAAATCCGGTTCTCCCCGGTCAGCCGGTCAATCACCACTTCGGTCACCGCCGCCCCATAGGCGAAGTAGAAGAACGGCCGCCCCGTCCCCTTCACCCGATCCCAGATAATCTTCGGCGTCGCGTAATACCCGGTCGAGGACAGCGACACCCGCGCCTGATAGGCCCAGGCTACCACCCGCGCCCAGTCATAGACCTCGCCCGCAACCTTCACCGTCCCATCCACGAACTTCACCGTGGACGGCTTCACCTGATGCTTCTCGGCAATGAACTCTGCCAGCCGTCCGCGAATGGTCTCCGCAGCCGCCTTCGCCGCCATCCCGTTCAGGTCCGACCCCGAGGACGCCGCCGTGGCCGAGGTGTTCGGCACCTTACCGGTATCCGTCGCCGTGATCTTCACCAGCCCCACATCGACCCCAAAGACCGACGCCGTCACCTGCGCCACCTTCTGGAACAGCCCCTGTCCCATCTCGGTCCCGCCGTGGTTCAGCGCGATGGACCCGTCCTGATAGACATGCACCAGGGCCCCCGCCTGGTTCAGCCAGGTCAGCGTGAACGAAATCCCGAACTTCACTGGCGTCAGCGCGATTCCCCGCTTCAGCACCGGCGACCGCTTGTTCCACTCCGCGATCTCCGCCTTCCGCGCCCGGTAGTCGCTGGTCCGCTCCAACTCCGCCACCAGCTCATGCCCGATGAAATCCTCCACCGGCATATGGTACGGCGTCGTCTGCACCCGCCCATCCGGCGGCAGGTCATGCGACCCCACCGGAAGCGCCGCCCCGCGTGACGTCAAGTCGTCCCCACTCGCGGCTTTCTTCTGTTCCCAAATATCCTCTGGGGGTCCGGGGGGCGAAGCGCCCCCGGGGGTGGCCATCCCGCGATAGAAGTTGGCCTTGCGCACCTCCAGCGGCTCACGGCCCACCACGAAGGCCACATGGTCCATCACCCGTTCGATCCCCACCATCCCCTGAGGGCCCCCGAACCCGCGATAGGCCGTGGCACTGCAGGTGTTGGTCTTCAGCCGATGCGACTCAATCCGGATGTGCGGCAGGTGATAGCAGTTGTCCGCATGCAGCATCGCCCGGTCTGCCACGGGCAAGCTCAGGTCCTGAGACCAGCCGCAGCGGAAGAGATGCGTGAATTCCAGCCCAAGGATGCGGCCCTCGCCGTCCACCCCAGCCCGGTACAAAATCCGCAGATCATGCCGCTTCCCTGTAATGACCATGTCGTCATCCCGGTCATAGCGCATCCGGCAGGGCCGCCCCGTCAGACGCGCCGCCACCGCACAGGCAATCGCCAAAGCGTTCCCCTGAGACTCCTTGCCCCCGAATCCCCCACCCATCCGCCGCACTTCCACGCGAACGGAACTCATCGGCAGATGCAAAGCATGCGCCACCTTGTGCTGCACTTCCGTCGGATGCTGGGTCGAGGAATGGACAACCATGTCGCCCCCCTCCTGCGGCAGCGCCGCCGCGACCTGCCCCTCCAGATAGAAGTGCTCCTGACCGCCAACCTCGAACGATCCCTCCACGACGCGCGCAGCCGTCTCGATGGCGCGGGAAGCATCCCCCTTCGCCCAGATCACCGGCCCCTGCTCGAACCGGCTGTTCGCCGCCAGCGCCTCGTCCACCGTCAGCAGCGCAGGCAACTCACGATAGGACACCTTCCCCAGCCGCGCTGCCTTCCGCGCCGCCAAGTGGCTGTCCGCCACCACCAGAAACACCGGCTGCCCGACGTAGTGGACCATGCCCACGGCAAGCAATGGCTCGTCATGCGCCGAGGGCGAGCAATCCGGCATGTCCGGCAAATCTTCCGCCGACAGCACCGCCACCACGCCCGGCGCAGACCGCACTGCTGACAAATCCACCCCTGTGATCTCGCCATGCGCGACCGAAGACAGCCCGAACGCCAGATGCAGCGCATTCGCCGGGAACGACAGATCGTCGATGTACCGCGCCTGCCCGGTCACATGCAGCGGCGCCGCGTCATGCGGCAAGGGTTTGCCCATGCTCATGGCGTCACCTCCAGCACCGACACCGGCACGCCGTTCAGGTCATGGAAATACCGCCGCATCAGGTTCTGCGCCGTCAGCATCCGATACCCTGCCGAGGCCCGCATATCGGTCAGCGGAGCGAAATCTCCCGCCATCGCCTCCGCCGCATCCTCTACGGTCGTCTCGACCCACGGCTTCCCAACCATGGCCGCCTCGGCCAGGGACGCCCGCTTCGGCACCCCTGCCATCCCGCCGAATGCGATCCGGGCGGACGTCACCACGCCCCCCTCGACCACCACATTGAAACACCCGCAAACCGCCGAGATATCCTGATCGAACCGCTTGGAAATCTTGTAGCACCGCAGGTCAGGCGCGAACTCCGGGAACGACACCCCCGCCACGAACTCGCCGGGCCTCCGGTCCTGCTTGCGATACTCAAGGAAGAACGCCTCGAGGGGAATCGACCGCATCTCATCGCCCCGCCGCAGATGCAGCGTCGCCCCCAGCGCAATCAAAGCCGGCGGTCCGTCCCCGATGGGCGAGCCATTGGCGATATTCCCCCCAATCGTCGCCGCATTGCGCACCTGCACCGACGCATAGCGCCGCAACAGCTCGCCAAACGAGGGCAACCGCTCCGCAACCGCATCGCGCAGCGCGCTGATCGTGACACAAGCGCCGACATGCAGCTGCCCGCCCTGCACCTCGATTCCCTTGAGGTCCTCGACGCCATTCAGGAACGCCACCGGCCGCAAATCGCGAAGCTGCTTTGTCACCCAAAGCCCTACGTCCGTCGCCCCGGCTACCAGCACCGCATCGGGGTTGGCCAGATACCATTCGGCCAGCGCGTCGGAGTCCGCAGGCCGGAACACCCCCGCCTCTCCCGCCGCGAACCCGGCCACCGCCGCCCGATCCGCTGTCATCCACTCCGGCACAGCCTCGCCCGCCGCCGCCTCTGCCGCCCGCACGATGGGCGCATACCCCGTGCACCGGCACAGGTTCCCTGCCAGTTGGTCATCGTGATCCGTGGCGCCATTCAGATGCGCCACGGCCATGCTGACCACGAACCCCGGCGTGCAGAACCCGCACTGCGACCCATGATGCGCGACCATCGCCGCCTGCACCGGATGCATCTCGCCATCAGGCCCTGAGACACCCTCGACCGTCCGCACCGCCTTTCCATGCAGCTGCGGCAGGAACAGGATGCAGGCGTTCAGCGCCTTCGACCCTTCGGCATCGGTGACCATCACCGTGCAGGCCCCGCAGTCGCCCTCGTTGCAGCCTTCCTTGGTGCCGCGCAGGCCCCGCGTGTCACGCAGCCAGTCCAGCAGGGTCCGCGTCGGGGCTTCCCCTTCGATGCGAACCGGCGTTCCGTTCAACAGAAACGCTATGCTCATTCGTCAGTCCGCCGCGGTCTCCCCGGTTGGAGCAGTCTGCGTGGTCGCCCGATGCGGCGTAAAGCGACCCACGCGCCCCTTGTATATTTATCAGTCCATCAAGCGCGGCCCTGCGATTCAAGGCAAGAACAAACTCGTCGGGAAAAGACGAAGCTGTTTTCATGATTTGCCGAAAATTCGGGCGCCTGAAGCCGCCATCCAGCGCAATGACGCAGGGTAAGGCATCCCCTACTCGCCACCGCGAGCGCTTGGGACTATTCGCTCTTCACCACTTTATTCTTCGTATGGATAATTCAAATGGATCTCGCAATCCTCCTCAAGTTCGCCCACGTCATCGCTGCTGTCCTCTGGGTCGGTGGCGGTTTCACCATGATCATCGCAGGCATTGTCCTTGCCGGTCGTTCGACTGCCGAGACGCAGCTTGCCGTGGTCCGCGCCACGGTGCTTCTGGCGCCGCGGCTCTTTGTCCCGTTCAGCGTTTTCACGCTGGCCTCGGGTGTTGCGCTCCTGTTCATCGCCGGTTGGGGCTGGCAACCCTTCACCGTCCTCGGCCTTGCGGGAGTGGTCTTCACCGCAGCTTTTGGCGCCCTTGTCCTCGGCCCGTCCTGTGAACGCGCCCTGAAGCTGGCCGACACCCACGGGGCCGAGGCGGCGATCCCCTCGCTCCGCCGCGTCCAGCGCGTGGCGATGATGGACTACGCCGTCCAGTTCGCCATCATCTTCCTGATGGTCGTGAAACCCAGCTGGAGCGATTTTGCCGTTTTCGGCGGCATCGCCTCGATCATCGTCCTGGCCGCTCTGGCCGCGCTGCGCCCGATCCCGCGCGTGACCATCTAAGGGGTCTTCCCCCACCGCGCCGGGCCGGGTAACCCTATCCCATGCCCGGCGCACATCCCCGATACGTTCACCTTCGCACCCACACTGAACACTCGCTTCTCGAAGGCGCAGTGCCGGTGAAAAAGCTGGTCGACCTCTGCGTCAAGGCGCAGATGCCCGCCGTCGCCGTGACCGACACGAACAACATGTTCGCAGCACTTGAGTTCTCCGTCACCGCGGTGGGGGCAGGGGTCCAGCCCATCATCGGCTGCCAGATCTCCATCGCCCACGACCCTGCCCAGCCTGGTGAAAAGCCCCGGTCCCCTGCGCCAATCGTTTTGCTGGCCCAGGACGAACAGGGCTATATGAACCTGATGCGGCTCAACACCCGGCTTTACATCGACGGGTCAATGACCGGCTCTGCAAATCTGCCGCAAGTGACCCTCGGCGAGTTGGCCCAGAACGCCGACGGCATCATCTGCCTGACCGGCGGCCCGGAAGGCCCCCTCGGCCGTTTCCACGCGACTGGCCAGCAGGCCAAGGCCCGCGCAATCCTCGAACGTCTTGCCGCGATCTATCCGAACCGCCTCTATGTCGAACTGCAACGCCATCCCGGCCCGGGCGGGGCGCTGCCGGAACACGAGGCGCTTGCCGAACGCGGTGCCATCGACCTGGCTTATGAACTGGGCCTGCCCATCGTTGCAACCAACGACGTCTACTTCCCAAAGACCGAGATGTATGAGGCGCACGACGCCCTGATCTGCATCGCCGAGGGGGCTTACGTCGACCAGCAGCAGCCCCGCCGCCGCCTGACGCCGCAGCACTATTTCAAGTCCGAATCCGAGATGGCCGCCCTGTTCGCCGACTTGCCCGAAGCGCTTGAAAACACCATCGAGATCGCGAAGCGCTGCGCCTACGCCGTCCAGAAGCGCAAGCCGATCCTGCCGAAATTCGCCGATGACGAGGTGAACGAACTTCGCCGTCAGGCCAACGAAGGCTTGCAGGCCCGCCTCAAGGTGATCCCCCATTCCGCCACGCCCGAGGACTACCAGGCCCGCCTCGATTTCGAGCTTGGGATCATCGAAAAGATGGGCTTCCCCGGCTATTTCCTGATCGTGGCCGACTTCATCAAATGGGCCAAGGATCACAACATCCCTGTCGGTCCGGGCCGGGGTTCGGGGGCCGGTTCTCTTGTCGCCTATGCGCTGACGATCACCGACCTTGACCCTTTGCGCTATGCGCTTCTGTTCGAACGCTTCCTGAACCCCGAACGCGTCTCGATGCCCGACTTCGACATCGACTTCTGCATGGACCGCCGGGAAGAGGTGATCACTTACGTCCAGAACCGCTATGGCCGCGACAAGGTGGCCCAGATCATCACCTTCGGTGCGCTTCTGTCCAAGGCCGCCGTGCGCGACGTTGGCCGCGTGCTGCAAATGTCCTACGGCCACGTCGACAAGCTGTCGAAGATGATCCCGGTCGAAGGCGTCAAACCCGTCAGCATCACCAAGGCGCTGGCCGACGAACCCCGCCTCCGCGAGGCCGCGAAGGAAGAGGTCGTCAAACGCCTCCTCGACTATGCCGAAAAGATCGAAGGCCTCTACCGCAACGCCTCCACCCACGCCGCAGGCGTGGTGATCGGCGACCGCCCCTTGGACCAACTGGTCCCCCTCTACCGCGACCCGCGTTCGGACATGCCTGCCACCCAGTTCAACATGAAATGGGTCGAAGCTGCGGGTCTGGTGAAGTTCGACTTCCTCGGGTTGAAGACCCTGACCGTGATCCAGAACGCGATGGACCTCCTCGCCCTGCGCGGCATCAGCTTCGACATCAACCTGATCCCGCTCGATGACAAGCCGTCCTACGACCTCTACGCCGCCGCCAAGACCGTTGCCGTCTTCCAGGTGGAAAGCTCGGGCATGATGGACGCGCTCCGGCGCATGAAACCCACCTGCATCGAGGATATCGTCGCCCTCGTGGCCCTCTATCGCCCCGGCCCGATGGAGAACATCCCGACCTACTGCGAGGTGAAGAATGGCCTCCGCGATCTGGAATCGATCCACCCGACCATCGACCACATCCTTGCCGAAACCCAGGGCATCATCGTCTACCAGGAACAGGTGATGCAGATCGCGCAGGTCATGGCGGGCTACTCCCTTGGCGGTGCCGACCTTCTCCGCCGCGCAATGGGCAAGAAGAACCCCGAGGAAATGGCCCGCGAACGCCCCAAGTTCATCGAAGGCGCGAAGGCCACCCACAATATCCCGGCGGCCAAGGCGGGCGAGGTGTTCGACCTCCTCGAAAAGTTCGCCAACTACGGCTTCAACAAGTCCCACGCCGCCGCCTATGCCGTGGTCAGCTACCAGACCGCCTACCTCAAGGCCAACTACCCCGCCGAGTTCATGGCGGCCGTGATGAACTGCGATATTCACCTCACCGACAAGCTCGCCGTCTACAAACGTGAGGTCGACAAGCTTGGCCTGAAAACCGTCGCCCCCTGCGTCAACGCCAGCCTCGCCACATTCACCGTCCGCGACGGCGCGATCGTCTACGGACTTGGCGCGCTGAAAAACGTGGGCGTCGACGCGATGCAGCTGATCGTCACCGCGCGGCAAGACAAACCCTTCGCCACCCTCTTCGACTTCGCCCGCCGCGTGGACCTCAAGCGCATCGGCAAGCGCCCCCTCGAAATGCTGGCCCGCGCCGGCGCGTTCGACCAGCTCGACTCCAACCGCGCCCGCGTGTTCGAGGCGCTCGACCCCCTCGTCGCCTACTCCGCCGCGATCCACGAAGCTCAGGCCTCCTCGCAAGTCTCGCTTTTCGGCAGCGCCGGGGCCGACATCCCCGAACCCCGGCTGCCGTTCCGCGACGACTGGCTTGCCGTTGAACGCCTGGCGCAGGAACACCAGGCTGTCGGCTTCTACCTTTCCGGCCACCCCCTCGACGACTACATGTCAGCCCTCCGCCGAAAGGGTGTCGAGACGCTCGCCCAGGTTACCCTCAAGGCAGAACGCGGCCCCTGCATCGCGAAACTCGCCGGGTCGGTGTCATCGCGACAGGAGCGCAAGTCCGCCCGCGGCAACCGTTTTGCTTTCGTCCAGCTCTCCGACCCGACCGGCCTATACGAAGTCACCTGCTTCTCCGAAGTGCTGGAAGCTTCGCGCGATTTCCTTGATGCCGGGCAGAACGTCGTCCTGACGGTCAAGGCGGAACTGGAAGGCGAAAGCCTCAAGCTTCTGGCGCAGTCGGTCGCGCCCATCGACGCTGTTGCCGCTCAGGCCGGGGCCGCCGATTTGCGCATCCACCTCAGCCGACCCGAGGCTGTCGTCTCGCTCGCAGCCCTTCTGGCCCGGGTCGAAGGCCGCACCCGCGCCGCGATCACGCTTTGCGTCACTGATGCCCAGGGCCGCGAAGTCGACATTGCGCTTCCCGACACCTACCCGATCACCCCACAGATCAAGGGCGCGATCAAGGCAGTGCAGGGAGTGATGGCGGTCGAGGAAATCTGACCTCCGACCCGATTCGATCAGCCAGATAGTCAAACGTCCACTCAGGCCAAGCTTGGACAGGGCAGGGTCTGCATTGAACTTCTGGTTACTGTAGACAACATGTATTATGAAAGTCTACAAAGTCCCGACTCACCCGGCAGGATGGCACCCGTGGACATCGACCCGCGCAGCAAGAAGACGCTTTGCCTGGAAGACCTGCGCCGCAGGGTTCTAACTCAGGCGCTGGAACCGGGCGTCTATATGGACGAAACGGAGCTTTCGGAAATTTACGGCATATCCCGCCCGCCCCTGCGCGAGGTGCTGCGCCAGTTGGCCGGTGAAGGCTATGTTGTCCTGCACGAAAACCGGGGCGCGCAGGTCGCGCCGATGACCCACAAGACCCTGCGCAACTTCTTCGTCGCCGCCCCGATGATCTATGCCGCCACCACGAGACTGGCCGCCGAGCATGCGACTGCGGCCCAGATCGTCCGTCTCAAGGAATGCCAATGGGCCTTCCGGCAGGCGATCAAGTCCGGCGACGCCGCAGAACGCGCTCTTGGCAACGAACGCTTTCACTCGCTGATCGGCGAAATGGCCGACAACGAATACCTGACGCCTTCTCTGCGCCGCCTGCTGATCGACCACACTCGCATCGGCATGACCTTCTACAACCCACGCAAATTGGCGCTTGCCCCGCAGCGCGAGCTTGCTGCCGACCAGCACGACCAGTTCATCGCCCTGATAGAGACCGGAGACGCCGACGCCGCCGCCGACCTCGCCGTCGCACATTGGGAGCTTTCCCGCGCCCAGATCGAAAGCTTCGTCACCCCCGACAGCATCACCATCCCCCTTGGCCGCGCGCCGGGGCAGGCAGAGACAGGAGGAGCCTCATGACGTTCGAGGGCATCTACACCCCCGCCATCACCCCGCACCGCAAGGACGGCTCTATCGACCAGGACGCCTTCGTCGCGCAGATCGAATACCTGATCGCCGCCGGGGTCCACGGCATCATCAACGGCGGCTCGACCGGCGAATACTACGCCCAGTCGATGAACGAACGGCTGGAAATGGCCAGCATTGCCCGCGAGGTAACGAAAGGCCGCGTTCCCCTGATGGTCGGCACCGTGGCGATCCGGCTGGACGACAGCATTGCCATGGCCGAACACGCCGCCAAGATCGGCGCCGACTCGATCCTTGTCGGCTCGCCGCCTTACGCCGTCCCCACCGAACAGGAAAACGCGCTGAACGCGCTGGCCATCGACCGTGCGGCGAACCTGCCGATCATGCTTTACAACTACCCCGGTCGCATGGGCATCAACATGGGTGAGCAATTCCTCGACCGCGTCGGACGTTCCGCCAACTTCTGCGCCATCAAGGAATCCTCGGGCGACATCAACCGCGTGCACCTCCTTGCCCGCGACTACCCGCATATCCGGATGTCATGCGGCATGGACGACCAGGCGCTGGAATTCTTCGCCTGGGGCTCCCGCTCCTGGGTCTGCGGCGGGTCGAACTTCCTGCCCGCAGAACATCTCGCCCTCTACAAAGCCTGTGTCATCGACGGCAACTTCGACAAGGGCCGCCGGATCATGTCGGCCCTGATGCCGTTGATGCGGGTGCTCGAACAGGGCGGCAAGTTCATCCAGTGCATCAAGCACGGCTGCGAGATGATGGGCCAGTATGCCGGCCCCACGCGCGCCCCGCTCAAAAGCCTGAACAAGGAAGAAAAGCGCCAGCTGGACCAGATCGTCCGCGTCCTTCAGACCACCATCGCCCAGATCGTTGCAGAGTAGCCCTATGTCCCTGCTCACCATCGAAGACGACAAGCCCATCGCCGCCGGTCTGTCCTTCCCCAAGACCGCCTTCATCGAGGGCCATTTCCGCCCCGCCAATCGGGTAAAGCGCAAGGACCGAGATCTGCTCGTCCTAGACTTTGACGGCTTCGACAAATCCGTCGCGGCGTCGATCCTCACGACGAACGTCAAGCGTGCCCTGCACGGTGCCCGACGCCTGCGGGCGGGCGCGGACACGGTGATCTCGTTCAGCAAGGGCGACATCTCCACCCCCTGCGACGCCTTCATTCAATCGGGCTTTGGCGGTCGCGACAAATGCATCCATGCCCACGACCCGTATAAGCAAGCGAAGACCATCCGGGTCGACCTCGCCGACGATGCGGACGAGGCCGTAGTCTGACATGCGCATCGGTTTCCTCGGGACGGGAGAGATCACCGCCGCCATGGTGCGGGGGCTACAGGGCCAGGGTCACCAGATCCTCGTCTCACCTCGAAACGCGCAGGTGGCCGCGTCCCTTGCCGAACTGCCCGGGGTCAGCATCGCCCCGAATGACCGGGTTGTGGCCGGTTCGGACGTCATCTTTCTCTGCCTTCTGGCCAGCGTGGCCAAAGAGATCCTCCCCGGCCTCCCCTTCTGCGCCGACCACGCCGTGATCTCCGTGATGGTCGATGCCCCGCTCGCCACGCTGCGCCCGCTTTGCGCACCCGCCACCGACATTGCCATCACCATCCCCCTGCCCCCCATCGCCGTCGGGGGCTGCCCGCTGCCCGTCTACCCGGACACCCCTGAGCTTCACGCCCTTTTCGGCGACCGAAACCTGATCCTCCCACAGCCCTCCGAAACCGCGCTGAACGCCCACCTCGGGGCCTCCGCGCTTTGTTCGCCGATTCTGGACCAGCTTCTGACCGCGACCGATTGGCTTGCGGGCTTCACCGGCAACCCTGCCGCTGCCGAGGCCTATATCGTCGCCATGATCCGCGCCTATCTGCCGGAACGCGCAGCAGGCGGAGACCTTTCCGCAGGTCTGCAAAAGCTCTCCACCGAAGGCGGCCTGAACGCCGCACTGCGTGCTGCCATGGCCCCGGCGAAGGCTGACCTGCGTCAGGGGCTGGACGGTTTCCGCCCCCGGCTGGAACTGCCCGACACACAGGACCGGACATGACCACCCATCAGGCCCGCCGGACCCCGGTCCACAAAGGCACCGCTGCATGGTCCGCCATCCTGCCGGGCCAGCCCGCCCCCATCCCCCTGCCCGGCGACCAGACCGTCGATGTTGCGATCATCGGCGGCGGTTTTGCGGGCCTCGCGGCCGCACGCCGCCTCCGCCAGCTTGACCCGACGCTGAAAGTCGCCGTGCTTGACGCCTCCCGCCTCGCCGAAGGCGCCTCGGGCCGCAACTCCGGCTTCATGATCGACTTGCCACATGAGCTGACCTCGGACGATTACGCGGGGCACGGAGACGACCGGGCGATGATCGCGCTGAACCGCCAAGCCATCGCCTTCGCGCGCGGGGCCGTCGATGACTACAGCATCCGTCCTGATTACTTCGACACCGCAGGCAAGGTGAACGGCGCGGCCTCGGCCACCGCCGACGCCCTGAACCGCAGCTACGCCGACCACCTCGCCAGCCTGGGCGAGCCGAACGAACACCTTGACGCGCAAAGCATGTATCAACTGACCGGCAGCCGCCACTACATCTCTGGCCTCTACACACCCGGCACGGTGATGCTGCAACCCGCAGGCTTCATGCGCGGCTTCGGCGAAGGGCTGCGTGCCAGCGGGGTTGGCATCTGGGAAAACACCCCCGTCATCGCCTTCGCCCGAAAAGGGAGCGGATGGACCCTCACCACCACGAAGGGCGCTGTCACTGCAGGCAAGATGATCCTCGCCAACAACGGCCATCTCGAAAGCTTCGGTTTCGCGGCGAACCGCCTGATGCACGTCTTTCTTTTCGCTTCGATGACCGTGGATCTCCCTTCCGACACACTGAAAGCCCTCGGCGGCCAGCCCCGCTGGGGCGTCACGCCCGCCGATCCGATGGGCACCACCATGCGCCGGATCGACACCGCCTTGGGCGGCAACCGCATCATCACCCGCACCTGCGCGACTTTCGATCCGGGGATGGAACCATCCGACGCCACCCTCCGCCGCGCCGCTGCTGTCCATGCCCGAAAGTTCGCCGACCGCTTCCCAACCCTAGACAGCGTGAAGCAAGAATACACTTGGGCCGGCCATCTTTGCCTCACCCGCAACGGTGTCTCGATCGCGAAGGAGCTGGAACCCGGCCTCTACGCCGCCACCGTCTGCAACGGCCTTGGCACCGCCCGCAGCACCCTTACCGGCATCGCGGCGGCCGAGCTGGCATTGGGCCTTCACACCGACGCCACCCGCCACTTCGCGGCCGAAGCCGAGCCCGCCAAGCTCCCCCCGAAACCATTCGCCACCCTTGGTGCCACTGCCTACCTCCGCTTCAGGGAATGGCGCGCCGGGGCGGAATAGACCGACCCCAGCGCCATCCGGCTTGCAGCCACCGGCAATCCGCGCCACCTTCGCCAGATGTCCAACACGCCAGACCTCCTGCCCCCCGGCCGCCTGACCGTGCTCGACACAGCGCGGACACTGGCCATCGTCGCCATGGTTGCCTACCACTTCACCTTCGACCTCGCGCTTTTCGGCTACATCCCGTCGGGCACCATGTCCCAGTCCTTCTGGTATTATTTCGCCCGAAGCATCGCGGGCAGCTTCCTGTTTCTGTCCGGCATCAGCCTCTGGCTCGCTCACGCCAGGGGCATCCGCTGGCCGTCGTTCTGGAAGCGCTGGGCAAAACTCGTCGCCGCCGCGGCGCTCGTCACCCTGGCCAGCATCTGGCTGGTCCCCGGCGGCCCGATCTGGTTCGGCATCCTTCATGCCATGGCTGCCACTGCCCTGATCGGCCTCGTCGCCCTGCGGCTCCCCTGGCCAGTGACCCTTGCACTTGCAGCCCTGATCTTCACCGCCGCCTGGGGTCCGCGTTTCCCGGCTTTCGACCCGATCTGGCTGGTCTGGACCGGTCTGGCCGAGACCCGGCCCATGATGGGCGACTACGTCCCGCTGATCCCCTGGGCCGCCCCCGCCCTCGCCGGGCTCGCTGTCGCGAAGGCACTGCGCCTCGACCGCTGGCGTGGCACCGCACCGTCCCGACTGATGCGCATCCTCAACTTCCCCGGGCGGCATTCCCTGATCATCTACCTGATCCACCAGCCGATCCTCTTCGGCCTCTTCAACCTCTACGCCCGCCTCACCTCCTGACGCTTCCCCTCGCCCCCGCTTTCCGCTAATCCGGGCCGCAAGTTTGGAGACGTCCGATGAAGTTCACCCTGTCCTGGCTGAAAGATCACCTCGACACCGAGGCCACCGTCGAGGCGCTGACCGAGGCGCTGACCGACCTTGGCCTCGAAGTCGAAGGCGTCGAGGACCCCACGGCGCAACTTGGGGCCTTCCGCATCTGCCGGGTGATCGAGGCCGTCCAGCACCCCAACGCCGACCGCCTCCGCGTCTGCCGGGTGGAAACCTGGCCCGACGGTCCCGGCGGCCGAACCGAGGAAGTCCAGGTCGTTTGCGGTGCGCCCAACGCCAAGACAGGCCTTGTCGGCGTCTTCGCGCCGCCCGGCACCCATGTCCCGGGCACCGGCGTCGACCTCAAGCCCGGCAATATCCGGGGTGTGGACAGCAACGGGATGCTCTGCTCCGAACGCGAGCTGATGCTCTCCGACAACCACGACGGCATCATCGAACTGCCCGCCGATGCGCCCTTGGGCGTCCGCTACATCGACTGGAAGGGCCTGAACGACCCGGTCGTCGAGATCAAGGTCACCCCGAACCGCCCCGACGCGCTCGGCATCCACGGCATCGCCCGCGACCTAGCCGCGCGCGGCATGGGCAAGCTGAAGCCGGTCATCGCGACGCCGGTCACGGGGAAGTTCCCCACCCCCATCGGTATCCACATCGACCCGAGTCTCAAGACCAAAGGCTGCCCCCATTTCGCCGGTCGCCTGATCCGTGGCGTGAAGAACGGTCCCTCGCCCGACTGGATGCAAGCCCGTCTCAAGGCCATTGGCCTGCGCCCCATTTCGGCGCTAGTGGACATCACCAACTACTTCACCTTCGGCCTGAACCGCCCCCTGCACGTCTTCGACGCCGCCAAGGTCAAGGGCGACCTTCAGATCCGCCCCGCGAAGGACGGCGAAACCCTGCTCGCGCTCGACGGCAAGACCTACACCCTGACCCCCGGCCAAATGGTCATCGCCGACGACCACGGCCCGGAATCCCTCGCCGGGATCATGGGCGGCGAGGCTTCGGGCTGCTCCCCCGAAACCACTGACGTCTTTCTTGAGTCGGCCTGGTGGGATCCGATCACCATCGCCGCCACTGGCCGCGCGCTGAAGATCAACTCCGACGCCCGCTACCGGTTCGAACGCGGCGTGGACCCGGCCTTCACCCTTCCGGGCCTCGAACTCGCGACCCAGATGATCCTCGACCTCTGCGGCGGCGAGGCCGGGACCGTGGTGCAGGACGGCGCCCCCGTCGACCCGACCCGTAGTTACCAGTTGAACCCCGCCCGCGTCGTCAGCCTCGTCGGCATGGAGATCCCCGAGGCGACCCAGCGCGCCACGCTCGAGGCTTTGGGCTTCACCTTGAACGGCAACGCCGTCACCCCGCCGACCTGGCGCCCCGACATCCTCGGCGACGCCGACCTCGTCGAGGAAGTTGCCCGCATCGCCAGCCTGACGAAACTCCAAGGCGCGCCCATGGCCCGGCAGCTTCCCGGCGTCCCACGTCCGATCCTGACGCCGCTGCAGGTCCGCGAGCGCACCGCCCGCCGCACCATCGCGGCCTTGGGCTACAACGAATGCGTGACCTACAGCTTCATCGACGCCAAGGCGGCTACCCTGTTCGGCGGCGGATCGGATGCTGTCCGGGTCGAAAACCCCATCTCCTCCGAGATGACGCATCTCCGCCCCGACCTCCTCCCCGGCCTCCTCGCCGCCGCCGCCCGCAACCAGGCGCGCGGCTTCATGGACCTGTCGCTCTTCGAAATCGGCCCCGCCTTCCAGGGGGGCGAGCCCGGCGACCAGCACCTGCAAGCCGCAGGCCTTCTGGTCGGAGCCGCCGCCCAGCGTGACCCCCATGGCAGCCGCCGCATGGTCGATGTCTTCGACGCCAAGGCCGATGCCGAGGCTGTCCTCGCCGCCCTTGGCGCGCCCGCCCGGACACAGATCACCCGTAAACTGGCTGACTGGTGGCACCCCGGCCGCTCTGGAGTGATCGGCCTAGGCCCCAACACCCTTGCCACCTTCGGCGAGGTTCACCCGCGCATCCTGCACGCCATGGATGTCAAAGGCCCCGCCGTGGCCTTCACCATCCTGATCGCCAATGTCCCTGCGCCCAAGGTCAAGACCCCGACCCGACCCGCGCTCGCCATCAGTGACCTGCAGGCCGTGGACCGCGACTTCGCCTTCGTGGTGGACGCGAAGGTCGAAGCCCTCACTGCCGTCAACGCCGCGCAAGGTGCCGACAAGGCCCTGATCGAATCCGTCCGCGTCTTCGACCAGTTTACCGGCGACAAGGCCGAGGCGCAGATGGGCCCCGGCAAGAAATCCATCGCCCTGACCGTCCGCCTGCAGCCACAGGACAAGACCCTGACCGAAGCCGAGATCGAATCCGTCAGTGCCAAGATCATCGAGAAGGTCACGAAGGCGACAGGCGGCAGCCTGCGGGGCTGATCCGGCACGCGAGCTCTAAAATTCTTCGCCGAAGAATTTTAGAGCCCCGCCGCTCCGCCTACTTCCTGGCCCGCCACGTCCCCAGCCAGGCCCCGATCCGGCCGAAGAAGCCGCGTGCCTCTTTCTGCACCGCTTCCACCCGCGCGCCTGCCGCATCAAACGTCTCACCCACATCGGCCAGCGCCGGGTCGACCATCCGCTCGCGGAACTGCAGCCACATCTTGCGGACCATGAAGATCACGAAAGCCAGGAACACCAGCAGGATGATGTTGACCCACGGGATAATCGTCACATTCGGGCCGTCCACGGGTGTCACGCTCACCGCATTGGGAAAGATCGAGAAAATTGGCAACCGCCAGCCGTAATGCGTGATCGACACCCATTGCGGGTTCGTCTTGTCCGATTTCAGGTTCTGCGCCTCGGCCTGCAGGGTGCTGGAATCCCACTTGAAATAGGGCGGCCAGAACCATCCAGTATCCTCGTTCCGGTAGACCATCACGCTTTGCCCATCCGGGAACACCGCGTCGATGAAGCGGATGTCGCGCACCGTAGCCGTCGTCTCCACCCCCGTCCCGGTATCCTCAATTGAATAGAACATCCAGTTTGCGCCAATGGGCGTGTTCTTGTTGTAGGTGTTGATGATCTGCACGACGTCATGCTGCGGCAGGGTGTAGTGCAGAAAGAGGCCGACGATCACCAGCGCCAGAATCCGCAGCCCCCACTTGATCTTGGTCCACATGGGCGCGTCCTTTCAGTACCAGTTTACGAAATAGATCGTCAGCAGGAAGCCGACGGTCGGGATGATATAGATAAGCCATAGCAGGCGCTTTTTCAGCCCCTTGTCGTAATGGATCATCCCCGCTTCGATGAAGGCCGACCGTTCCTGCATGGTCAGCCCCTCCCGAGCCGGGTCGGTGTCCCATTCCTTCTCCAGCTTCTCGCGCCGGACCGACCGGGAATAGACCGACGTCAGGAAATAGGCGATCGTCAGACCGACATAGAGAAAGAACGCAAGGCGCAGCCAACCCATCTAGCGTCTCCCTCCCCAAGGGCCCACGACCGGCCCGTGCCCAGCTGTTCGCGCCGGTTTCGGCCCCGCCGCCATTTGCGGCCGCTGCAATTCGTCCATCCCAGGCTCCGGCCCGAACAGGGCCGTCCGCGCGCCCTCACGGTCCACCTGATACTCCCGCGCCAGAAAATCCGCCACATAGGTCTTCTTGCGATCCGACCAGGTGGCGTATTGCCCGTAGAACAGCTCCTTGTGGGTGATGAACATCTGCCGCACGTCCATCGGTGACAGCTCGGACAGAAGCATGTTCACCAGATCTCGGTCCGCCCCCGCCTTGCCCCGCAGCGTGTAGAAATACGCCGGATGCTCTGACGTGATCTTCGGCCAGGCTCCCCCCGCCTCCACCCAGCGGAGGAGGTCCGCCAGCCCCAAAAACTCCGCAGGCAGGGCCGACCCAAGCTTGTAGGCAACCTTCCGCAATTCCGTCCGCCGCGCGTCGCCGATCTCGATCCCCAGCCGATCCGCCGCATCGACCAGGATGAAATCCATCTTCTGCCGCAGGATCGCCGCCGCATCGGTGCCCCGCGCCTGCACGATGGGTTCGGTCAGGTTGTTGCGCTCCAGCCAGTCGGCGATCTGGTTCCGATGCGTCAGGTCCATCACCTGCGCCACCGGCACCTCTCCCAAAGACTGCCAGTCCAGTGTCGAGATCGCCGCCGGGAACCGTACATCGCGAAAGATGTAGACCCCGCCGAAATGGCTGGTCCAGTAATTCGCCTGACTGAACGTCATCGCCGGAAGGCTGATCGGCACCCGCGTCACGTCCCCGGTCTTCTTCGCCAGCCCGATCATCTCCGCCACCAGCACATCGTCGCGCCAGCCGTCCGGCTCCTGCCGGAACCGCTCGATCAGCTTCGCCAGCTTCCCCGCATCCGCCACATGCCCGCCGATCGTATCCGCCTCGACCGTCACCTGCCTTATGTCGAACAGCTTGGCCGGCGTGTCGAAGGCATAGACCGAGTTCTGCAACTCCCCCGCCACCGCATCCCTTGCGGTCAGGGCAAACAATTGCGCCTCGTTCTTCTCGATGAACTGCGTCAGGATTCCGCGGCTGGTGGAGAACTTGATGTTCAGCAAAGGCGCATCCTTCTGCGCCGTGGTCAGCAAGATGAACTGCCGGTTCGCCCCGTTGGGGTTGAGGTAGAGGTCATCTTTCAGCTCATCCCCGATCTCCGGCGAATAGCCCGACAGGTCAATGTGGAAATCGTCGAGCCTGGTCGTCTTGCCGGTGAGATGCTTGAGCGCCCGGTTGTAGCGTTCGACAAGGGCGGGCGAGGAGACCTCGATCAGGTTCCCGAACATCAGACCGCGTTGGATGAGGCGTTTCATTCAGACCTCCTTACAGACGAGGCCGACCGGCAGCCATCCATTCAAGCATCGCCTGCAACAACTCGGGCACAGGCACATTCCGCAAGTCATCTTCGACAAAACCGTCGGCTCTTCGCTTTTCTGCATACCACTCTTGAAAGTCTTCGTATTCGCTCAGCACCTTACGCTCAGCGATACGCTCAAACCCCGGCATGGCGGCGAGCCAATCTCTGACAGCTTTGACGGCAAGCTCGTACTTCCCCTCGTGAGGAACAATATCTATTCCCGCAAGGTCCGAGAGCGCAGCTTGGTATCGGTACTTTTGTTCTTCCAGGACCAATATCTTCTTCCTGGAGTAGGGTTCGCCACCATAGCGGCGACACGCAAAATCCATTCCCAACTCGAACGGCATGTTCATGCGATAATGTTCACCGGCCTCGCGCGCCTGGCATCGACTGAGGTCATGGATCGAGTATTCAGATTCCTTAATGAGGTCGGCGATCTTGTCGATCCGCGTTTCACCAGCGTTGTTCCGTTCGGTCGCCACGCGTGGCCGCAATCCAAAGCGCACGACGCAAAAGAGCATTGCCTTCAGTACGGGTTCAAAGTCCCAATCGAATGGGCAGTTGACGAAAACGTTCCGGGAGAACTCCGGATGTGCCAATCGTCAGCCCTTCGGCGGAAATGGATCGTTTCCGAATGATTCGCGTTCGCGGATCAACCCGTCGCGACCGTGAATGTAGAGTTCGGTCCTTTGATTGCGTGCGATATCGCGTGCGGCCCTGATCGCCTCGCCCTGCGTGTCATAGGTGCGGGTGACCTTGTCGGAGCCGGACCGACGAACGGCCCACTGCCCGTTACGGGGCACTACGTGTTGACCTTTACCTGCCATGAGTCGCGTTCCTTTTGACCACACACTTAAGGTAGGGAAGTTTGCGTGTCGTTTCCAGACCCATCACCCCTTCCCCCTCTCATCCACCATCCGCATCCCCAGCCGCCGGTTCATCTCCTGCGCCTTCACCAGCCAGACGAACCCCAGCACCGGCCCCCACAGCAGCGCGAACAGCGCAGACCGCCCCAGGAAGAACCCCACCCGCTCGACCGGAGCCGCCAGGATCCCCGCCACCACCCCGTCATTGATCGCCGCATACAGCCCCACCGCCAGCCCGGCCCCCACCACCACCGCGACCACAGCCGTCTTCACCACCGCCCAAGCCAGCACCCGCTGCGACAGGCCGTCAGCCCCCGCGAACCACCCCGGCAACCACGCCACCAGCGCACTCAACCCCGCCAGCGGCAGGATGGAGTTCCACAGGTCGAGGGTCAGGGCGTTGGTCATTGCGGCTATTCCTTGCCTTCGTGAT
This sequence comes from Paracoccaceae bacterium, assembly GCA_009773055.1. Lineage (GTDB taxonomy): Bacteria > Pseudomonadota > Alphaproteobacteria > Rhodobacterales > Rhodobacteraceae > Tabrizicola. Next base: position 28,019 of record WOUW01000002.1, read on the forward strand.
ACTTCACGAAATTGGCAACCGAGCCGTAGTGCTCCTTCACCAGCCGCTGCTGCGCGATCATCATTTTGGAACCGCGCTCCGGCCAACCATGGGCTTCAAACATTTGGGTCGTGCCGCCGTACTTCGCCTTGGCAATCCGCGCGATTGCTTTAGCGTCCCATCCCGGCTCGTGTCCCATCACCCCTTCCCCTCCAGATACCGCCGCTTCGCCTCTTCCGTCCGGCCAAAGTCGCGCACCATCGCGGCAATCGCCACCTCGTCCGACTTGTCGGCATAGCGGAACTCGGAATCGGCGTAGCGGTTGATCTCCTGGATCACCATCTCGACCGAGATCGGCGTCATCAGCCCCCGGATCATCGCCAGCTTCTCGTCATAGGGCCTGAAGAGGAAGAGGTCCGGCTCCTCCATCCACGCGTCCGGCAGTTCAAAGTCCATCGCCCGAACCTTCACCGCATCGGTGATGTTCTTGATCGCCCGCCCCGTGAACCGCTCATCCGCCTGCTGGATCGCCTTCAGATACGCCCCCATTTTGGCCAGCGTATCCAGCTTGCCGATCTCACCTTGGACCTTGTCCCAGACCTTCAGCAACCCCTCCTCATGCGGCTTCGAATACCCCTCGAAGCTGGCGGTAACGGCCTTCTTGATCTCCTGCGCCGCGAACAACTCATGGTCCCCCACCGGGATCGCGTGGTTCTTGCCCAACAGCAGCGAGAGGATGTCGATGTAATCCTCCCGGCTTTGCGGCCCGTCGACCAGAAACCGCGCCCCGGCCCGCTGCCGCAGGGCGTCGTCCACATTCTCCGGGTAGTTCGAGAACATTCCAAAAGTGCAGTTCCCCCGCACCACCGTCCCCGCACCTGCGAAGGCCTGCATGAAGACCGCCGTCACCTCCTGCTGACCCGCCGACGACTGCCGGTCCCCCCGCTTGCCCGCCACCTGGTCGATGTCGTCGATGGTCCCGAAGCCGATGACCGAGGGGTCCAGCACCGCATCGATGAACGCCTTCGCGTTCTGCCCCGACTTGCCCTGATAGCTGTCGATCTGGTCGATGGAGAAGTTCTGATACCGGAACGGATACCCCGCCACCTTGCAGTAATCGTTGAGCAATCCCGCCATCATCTGGATCAGCGTGGTCTTCCCCGTGCCGGGCTTGCCGTCCCCCATGAAGGTGAAGATGAACCCGCCCAATTCCGCAAACGGATTCAGCCGCCGCTCGAAATCATAGGCCATCAGCATCTTCGACAGCCTAAGGCTTTGATACTTGGCGATGTGGTTCCCCACCACCTCATGCGGCTTCTTGAAGGCCATGGCGATCATGCCGCCCTTCGCCGCCTTGGCCGGCTTGAACCCCGCGATGGTCAGCCCGTCGGCCTCCACCTTCCACGAGGCCCCCGTGAAGACCGACACCCGAGCGCCATTCTCCGCCCGGATCTGCACCTTCTTCATCAGCGCCTCGGCAAAGGCTGACACCACCGCCACCAGCTTCACATCATCCGTCGCCAGCGCGCCGATGTCCTGATCCAGCTCCCAGAGCGCGCCCTGCAGGGCCAGCGGAGCATTGTCGGTCAGGACCTCCTCCACCTCCCCCAGCTCCACCGTCCCCGGCCCTACATGCGGCGCAATCAGGTAGGCCAAGGCATTGGCAAAGGTGAACAAAACCACCAGCGCCTCGCCCTGCAGAAGCTCCCCGAACTCGCCCCGCTTCGGCTCCGGCACCCGGCCCTCCAGGTTCGCCTTCTTCAACTCGGCCAGCCCCGACTGCGCCGAAAACGTCTCCCCCATCGCCAAAGCAATCGCCAAGCCACGCCGCAAGGCATTCAGCACCGCTGCCTGCACCGGGGTCACCAGCCCGTCGCCAAGACCTTCCACCCGCTCCGCCAGCCGCACGCCACCCGGCCGCGCCGTCGACCGCGTTGCCATCCCCGGCACCGTCGACCGGAACGTCGGCCGCGTCCCGATCCCCGGCGACCGCTCCGCTACCTGAGCCTGCACCAAAGCCTTCGCCAGCCGCGGCGCATGATCGAAGCCCAGAACCATCCCGAGCGCCGCCTCATACTGCGCCCGGATCGTCTCTTCCTTCAGCTCCATCGTGTCGCGCGTGCTCATCGGCCAAGCCCTTTCTTCTGTTCGCAAATATCCCGGGGCCCGGGGCAGCGCCCCGGACGCCTGCAAAGCTCACAACGTCGGAATCAACCGCCCTCCGGCCCCCACGACGAACTTCCGCAGCCCCTGCAACCCCTTGGGGTTCTGCTCGACCAGCACCTGGTAGGGCTTCTCAGGCAGGATGATCATCCGGTCCTGCCGCGTAGCCCCCAGCTCCGCCCCCGCCACCGGGTCCAGCTTGTAGACCTGCCGCAAGACGCTGGAGAACCACCCGTCCTTCACCTCTTCCTCACGGTCCGAGATCAGATCCTCCACCGTCCAGACCAGCGCCCAGTCCTCGCCCTCCGGGGCCTTCGCGCCTTCCAGCACCTTCGAGATCGGCCCCGACTGCAGCGTGAAGCTCGCCGAATACATCGGCCCCAGGATGATCCGCCGCAGCCGTTTCGGGTGCAGGTCCGGGAAATCCTTGTCGAACCCCATGGCAATCGTCAAAAGCTTGAGACCCCCCACCGACTGCGCCATCAGCGCCGCCTGCGCCTCAGGCCAGCGGTAGGCGTCATTCGGCAACGGCTTCTTCCCGGCATCCTCCAGGTCCATCAGGTGCACCACCGGCAGGTTGACCTGAGTGTCCCAGACCGCCCAATGCACCAGAAAATGCCGCCGCTCGCTCCCAGAATTGCTGACGTCTTCGATCCACTGCGCGTCGGGGTCGTTCCTTGCCCAGAAGATCCCCCCGGCCAGCAGCGCCTCATAGTAATACCGCTGCGACAGCGCGAACTGCAGCGCCGTGGGGATCGTCAAGTCCCCCACGATCTGCCGCACCATCCGGTCCTTCAGCTCGGCTTCCGAGGGCATCCCGGCCAGATGCTTCTCGGCCTGCTGCGCATCGACCGCCATGGTCATCAGTTCCTGCGCCACCGGAAACCCGCTCTCATGCCGGTCGATGGTCAGCCGCGGGGCCGTCTCCCCTCGCCCGGTCATCAGGTACTTGTGCGACAGCGCCCGAAACGTCCCCGCAACCGCCGTCAGGTATTTCCCCAACACCCGAGCCTCGGTCCGCGTCAGCCGCCCCTCCGCCTCAACTTCCGCCGCCACCCGGCCCAGATGTCCGGTGATCCGGACGAACTTGGAAAAGTAGCGGCGCGCGACGAGCGTGTCGTAAAGCTCGGCATGGTCTTGGACGAGCTGGTCCTTGACCTCGTTTGTCACTTATTCCCCATACGCGTTCTTGTCATGCTTCTCGACAATCGCCGCGAACCGGCGGGCAAAGCGCTCATCCGCCTTCGCCTTCTGCTCCAGGATCGCCCTTGCGAACACCATATGCCCCTCATGCGCTTCCAGCATGTCGGCCATCTTGTCGTTGGTCGCAGCACCTATCGCCGCCATCGCGGTCTGGGCTTCCTGGTCGGTCTTGACCCCGATCTCGTTGATCCGGTGCGCCACGTCCTGCTGCTGGGCGGTCTTCAAGGACGAGGTCAGCGCGTCATACAGCACCACCCGCTGCTTGGTGTCCGTCTGCAGCTTGTTGATCAGCACCAGTTGCGTCGCCGCCTGGTTCTGCAGGCTGTCGACCCAGGTCTTGCCCTTCTCGATATAGCGCTCCAGCGTCTGCGATTTCGCCAGCTTCACCTGTTCATCCTGTACCAGCGCGTTGTATTGCGCGTTCAGGGTCGCCAGTTCCGTCTCCAGCTTGGTCCGCGCCGCCGCGTCCTGCTCGACCGCGATCTTGTTCTCCAGCTCGATGATCTTCGGGTCCATCCCCGCGATCTCGCGCCGCACCGCCTCCAGCGCGCCCACCGTCTCCTCGCGTTCCGTCAGGGTCGAGGCGAGGTTCCCCTCCACTCGCGTCTTCTGCACGTTCAGAAGGTCCAGCTGCCCCTGCAACAGCCTCACGATCACGTCCGATTTCGAGATCAGGTCCTGCAGCTTGTCATCGACCGTGGCCGCGCGCATCCGCTCCTGCCGCATCGACTCGGCCTTGGCGGACGAGAAGATGCCAATGAACGACTCCATCCCGGTCTTCGACCGCATCTCGGCAAACTCCGCCGAAAAGCCCGCCGTCACATCGTCCAGCCCCATGATCAGCTCGGCGATGTTGGCGTTCATCAGGTCGGTGTGCTTGTTCACATCCTCGAGCGTGGCGTTTTCCACGTCCAGCGTGACGCCCTGGTCCAGCTTCGACCGGGCTTCCTCGATCCGGCTGGTGATCGCTGAAATCTTCGCCTGCGCCTCGGCGACCTGAGCCTGGCTTTCCTTGATCTGCGTCTCGAAATCGGCCATCCGACCCTCCGTTGAACTTCGTTTGCATCACATAGTGATGTAACAGCGAATTACATCATCCCGGTGCCGGTTTTTCGGCACTCTCAACGGCACAAGTCTTGCAACAACTAGGCCTATCCGCCAAGCGCGGAATCCCCGCACCCTGCATTTGCTCTTTTCCCAAATACTCTCGGGGTTTGGGGGTGAAACCCCCATCAACCGAGGAGGAGCGCGCAAGCGCGACGACGAGACCAAAGCCTCGCGCGGCAGCGCTCCGCCTGAAAACCGCCCGTCACACCGGGATGTTGTCGATCAGCCGCACGCCGTCGACCCAGGCCGCCGCCAGCATCCGGCGCGGGCGGCGCGGGTCGTCCGAGGGCATCAGCGTCTCGGCGTCGCGCAGTTCGATATACTCCACCCGCTCGAAGCCGGCCTCGCGCATGGTCTCCGCCGCCTCGCGGATCGCCATCCGGTCGGCATGGCCCACGCGGATATCCTGCGCCGCACGAGTTATCGCTGCATAAAGCACCGGAGCCTTCGCCCGTCCCGCTGCCGTCAGCCGCACGTTGCGCGACGACATCGCCAACCCATCCGCCTCGCGTATCGTCTCGCAGCCCACCACGTCGACCGGCACATTCAGATCCCGGACCAGCCGCAGCACGACCTGCAACTGCTGCCAGTCCTTCTGGCCGAAATAGCCCTTGTCGGCCAAAGTCATGCCGAAAAGTTTGGTCACCACCGTCGCCACCCCGTCGAAGTGACCGGGCCGCATGTAGCCTTCCAGCGGCTGCGCCACACCTTGCATCGTCACATTGGTGATAAAGCCGTCAGGGTAGACCTCCTCCACCGGGGGCGCAAAGATCGCGTCAACCGGCACCGTCGCCAGAAGCGCCGCGTCCGCCTCTTCGCTGCGAGGGTATTTCTTCAGGTCCTCGGGGTTGTTGAACTGCTTGGGGTTCACGAAGATCGTCGTGATCACCCGGTCGCATTCACCCCTTGCCCGCCGCGCCAGCGACAGGTGCCCGTCGTGCAGCGCGCCCATCGTCGGGACCACGCCGATCACTTCGCCCTTCGCCCGCCACTCCCGCGCAAGCGCCCTCAGGTCGGCCACTGTCCGCAGGATCATTTCTTCACCGGAACAACATCGGGAAACGAATGCTCCGCCGCGGGAAACGCACGGCTGCGGACATCCGCGGCATAAGCTGCAATCGCCTCATCCGCCGCCTTTCCCAGTTCGGCATAGCGCTTCACGAACTTGGGCCGGAAGTCGGTGAACAGCCCCAGCATGTCATCCACCACCAGCACCTGCCCGTCGCAATCCACCCCGGCCCCGATGCCAATCGTCGGGATCGCCAGCGCCTGCGTGATCCGCCCCGCCAGCCCCTCCGGCACCTTCTCCAGCACGACCGAGAACGCCCCCGCCGCCTCCACCGCGCGGGCATCCGCCATCACCTTCTCGGCCTCCTCGGCCCGGCCCACCACCTTGTAGCCGCCAAGCGTGTTCACCGACTGCGGCGTCAAGCCCACATGCGCCATCACCGGCACCCCTCGCGCGGTCAGAAACGCGATCGTCTCCGCCATGTGAACCCCGCCCTCCAGCTTTACCGCTGGGGCAGCCGTCTCGGCCATCAACCGGCTCGCGTTGCGAAACGCCTGCTGCGGCCCCTCCTCGTAGGACCCGAACGGCATGTCGATCACCGGCATCGCTTTCTGCGCCCCCCGCACCACCGCGCGACCGTGCAGGATCATCATCTCCATCGTGACGCCCAGCGTGGACGGCAAGCCGTGGATCACCATCCCGACCGAATCCCCGACCAGAACGACGTCGCAATGCGCGTCGACCAGCCGGGCCACGGGGGTCGAATAGGCGGTCAGCACGACCAGCGGCTCACCGCCTTTGCGGGCGCGAATATCGGGGGGAAGCACAGGCCGGACGGGGGAAGTCGCGCTCATCTCAGGGCCTCCGCTTTTCGCATTCTGCCCGCCATATGGGCACAACCGCACCCCCATCGCAACAGATTTGCGCCGCAGCGCAGCACCGCCGACCCCAAAGCCCCGGGGTTGACCCTTGCCGCCCCATCGCCCTGAATGCCGCGAAAGGAGACCTCAATGCCCCTCATCCAGCGCGTCAGCCGCGACGGCACCGCCCCCGACATCACCCGCCCCGATCCGGCCAAGGTGATCTCGGGCGATCCGGTGCACAGCACCTGGAACCTCGAAGACCGCGACGGGCTTTACGCCGGGCTCTGGCAATCCACCCCCGGCAAGTGGCGCGTCAGCTATTCGGAATGGGAGTATTTCCGCATCCTGTCGGGCTACTCTCTCCTGACCGGAGCGGACGGCAGCGTCACCCAACTGCACGCCGGCGACAGCCTGATCATTCGCCCGGGCTTTGAAGGGACGTGGGAGGTCGTGCAGACCACCCTCAAGGACTACGTCATCCGGCTTTAACCGGCGTCAGACGTGCCCACCGTTACAGCCCCAGAGCTTTCTCCGAGGGCGCATTCTGCGTCCGGAATGCCCCGGCGTGCGCAGGCGGCCATCCGCTTTTTCTGGGCCCTTTCGGCAGCGGCCTGGTTCTTTGCATCTTGCTTGGCAATGGCAGCCAGGTCCTTCTCCCTCTGGGCCTCGTTCTCCGCGGTCGCAGGAACCATATGACCGAAGGCATTCAGCATCTGTTGGCCTTCCATGGCCACGCTTTCCGCCTCGCTGCGCACCTTCACTCGTGTTCCTGTCGGCACCTTGTTGTAAAGGTCGATCGCGTCCTGGTTGAACAGCCGGATGCAGCCCGCGCTGGTCGCATGTCCGATCGAGGCATTGTCCGCCGTGCCATGGATCCGGAACATCGTGTCCCGCCCACCGCGATACAGATACAGCGCCCGAGCACCCAGCGGGTTCTCCAACCCACCCGGCAGGCCACCGGCATAAGCAGCATAAAGGTCAGGCCGCGTGCGGACCATGTTGGCGGTCGGCTGCCACGACGGCCATTCTGCCTTGCGCCCGATCACGCCATTGCCCCGGAAAGACAGCCCCTCGCGTCCCACTGCAATCGGATAGCGCGTTGCGGTCCCGCCTTCGCCCACCAGATACAACTTGCGTGCAAAGGTATCGACAACCACCGTGCCCGGAGCCTCGCCGCCCGCATAGCTGACCTCGGTCCGGCGGTTGCCTTCATAAAGGTGTTGCCCCGGCACCGCTTCAATGAAGAACGCACCGTCCTGAACGCTTTCATACCCAGGCATGACCGCCGGCGTCTTTGTCGTCGGGGCACCTGCGCAGGCCGCAAGCATGGGAAGGGCAAGGATCGCAAGGATCCGGGCAAGGGAATGGGTCAATTTGGCAGACTCGGGGTTAAGGGCAGCTAACCCAAGCTTCGGCCATGCGCCGGGGTCTGCGTCAAGCCTAAATTCGCAGGAAAATCCGAATCTTCGCGGCAACAGCTGCCCCGAAACCGGATTCGGGTCCGATTCCGGGGCAAGCGTTCGATAAGGTCAGTTCACGGTGCCGATCGACCAGAAATAGGTCTCGCCACTGCTGTCATCGACGCCGTCGTTGTCAGTCACGGCCCACCCGGTTCCGGCGGCGTCGATGGTAAAGCCCTCGATCTTGTCCACGACATAGCCGTTCTTTGCCTTCAGGTCGGGCAGGAAGTCGTGCACCAGCTCCTTGGCAACAACCGGCAGGGTCTCGCCCAGCTTGGCTGGGGTCATGTCGGCGGCCTTGACCCGGTAAAGCCGCTTGACGACGGCCTTGTCGGCAATCTGGTTGTCGCGCTCGACGATGTAGACCCAGTCGCCCTGCGCGGTGATTTCCGACAGGCCCATCCATGCGCCGTCCGCCGGGGCTTCCAGCGGGTAGTGAACCGCGCCCCAGGTGCCTTCCTTCAGGTCATAGGCCAGAAGCTTGACCATGCCCTTCGGATCGTCCTTCCATTCGCGCTGCACCGCGACCCACAGCATGTCGCCAACCTTGGTCACGCCTTCAAATCCGAAGCGGACCTCGTTGGCGGCCAGTTCGGGCGGCAGGCCGACTTCTTTCACGATCTCGCCCTTGTCGTTCACCTGAACCAGACCATGCGGGATCATCCGGTCGCTGCGGCCTTCGGTGGCGATCCAGAAGCCGCCCTCGCCGTCCAGAGCCAAGCCCTCGATGTCCATCAGCTGCGCGGGGTTGCCGCCGCGCGTGACCGTCAGGGCCGAGGTGATCTTTGCCGGGGTCTGGGTGGCATCGACGGTGTAGATCGTCGGCGCACCCGACAGGACCGAATCGTTCGCGGCATAAAGCTTGCCCGCCGTCGCCGGATCAGCGGTCAGTGCGGACAGCGCCACCCAGCCGATCAGCGGATCGGACCCCGCGCTGGTGATCGTCGGATAGGCGGCCGTGCCCTCGGCCCGCTCGTAGACCATCACATGCGCCGGAGCGAGGCCGTCGGCCCGCAGGTCAACCTCGTTCGCGGTCGCCAGCAGGTTCCGTGACGGGATCGCGATCAGACCTTCGGGACTGATGCCCGAAGGCAGCATCTGTTTCAGCACCGGGTTGGCCGGATCGGTCAGATCATAGACCGCAACCAGCGAACCGCGCTCGGAGGCGACGAAAAGGTGCCGCACGCCATCAAAAGTCGCAACTTCGACCGATTCAAATTCCGCACCCTTCTTGTTGCGGAAGTCCGGGTAATGGCCCAGCGCCGCAACTTCGCGCTCAAGGCTCGCGCCCGAATCGTAAACGACCGTGCCGTCCTTCTTCCAGACCGTAAAGCCGCGCGATCCGCCCTTGTAGTCGCCCTCGTTCGCCGTCACGAAGTGGTCGGCGTCGATCCACTTCACTGCGTCAGGCTCCCGCAGGACGCCTTCCATCTTGCCGGTGAAATCCAGCCGACCGTCCTTCTTGGTGTCGATGCCTTCCAGGTCCACCGCACCCGCGCTGAAGTGGCTGGTAATCGCGCCATCAGCCCCGATGACGGCGATGTGGTTGTTTTCCTGCAGCGTGACGACAATCTCGCCTGCCTCGTTCACATCCACATATTCCGGCTCGGGGTCATCGCCTGCCACTGCGGCCAGACCCAGAAGCTCGATCTTCTGCAGCCCGCCGCAGTCCACCGCCCCATCCTTGATCGGCAGCTTCACCACATAGCCTGCGGGCATCTGCGGTATGGCCCCGTCGTTCACCTCTTCGTCGCGCTCATTCTCGACCGCGATGGCCAGGAACGACCCGTCCTTGGCCTTGGCCACCGAATCCGGTTGCCCGCCGATGTCGCACTCGGCAACGACCGCCTTGGTCGCGGGATCGACCGTCACCACCTTGCCCGACGGAGCAGTGAAGCTTTCCGACGTGTTCACCCCGGCAAGGATCATCCCGCCCACGAACACCGCCGTCGTCGGCTCGCCACCCACGTCGATATTGCCCATCGGCTTGGGCGCCTTGGGATCGGTGACATCCACCAACCCGACCACGCCCAGCGGGCTATCGGTATAGACCAGCACCATGCCGTCTTCCGAAGCGCTGATGATTTCGGCACTCGTCTCTCGCGCCGGATCTTCACCCTCGGCCATGTTGCCCGGAGTCGCAAACGACGCGACACGGTTGAACACCGGCTCGGCCAGCGCAGGCGCGGCGGCGGCAATTGCAAGGACAGAAGTCAGACCAAGGGTCTTGGAAAGCATGGCGGAACTCCTCGTTCAGGGGAAAGTCGCGCGACGCATCGCAAGCTCCGATGACAGCGGCATGACGAAAACGTATCATTCGCGTTACAGGTTCCGTCCAGGGAACCCGGCGGAATTCCGCGCGTTGTCAGATACCGCTCCAGTCAGAAGCGGCATAAAGGGGACCCCAATGGGCATTGAAGCACTTCTCATCACGTTGATTATCGGCGCCATCGCGGGCTGGCTTGCCGGCCTTATCGTCAAGGGCTACGGCTACGGCCTCCTCGGCAACATCGTCGTCGGCATCGTAGGCGCTTTCATCGGCAGCCTGCTGTTTCCCTATGCGGGTATCAGCCTTGGCGGCGGCATCGCCGGTGCGATCATCTCGGCCACCATCGGCGCCGTGATCCTGCTCTTCCTGATCCGCCTGATCAAACGCGCCTGACGAATTCGGGCCGGGGTCATCCCCCGGCCCAAACCCTTACCCGACCACGTTGAACGCAGGCCCATAAGGGTAATGCGTGATGTCCTCCGGCTCGTCCTCGGTCACGACGAAGATGTCGTGTTCCCGGTAGCCTCCCGCGCCCGGCATCCCTTCCGGGATCGTCAGCATCGGCTCCATGCTGATCACCATCCCCGGCTCCAGCACCGTGTCGATATCCTCGCGCAGCTCCAGCGCCGCCTCGCGGCCATAGTAGTGCGACAGGATGCCGAACGAGTGGCCATAGCCGAACGTCCGGTATTGCAGCATCTGCCGCTCCGCCAGGAACTCGTTGATCTTCATGGTGATCTCGGCACAGGACGCGCCGGGCTTCAAAAGCTTCATGCCGAATTCATGGCTGTCGATGTTGGTCTGCCAGACCCGCATCGAAGCATCATCCACCTCGCCCACGAACAGCGTCCGCTCCAGCGCGGTGTAATAGCCCGAGATCATCGGAAAGCAGTTGAGGCTCAGGATATCCCCATGCTTCAGCTTGCGGTTCGTCACCGGGTTGTGCGCGCCATCGGTGTTGATCCCCGACTGGAACCAGACCCAGGTGTCGCGATACTCCGCATCCGGGAACCGCTTGGCAATCTCCCGCTCCATCGCGTCCCGCCCCGCAATGCTGACCTCAAGCTCGGTCGCTCCGACCGCAATCGCCTCGCGGATCGCATAGCCGCCGACGTCGGCCACGTTGGCCCCGTGCTTGATCAGCGCAATCTCTGCCGACGACTTCGTCATCCGCTGGTGCATCGTCGCGGGCGCAATATCCATCCCGCGCTTCGGTTTCAGGAAGGTGTTGAACTTCTCGGCCCGCTCCATCGTCAGATGGTCGGCCTCGCAGCCCACCGCCTTGCCAACCCCGGTGACCGAGGCCACCGCCCGCCACATGTTGTCGCGCGCCCAGTCGGTGTAGGTGATGTTGTCGCCAATCGACCGGCGCCACGGCTGGCCCGCATCAATCCCCGCAGAAATCGTCACGCACTCGGTCTTGGTCACGACGCAGGCATAGGGCCGCCCGAAACTGCAATACAGGAACCCCGAATAATAGGCGACGTTGTGCATGCTCGTCAGCACGACCGCGTCCAGATCATGCAGTTCCATGATCTCGCGCAGACCTTCCAGCCGGTCATGATACTCCTGATCGGCGAAGGGCAGCGTGTCCTTCTTGCCGCCATTGTGAAAGCGGTACATCTCGGGACGGTTCAACGACATTTCCAGACCTCATATCCGGGGGTCTGGGACATGCCGCAGGACCCCGAAAGGTCCCGGCGTACAGGACGGTAACGGGGTTTCCCGCAAGCGTCGGGGCAAAACCCCTGTGGCGACGCCATCGCCACGGCTCCTCCCTTGAATGCGCTTTCGCGACAATTCGCGCAAGCGCGTTTTCGACCCTTGCGAGGCCGGTTTGCGACCCCATCTAAACTCGGTGAACATGGAAATGGAGACGAAGATGCGCTGTCCGGTCGACAACGAAACCCTGGTGATGGCAGACCGTGGCGGGGTCGAAATCGACTATTGCCCGAAATGCCGTGGCGTCTGGCTGGACCGTGGCGAGCTGGACAAGATCATTGATCGTTCGCTCGGTGGGTCTGCCGCCGCCCCCGCACCAACCCCGCAGCAGGCCCTGCAGCAGCACGCAGCCCCCCCTGCGGCCCCCGTCTACCAGCCCGAGCCTCGGGCGCCCCAAGGTTACCGCGAAGACGACCGCCGTCGCCGGGACGATGACGACGAAGATTACCGCTACGGTCACAAGAAGAAGCGCAAGGAAAGTTTCCTCAGCGACATCTTCGACTTCTGACCTCCCCAACGCTCCTCGTCGACTTCGCCACGCGTCGCTGTCCCCTCGCGACGACCAGGCGAAGTCGAACGAGGGGCACCCCGCATCCTGTTTGCACTATCGCCACCGACCGGCCTATCCTGCCACCCTGCAGGAGGCCCACCGATGCACCCCATCAATCTCGCCGAAAAACTCTCCACATTCACCGCGCACTGGTCACCCCGCATCGTCGGCAGCTTCAACGGCCATGACCTGATGGTGGTCAAGCTTCTGGGCGAGTTTACCTGGCACAACCATCCCGACACCGACGATTTCTTCATGGTTTTGAGTGGCGAGCTGATCATCGACCTCCCCGATGGCGCAGTCACACTGAAGCCCGGTGAGGTCTTCGTTGTCCCGAAAGGCATGCAGCACCGCCCCCGTGCGACGGTCGAGACACATCTTCTTCTGATCGAGCCTGCGGGCACGCCCAACACCGGCGACCCCGCCACCGCCGCGGTCAAGGTCCACATCTGATGCGTGCCCATCCCCCTGCGCCAACTGCCTTCGAAGGAAGTTGCAAAACTCTTGGCAGAGTTCTGGCCCCATCCTGACATGACGCGCCCCGGTCCCCTCAATCTCATCACCGACGTCCCCGGCCTCCGCGTCGGCAACGCCGATGACCCGCATCTCCGCTCGGGCGTCACTGTCCTCACGGCCGACCGGCCCTTCGTGGCAGCGGTTCACGTCATGGGCGGCTCCCCCGGCACGCGGGAAACCGACCTCCTCGCCCCCGATCGCATGGTGCAGGACATCGACGCGATCTTCCTTTCCGGCGGTTCCGCCTTCGGGCTCGACGCCGGAACCGGGGTGATGCAGGGCCTCCGCGAGGCCGACCGGGGCTTCGCCGTCGGCCCGGTCCGTGTCCCCATCGTGCCCGGTGCCATCGTCTTCGACCTACTGAACGGGGGCGACAAGGGTTGGTCTGAAAGTCCCTATGCCGCTCTCGGGCGCCACGCCTTCGACGCCGCTACCCGCGATTTCACCCTCGGCACCGCAGGCGCGGGTTTCGGCGCGATGACCGGCACCCTCAAGGGCGGCCTCGGATCGGCATCCTGCATCCTGCCCTCCGGCCTGACGGTCGGCGCGCTGGTCGTCGTCAACGCCCTCGGCCAGGCCACCGTGGGCGAAACCGCCCACTTCTGGGCCGCCCCGTGGGAGGAAGGCCAGGAATTCGGCGGCCTCGGCCCCGCCCCTATGACCCCGCAGGACGCCCCCCTTCCGCGCAAGCGGCTGGGTGAGGCGACGACCATCGCCATCGTCGCCACCGACGCGACCCTGACAAAGGCCCAGGCGCACCGCATGGCCGTGGCCGCCCATGACGGCATGGCCCGGGCGCTGGTCCCCTCGCACACACCGCTGGACGGGGACCTTGTCTTCAGCGTCGTCACCGGCGACAGGCCGCTACACGACCCCCTGACCGACCCCTTTCAGCTCGGCCATGCCGCCGCGACCTGCCTCGCCCGCGCCATCGCCCGCGCGATCTACCTCGCGCGCTCGGAACCCCTGGACCTGCAACCGACATGGGAGTCCCGCTTCGGGAAAAAGGGCGCGGCGGGTTGACCCAGGCGTCCCCTCTCCCCCCGCGGGAGAGGGCCAGGGAGAGGGGGAGCAACGCTTAACAAAAGCTGAACGCCCACAGGTAAGCCCTTGATTCCAAGAAGCCCGAATCCCTGCCCACGCGTGGGCAGCTACCACCGCTTCAGCGCGTCCTCGTCGGCGTCCTTCGCCGCCACCCAGGCCTCGCCCCCGGCCCCCAGCTCCTTCTTCCAGAACGGAGCCCGCGATTTAAGGTAGTCCATCAGAAACTCCGCCGCCGCGAAAGCATCCCCCCGGTGGGGTGCCGCGGTCGCGACCATCATGATCGCCTCGCCCGGCCCCAGCTTCCCGTACCGGTGGATCACCAGCGCATCGACCAGCGACCAGCGAGACACCGCTTCCCCCACGATCCCGAAAATCGCCTTCTCGGTCATGCCCGGGTAGTGCTCGATCTCCATCCCGGACAGCGTGCCCGCCTCGTCCCGAACCAGTCCAGTGAAGCTGACCACCGCTCCCGCCCCGCGAACCCCCGCCGTGAAGGTCGATACCTCGGTCCCCACATCGAACGGGGCGGACTGGACTGCGACGCGCATCTCAGCCGCCCGTCATCGGCGGGAAGAAGGCAACCTCCCTCACCCCCGCGAGCGGTGCATCGAACGAGGCCAGCTCCTGATCCAGCGCCACCCGCAGCGAGGTGAGATCGGAGAAAGCCGCCGCATATCGCTCTTCCCGGGCCCGCAATTCATCGACCAGATCGGCCACCGTGGCAGCCCCGGTTTCCAGCCGCTCGCGCGGCAGCCCGATCCGCTCCCGGACCCAGGCGAAATACAGAACGTCGATCACTTGTCTTCCCGCAAGAATGGCAGCGACTTGACGAAGTATTCCCAGCCCGTAACCACCGTCAGCAGGGCCGCTACCCACAACAGCCAGATCCCCACAAGGTTCGCGTAAGATGCGCAATCCCGGTTGCCGCAAGTGCGGATCACCTCCGCCTTGCCAGCCGAGACGGCAGCCACGTGCTGTTCTGGCGTCATCCCGTCAAGGGCGAGGGCATTCAGATAATCCAGGCCCGTGCCAAGAAAAAGCACCGCGATGGCGATCATCTGCGCCGTCGTCTTCCACTTGGCCAGCTTTGTGACCTTCAGTAACCCGCTTTTCTGGCCGAGGTATTCCCGCAAGCCCCCCACGAAAACCTCGCGGAACAGGATCAGTGTCGCAGGCAGGATCAGCCAGGGGTTCATCCCGTTGTAGCCGGTGATGACCATGATCGCGATCACGACCATTGCCTTGTCGGCAATCGGATCCATCATTGCCCCGAACTTGGACTCCTGTTTCCACAGCCGGGCCAGATAGCCGTCGAACCAATCGGTCAACGCAGCGCCGACGAACAGGGTCAGCGCCAGCCAGTCGGCCCAGGGGCGATGGAAGTAGAGAAACAGGATCGCCACGCCCGGGGCGGCGAACAGACGAAGCACGGTCAGCGAGTTTGGGATCGTCCAGCGCATGTCGAATAGGTAGACGAAGGGTCAGACCGGCGAAAGGGGCTTGTTTGACGGTTTTCCAAGCGCCCCTCCTCACATCCCCTGGGGTTGGCCGACCACGACGAAGTGCAGCGCTTCTGGCTTGAACAGCCGGGCCGCGACGCGCCGGATATCGTCCATTGTCACCGCCTCGATCTTCGCATTCCGCGTCGTGACATAGTCCATCGGCAACCCGTCCATCTGCATCCCGACCAGAATGCTGGCGATGGGTCCATTTCCGTCGAACCGCAAGGGGTAGGACCCGGTCAGATAGGTCTTCGTCGCTTCAAGCTCTTCCGGCGCGACCCCGTCGCTGACGATCCGGCCCCATTCCGCCTGCACCACCTTGATCGCCTCGGCCACCTTGTCGTTCGAGGCCGAAAACTGACCAAGGATCATGTCGGCCTGATCCATATTCACGAGGTAGGTCCCGATCCCGTAGGTCAGGCCCCGCTTTTCGCGCACCTCGGTCATCAGCCGGGCCGTGAACCGCCCGCCGCCGATCACCTCGTTCAGAATGAAAGCCGGGAAGAAATCCGGATCGTCGCGCGGAATGCCCTTCTGGCCGAAGAACACCGAGGATTGCGGTGTCGGGAAATCCACCACCGTCACGCCTGCCGGCAACAGCCACGGAGCCGGTCCCGGCAGTGGGGCCCCGGTCGCAGGCAGATTGCCAAGCAACCTGTCCAGAAGTGCGCCCAGCTCTGCGGCCGTGATGTCGCCTGACGCCGCGACGAACACCCGGTCCCGCGCGAGCGCGGCCTTGTGCGCGGCCACCACGTCATCCCGGGTCAGCGCCATCACTGTCGGGATCGTCCCGTCTCCGCTGGACCCGTAAGGATGATCCCCGAAGGCTAGGGCGTCAAACTTCTCCGAAGCAATCGTCCCCGGGTCTTTCTCGTTTGACCGCAGGTTCGACAGCACCTGTTCGCGCACACGGGTAACCGCGTCCTGATCGAATCGCGGGTTCACCAGCGCCTCGCGCAGAAGGTCGATCGCCTGATCCCGGTTCTCGGTCAGGAACTTCGCCGAAACCCCCACAGAATCCGTGCCTGCGTCAAAGCTGAAGCTTGCCGCCAGCGCATCCCGTGCCTCGGCAAAACCCTTGCTGTCCAGATCGCTGGCGCCTTCTTCCAGCGTGGCGGTCATCAGGTTCACCACTCCGCGCTTGTCCGGGGCCTCCAGCGAGGTGCCACCCTTGAACTGGATCTCCAATGCCGCGAACGGGATGTTGTGATCTTCGACCAGCCAGGCCCTGATCCCGCCTGGAGAGGTCACTTCCTGGATCGAAATCTCGGCATGGGCGGGGATCGCCAGCGCCAGCATCGCTAGAAGAACGGTGCGGATCATGGCTGGGCCTCCCCTTCGGCAGCGGGCCGGGTCAACCAGCCGGTCACAGCATTCCGACGGTCCAGCACTTTTCGGGCGGCTTCCATCACATCCGCCTCGGTCACCGCGGACAGCGCCTCGTCCCAGCCCTCGATGTCCGCAACGCTTAGCCCCACGCTAAGACCCTGGCCATAGCGTTGCGCAAGGTTCTCGACACTGTCGCGGGCATAGATTTCGCCCGCGCGGACCTGCGTGCGGATCCGCTCCAGTGCCGCAGGGTCGGGACCGTCTGCCAGAAACGTCTCCAGCACCTGATCCAGATCGTTTTCGATCGTCTCAAGGCTGACATCGGGCGCAGGCACCACGGCAATCCCGAAGGTTCCGTCGTCGATACTGGTCCCGTCATAGAAAGCCGAGGAATAGACCGCCACCTGCCGGTCGAACTGCAAGGCCCGCGCCAGGACCGAGGTCTGGCCATTGCCGCCCAGAAGCTCGGCCAGAACGGTCAGCGCCGCCGCCTGCTTCTGGTCGCCGGGGTCACGTTCCGGAGCAAGATAGGTCCGCATGACATAGGGCTCGGACACCCTTTCGTCCGCCAGATCCAGCCGTCGTTCCGACAGCTGTGGCGGTTCCTGCGGGCGCATCCGCGGGACGATGCCGTCCGAGGGCGCAAGCGGGCCGTAATGCTTTTCCGCAAGGGCCTTCACGGCAACAGGATCGACATCGCCGGCAATGATCAGCGTCGCATTGTTCGGGGCATAGAAGCGTTCGTAGTAGGACAGCGCATCCTCGCGGCTCAGCGCTGCCATCTCGTGCCGCCAGCCGATCACCGGAATGCCATAGGGGCTGTTCTGAAACTGCGCCGCCCGCATCTGTTCGGACAACAGTGCATCGGGGTTGCTGTCCGTGCGCTGCGCGCGTTCCTCCAGAATGACCTGCCGCTCGGTCGCGACGTCGTCTTCGGTCAGGCGCAGGTTGCGCATCCGGTCGGCTTCCATCTCCATCACGAGGTCCAGCCGGTCGGCGCTGATCCGCTGGAAATACGCAGTGCATCGCCACCCTGCGCTTCGACGATGCCGGAAAATGCGTTCGGAGCGACCTTTTCGGTGCCCTTGAACATCAGATGCTCCAGGAAATGCGCGATGCCGGAATGGCCCCGGGGTTCATCCGCCGCCCCTACCCGATACCAGATCATCTGCACCACGACCGGCGCGCGATGATCCTCGATCACCACGACTTGCAGGCCGTTGTCCAGGCTGAAGGTGGTGACTGGCTCTTCCGCGGCAGCGGGCAGCGCCAGCGTCACGATGGCGGCCACGCCAGCGCCAATTCGTCCGAGCATCGGAGTCTCCAGGTCAGGTCTCTTGCGGGAAACTGCTGCGCGGCCAGTGAACAATCAAGCCATGGCCACGCGCTTGTTACTCTTCGCCCGATTTCCGGGGCGGGGCCGACGGGTTGCGAAGCCCCAGCGCCCGCCACCGTGCAAGCTCTGCCTGCTGGTCCAGCCGCTGCTTGCGGTAGGCCTTGTAGTAGACGTTCACGCTGAACAGCCGTTCCAGGACGCGGCCGTTATTGTCGCGCCGCCACTCCAGGTCTTCCGAGGCCAGGGTCGAGCGGATGCCGCCGTCAACGCCAAAGCGGCCAGCATGGGCGTAAAGTGCAGAATCCCCTGACGGGATGCCCCCGGCCGCAGAAGGCTTGCCGCCCAGCGCTATCGCGGCATCTGCCTCCGGGTTCGGGTCGGAACGGTTGAAGCCACCGGGCGTCGGATCCGGCAGTTCAGCCAGAGTCTCCGGCATTTCCAGTGGTTTGGGCGGGACGATGGCAAATTCGTCCGGTCCGGGACCGGACCGCAGGTTCATCAGCTGAGGATCGCCCTTGCCGCCGCAGGCCGCCAGCGTGATCATCGTCGCAATCGCGATGACCGCCCTGCCTTTCTGTGCCTGCATACCTGCCTCCGAACCGTCTTTTGCCCGTCTTAGCCTAAAGCCGCGCGGTCGTCACGCCTGTTTAGCGCACCTTGCCTTTGGCTTTACCACCCCTTGCCGATCCGCCACGGTCACCTTTGGCAAACATCACCAGCCCAAGGGCCCCGGCAAAGATCGCAATATCGGCAACGTTGAAGGCGTAGGGATTCTCGATTCCGCAGCAAGTCATGTTCAGGAAGTCCGCAACGGCACCGTAAACGATTCGGTCGATGATGTTGCCAAGCGCCCCGCCGACCAGAAGACCGCCCGCCAGTTCTGCCTTCCAGTTGCCGGTCTCGCGGCGCATCCACCAGACGACCCAGGCCGAGATTGCCAGCGCCAGCGCGATCAGCCCCCAGCGGGCAGGATCTGCACTGTTAGATAGCAGGCCGAAGTTGATGCCGAAGTTCCAGGCCATGCGGAAATTTATGTAGGGCGGCAGCACGTCGATCTCGTTCCGGTTGATCAGGTCCAAGCCATGCACGACCGCAAGCTTGCTCAGCTGGTCGATGCCGAAGACCGCGACGGCTGTGATCCAGAAGCGCCGCATCATCAATGCCGGAAATGGCGCTGGCCGGTGAAGACCATGGCAAGCCCACGTTCGTCAGCTGCCGCGATGACCTCGTCGTCGCGCATCGACCCGCCCGGCTGGATGATCGCTGTCGCGCCTGCATCCGCCGCCGTGATCAGCCCGTCGGCGAAGGGAAAGAACGCATCCGACGCGACGACCGAGCCCTTGGTCAGCGGCCCCGCCAGCCCCAGCGCCTCTGCCATGTCCAGCGCTTTGCGCGCCGCGATCCGGGTGCTGTCCACCCGGCTCATCTGCCCCGCACCCACGCCCACGGTCGCCCCGTCCTTGACGTAGATGATCGCGTTCGACTTGACGTGCTTTGCCACCGTCCAGGCAAACTTCAGGTCGCGCATCTCGGCATCCGAAGGTGCGCGCTTGGTTACCACTTTCAGGTTGGACGGCGACACATGCCCCGCGTCCCGGTCCTGCACCAGGAACCCGCCCGCCACCTGCTTGAACGCCAGGCCCCCGGCCTTCGGGTCGGGCAGCGCTCCTGTCGTCAGTAGTCGCAGGTTCTTCTTCCCGGCGAACACCGCCTTCGCCTCATCGGTCGCGTCGGGGGCGATGACAACCTCGGTGAAGATCTTCACGATCTCTTCTGCCGTGGCCCCGTCAAGCACCTGATTCAAGGCAACAATCCCACCAAAAGCGCTGGTCTGGTCACATTGATAGGCACGCAGGTAAGCCTCGGTCAGCGACGACGCCGTGGCCACCCCACAGGGGTTCGCATGCTTGATGATCGCGCAGGCCGGGGCGCCTCCGGCGAACTCCGCCACCAGCTCGAAGGCCGCGTCGGTGTCGTTGATGTTGTTGTAGCTAAGTTCCTTGCCTTGCCACTGCCGGGCCGTCGCCACGCCGGGCCGACGCGAGCCGTCCACATAGAACGCCGCCGCCTGATGCGGGTTTTCGCCATAGCGCAGGGTCTGCGCCAGCTTGCCCGCAAAGCTGCGATAGCGCGGGACGGGCTCCTTGATCTCGCCAGCCAGCCAGGTCGAGACCGCCGTGTCATAGGCCGCGGTCTTGGCATAGGCCGTCAGCGCCAGCTTCTGACGAAAGACCATCGTTGTGGCCCCGTCATGGGTTTTCAGCTGTGCCAGCAGGCTATCGTAGTCCAGCGGGTCCGTCACGACCGTCACGAAGCGATGGTTCTTCGCCGCCGCCCGGATCATCGCCGGACCGCCGATGTCGATGTTCTCGATGCAGGTCACATGATCCGCACCCCGCGCGACCGTCTCTTCGAAGGGGTAAAGGTTCACGATCAGAAGGTCGATCGGCTCGATCCCGTGCGCGGCCATCGCCACCAGATGCTCGTCATCGTCGCGCAGCGCGAGAAGCCCGCCGTGGACGTTCGGGTGCAGCGTCTTGACCCGCCCATCCATCATCTCGGGGAAACCGGTCACTTCCGCCACATCCCGCACCGCCAGCCCCGCCGCACGCAACATTCCGCTGGTCCCGCCGGTGGAGATCAGCTCGACCCCGTATCCCGCCAGGGTCCGTGCCAGGTCCAGCAGTCCGGTCTTGTCGGAAACGGAAATCAGCGCGCGGCCGATGGGGACGAGGTTGGTCATCGCTGGAACCCTTCACTTGCCCGTCGGGACGTCAAGGGTCCACCCCCTCCAGGTCCCGAATGGCCAGCGGAGTATCCTTTGCCTTCGCCAAGGTCCAGCCTATCCGTGTCTCGAACCCCCGCGCCTCGCTTCGCAGCACGATCTGCAGCGATGGCCGGGGCTTCAGCCGCCCCTTTTCCAGATAGGCCGAAGGTTCCAGCCCCAGGTCTGCCGGACCGGTGTAACGGAAGATCCAGATCTCGCCACTGCGCAGGACCAGCGACACCGCAGCTCCGCCCATATCCAGTTCCGCATCGACATCCGGGTGCAGATGAAACCGGATCGCGAACCGCCCGCCCTCCATTGCCGTCGCGGTCATCGCATCCTCGAACCGTCGCCGCGCCTCGGCTGTCATCGCGGTCAGCGCGTCCACCCCTGACAACCGCCGCCCGTCATGCGCCAGTGTCAGGCTGCGGCTCGCGGTCAGCCCGTGACTGCGCAGCCAACCGTCATGCGCGATGAAGAGATCCGAACCTTCGGTGCCCACCGTCAGCCGCGACGACGTCACCTGCGCCCGATGCCCCAAGGCGTCGCCGCTCGCCACCAGCCGTGAGGACGACACCCCGTCCAGTCCCAGTGTCGAGTGCGACGCCGTCGCCCGCGCCGCCCGCCGCCACTCCGCCCCGAAGGCAGTGCCCGAGCCGCAGTTGACCACCAGTGCCCGACGACCCGAGACCAGCTCGAAAGCCGAGGTCGAGGCATGCGCCGTTTCGGCCGCCCGCCCCCCCGGCGGGGCCGAGGCGTCGACAATGACCGAGGTTCGACCCCCCGCCAGCCGGGCATAGCCCATTGCGATGGCAGGGGTCGCCCCCGCACGCACTCCTGCCGCCGCAAGGGCCTGATCCAGCCGCCCTTCCGCGCCCTTGCCGCCGCCGTGAAACCGCGCCAGATCGCCATCGGCATGACGCAGGGCCCGCAGCGCCGGGGCAATCCTCATGATCGCCGACGAAACTGCCGGAGGCACCGTCAGGTTCGCCTCTGTCATCGCGCTTGCCGACCAGGTCAGCAGCGTCAGCACTTCCAGAAGTTCCTCGGGGTTGCGCGTCGGAATCCCGCCTTCCGCGTCGATGTCCGCCTCACAGGCCGCCGCCAGGGCTGCCGTCGCCGGGGCGACCAGAGCCTCCATCCCGATCAGCGAGATGCCGGCATAGACCAGACCCGTCAGCGCCTCGAACCGGGGCAGCCCCTCTGCCGCACTGCGCCAGCGCCGCGCCAGATAGGCCGCCTGCCGCGACAGGGAGCGGTAGAAGGTCTCGCTCTGCGCCCGGTCGCGCCCGTTCAGCAAAAGCGTCGCGTGATGCACCCAAGCGATGATCCGGCGTCCGGTCAGGTCCGGGGTCCAGCCGGGCCCCCGCCCACCACCGAACCGCGCAATCCAGCCCCAGGTCCAATCCTGCGCCCGGGTTTGCGCCTCTTTCGTGCCCAGCGCCGCAAGGTCATCCAGCCAGCAGAACCCATGCGCTTCGACGGCAAAGCCCCGGTCCGGCGCGGCAATGTCCCAAAGACTTGTGCCCGGCGCTTCGGCCAGATGCCCGGCCAGCAGCACATTGCCCAGAACCAGCTGCTTGCCGCGCGTGTAAAGCCCGATCGACCGCGGCTCCGGCTGCGACACGAACCCACCCGCCACGCGCGCCCGGCGCGCAGCAAAGACCGCCAGCCGATCGGCCAGCCGGTCCAAACGCTTCGACGTGCTGCCAGTGCCGCCCACGCCCTGCCTCTGCTCAAAGCCCGGTAGTCCCGGATCATCGCGCGGATGATAGGTCAGGGCCGCGCGTCTGTCACGTCACAGGCTTATGACAGTCCGTCAGCACTCAGGCCAGGTGATCGATCCGCCGCAGGAACTGCGCCAGGTGGCCGACCTGATCCAGCCAGCGCGCCAGAAGCTTCGGGTCATGCGGCGCGCCATGCACCCCTGCCGGGATCTCACGGGTCAGCACCGCCTCGATCGCCAATGACACCGGCACCGACACCAGCCGCCCCATCGCAGTGCCGCGCACATCGCCCCAGGCATCCATCGCCCAGGTCTCGTGGAACACCGGCTTGCCGTCGCGTTCGGCTTTCAGCGCCACGAACAGCACCACCCGGTCCGGCTCGCCTTCGGCATAGGAGTTGTCTTTCAGCAAGGCAGCGGCGCGGGTTTCGAGGGCGGCGTTGATCGCCTCAACAGGTTTGCCTTCCAGCCCCTCGATCTCGCGGAAAATCGGTGCCCAGGCATCGGCCCAACCGTTCAGCCGAATTGTCCCACGGACGAAGTCCTTGACCTTCCAGTGCGGCTCGAACCGGTATTCCTCCATGAACGGATAGCTGTCGCGGTTGGGGTAAACCTCAAAGCTTTCCGGCACCGGCAGCGGCGCGTCATAGCGGCTGATCGCATCCCAGGGCCGCGCCACCCGCAGTTCCGTAAAATGCCGCAAGCTGCGCGAAGGCGAGCGCAGCGCCTTCAGCACCCCCGCCGGGGCCCAGCTGAACTTGTAGCGGAAGGCATTCGCCACCTTCGGCACCCCGCCGCAATAGCTGGTGAAGCTGATGACGTTGTCGTTGTGATAAGCCTTCGACGCCCGATAGCGCGCCACAAGGTCATGCGCCATCAGGTGATCAATGCCGGGGTCAAGGCCGACCTCGTTGATCGACACCAACCCGGCCTCGCGGAATGCCTCATCCAGCGCCCGCATCTCCGGTGCAATGTAGCTGGAGGAGCAGAAGTTCGCCCCCTTCTCCAGGCACAGCTTCGCGATCCCGACATGCTGGTCGGCGGGCAACATCGACACCGCGATGTCGCCCGGCTTCAGCGCCGCGCCGCGCAATGTCGCCGACCTCGGCGCGCGCCTTCTCGACCGTGCGGTTCCAGACCACGACGGGGTGCCCCGCCTCGATCAGCCGCCGCAACCCCGGAATCGACGACAGCCCCGTGCCGCACCAATGGATCGTCATGTTCTCACTCCCCTTTGTCCCCGGACCCCAGAAATCTTCAGCAAGATCTTTGACAAATTCCTTGCTTAAGGAATTTGCAGCGCCGGTTGATCCCCTTGCTCACACGCCCGCGACGTGCCTGTCGAATTCCACCTTCGCCCGGCCCCAGACACCCTGGTCCAGCGCTGTCAGCGTCAGAAGCGACGGCAAAAGCTGCGCCGCATAATCCTCCGAGGACTCCACCGGCATCAGCGAAGGCAGGTTGTCGATCGCCGTCACATCCAGCGGCGGGTTGTCATGCACCCTTAGCGCAGGCGCGTCCCAGTCCGTCGCCCGGTCATAGACCTTGATCGGTGAAAAGTCTGAAGTCGGATCGCAGGCAATATCGCCGATCACCGTCAGTTTCCTTGGGTCGGTCTTGGCCGATGCCGGGACAAACACCGGACAGCCCGGCCGCGCGAGGATGCAGTTCAGGAAGATCTCGTGCTGCAAGACCTCCGGGAACGGCCCGCCCGAGGCCGTCTCGGCCATATCCCACTTCGTCACCGCGACACCCATCGCCGTGCACAGGTCCGCCGCCCCCGTGCCAACCCTGCCCAAAGCCCCGATGATGATCGCCCGCGGTCGCGCCAACCCGGCCAATTCCTCGCCAAGTTGCGCAAGCAGCACATCCTTGGACGGAACCTTCCGCACCGGCCCGGCAATCCCGCCACGCGCTTGCGCCGCCCAGCATTTCAAGGACACGGCGGCCCCCGCATACCCTGCCCAATAGCCAAAGGCCGCGACGCGGCGGCCATCCTCGCCCACCAGATACTCCAGGTCATACAGCGTCCCGCCCCCGGCCTTGAAGCGCTGCAACAGAACCCGCCCCGCCGGTTGCCCCTTGTAGGCATGGCCGAACATGATGTGTCGGTGCGTCAGGGGTGTCCCGTCCTCAGGCAGCTCCTTCAGCCCGAAGATGATCGCATCCGCCGGAGCCTTCGGCCAAAGGTTCTCCTCCGCGATCTCGCAGCCCGCCGCGACATAGCCGTCAAGCGGAATCGCCCGGACGGAGGACTTCTCGACCGTCACCCGGATCCCCGCCTTCACCAGCGCCGCAGCACCTTCGGGCGTAATCCCCACGCGCTCCTCATGTGGCCGCTGTTCCGCGCGCACCCAAAGATGGGTCATGTCCCCGTCCCTCCCCAAGCTCTCGGCCCCGTGATAGCCGAAGACCTCACCCGGCAAAACCCCGCAAACTGACTGTTTCCGACCGGACCCGGCTTGCAAAATCCGCCATATCGACGCAAGTCTCCCGCATCCGTCCTGACGAGTTCCCTTATGCAGATTGACCCAACCGTATTGCCCGACGTCCTGATCGTCACCCCCCGCCGCTTCGGCGATGCCCGGGGCTGGTTCATGGAAACCTGGAACGCCGCACGTATGGCCGATGCCGGTCTGGACTTGCCCTGGGTGCAGGACAACCACTCCTTCTCCGCCGCCAAAGGGACGCTCCGAGGGCTGCACTATCAGTCGCCGCCGCGCGCGCAGGACAAGCTTGTTCGTTGCACCCGGGGCGCAATCCTTGATGTCGCCGTCGACATCCGCACCGGGTCGCCCAGTTACGGCCAGTGGGTCGCCGTCGAGCTGACCCCCGACAATGGTCGCCAACTGTTCGTCCCAAAGGGCTTCCTGCACGGCTTCGTCACCCTGACCGACGACACCGAGGTGCAATACAAATGCACCGATCTTTACGCTCCCGATCATGACGGTGCCGTCCGCTGGGACGACCCGGCCATCGGCATCGACTGGGGCACTTCGGCCCCCACACTTTCAGACAAGGACGCGAAAGCCCCGCTTCTGGCAGACATCGGCCGCCCCTTTCGCTATGGGGCCACCGAATGAAGCTCCTCGTCACTGGCGGTGCAGGTTTCATCGGCTCTGCCGTCGTCCGCCTCGCCGTCACCCGAGGCCACGAAGTAGTCAATCTCGACGCCATGACCTATGCCGCGAACGAGGCGAACGTGGCCTCAGTCTCAGGCTCCAACCTTTACAGCTTTGAAAAAGCCGACATCCGCGACCGCGCCGCGCTGGACCGCATCTTCGCGACCCACAACCCTGACGCCGTGATGCACCTCGCCGCAGAAAGCCATGTTGACCGCTCCATCGATGGCCCGGCCGATTTCATCGAGACGAACATCACCGGCACCTTCAACCTCTTGGAAGCCGCCCGCACCCACTGGACCCGCGCTGGCAAACCGGAAACCTTCCGCTTCCACCACATCTCCACCGATGAGGTGTTCGGCTCTCTCGGCCCCGACGGTCAGTTCACCGAACACACCCCCTACGACCCCCGCAGCCCCTACTCCGCCTCCAAGGCAGCGTCAGATCACCTGGTCCGTGCGTGGCATGAAACCTACGGCCTGCCCGTTGTCCTCACCAACTGCTCGAACAACTACGGCCCCTACCACTTCCCCGAAAAGCTGATCCCCGTCACGATCCTGAACGCGCTCCACGGGCGTCCGATCCCGGTCTACGGCAATGGCGAAAACATCCGCGACTGGCTGTATGTCGAGGACCACGCCGACGCCCTCCTCCTCGTCCTCGAAAAGGGCACCCGCGGCCGCAGCTACAACATCGGCGGCGAGAACGAGCGGCGGAACATCGACCTCGTCCGCACCATCTGCGCCCTCCTTGACGAGATGGCCCCCAAAGCCACCCCCTACGGCGACCAGATCACCTTCGTCACCGACCGCCCCGGCCACGACGCCCGCTACGCCATCGACCCCTCCCGCATCCGCGACGAACTGGGCTGGCGCCCCTCGGTCACCGTCGAGGAAGGCCTGCGCCGCACCGTCCGATGGTATCTCGACAACGAGGCCTGGTGGCGTCCGCTTCTGAACCGGCAGGGCGTGGGCGAAAGGCTTGGCAAGGCATGAAACTCCTCGTCTTCGGCAAGACCGGCCAGGTCGCGCGAGAGCTTCAGCGTCTCGCCCCCGACGCCACCTACTTGGGCCGCGACGAAGCTGATCTCGGTAACCCCTTCCAATGCGTCGACGCCATCAAGGAATCTGACGCCGACGCCATCATAAACGCCGCCGCCTGGACCGCCGTGGACGCTGCAGAAAGCGACGAACTCAACGCCTTTCAGGTGAATGGCAATACTCCTGAATGCATGGCTCTCACCGCAGCCGAGCGTGACATTCCGTTCCTGCACATTTCCACCGACTATGTCTTTGATGGACAGGGCGACAAGCCCTTCACACCCGACCATCCCACTGCGCCGCAAAACGCATACGGACGGACAAAGCTGCTCGGCGAACAGGGTATCCGCAATGCCTTGGGAAACCACCTCATTCTTCGCACCTCCTGGGTCGTCTCAGCCCACGGCTCGAATTTCGTCAAGACCATGCTGCGGCTTGGCAAGGACCGCGAGACGCTCAATGTCGTCGCCGACCAGATCGGCGGCCCGACCCCCGCCGCTGCCATCGCTCAGGCCCTGCTCACCGCCGCGCAGGCCATGACCGACGGCGCGCCCGGGGGCACCCACCACTTCGCAGGCACCCCCGACACCAGCTGGGCCGACTTCGCCCGTGCCATCATGGCCGAGGCAATCCTGCCCTGCCGGATCACCGACATCCCGACCTCCGATTACCCCACCCCGGCCAAACGGCCGCTGAATTCCCGCCTTGATTGCAGTGCATTTACCGCGGCATTCGGCATCCCGCGTCCCGACTGGCGCGAGGGCCTGGAAGCGATCGTGAAGGAGTTGCGCCCATGACCCGCAAAGGCATCCTCCTCGCCGGTGGCACCGGCTCGCGCCTCTGGCCGATCACGCTGGGGGTCTCAAAGCAGCTCTTGCCGATCTACGACAAGCCGATGGTCTATTACCCGATCTCGGTCCTGATGCTGTCCGGCATTCGCGAGATTGCGATCATCACCACCCCCGACGACCAGCCCCAATTCCAGCGCCTTCTGGGCGACGGCAGCCAGTGGGGCCTTTCCTTCACCTGGATCATCCAGGAAAAGCCGGAAGGGCTGGCGCAGGCCTACCTTCTGACCCGCGATTTCCTGAACGGCGCGCCTTCAGCCATGGTCCTTGGCGACAATATCTTCTTTGGTCACGGCTTGCCGGAAATCCTGCACCGCGCCAACGCACAACCGTCGGGCGGGACCGTGTTCGGCTACCACGTCTCCGACCCCGAACGTTACGGTGTCGCAGCCTTCGATGCTTCGGGCAAAGTCACCCAGATCATCGAAAAACCGAAAAACCCGCCCTCCAGCTTTGCCATCACCGGCCTCTATTTCCTCGACGGTCGCGCGCCCGACATTGCCGCCGAAACCAAGCCTTCCCCGCGTGGCGAGCTGGAGATCGTCGATGTCCTCGAACACTACCGCGCCGAGGGCTCGCTGCAGGTCGAACGCATGGGTCGCGGCTTTGCCTGGCTCGACACCGGCACCCCTGGCAGCCTGCTGGACGCCGGGAACTTCGTCCGCACTCTGCAGGATAGGCAGGGAATGCAGGTCGGCTCACCGGACGAGATTGCTTTTCACCAGGGCTGGATCAGCCACGCGGGTCTGGAAAAGCAGGCACAGATCTTCGGCAAGTCCAGCTACGGCGCACATCTGGCGGGCGTGCTGAAGGAATAACCGCGTTCGACGAAGGACATCGCGGCAGTCCGTGGCGGCTTTCGCCTCGTCGTGAACGGCTTTCAGGACCTCCTTGGCAGCGTCCAGGTTCATGGCGGCGACGTTCAGGACAATCGGGTGTTGGCCAGGGATGGACCGCGGTTTGATCCCGGTCAAGGCGCTGACCCTTGTCTTGTGCAAGACTGCAAGCTCCACAGTGAGACCGTATTCATGCCCTTCACGACCGAGCAGTTCTTCGAGGTCTTCGCCCGCTACAACCAGGCGATCTTCCCCTGGCAGATCATCGCGATCCTGGCCGGCGTGATGGCGGTCGCTCTGCTGTGGCGAAACACCCGGCAAGCGACGGCTGGGGTGTTGCTGGTGCTGGCAGCGATGTGGCTGGTGAACGGGATTGGCTATCATTGGCTGCACTTCGCACCGATCAACCCCATCGCCCGGCTGTTTGCAGTGGTTTTCGTGGCCCAGGCCCTGCTTCTTGTCTGGGCCGCGCTGGCGCGTCCCGGTCTGCGCCTGACCCCGGGCAATGACCTGGTCTCGATCCTAGGGCTCGCCTGCATCGGCTTTGCGATCGTGATCTATCCGGCGCTGGGCTGGCTGGCCGGACACCGCTACCCAGCGGTGCCGATGTTCGGCGTCGCGCCCTGTCCCACGACGATCTTCACTGTTGGAGTGCTTTTGCTGGGAGACTGGCGCGAGGTGCGCGGGCTTTTGGTCATTCCGGCGCTTTGGGCGGCCATCGGTGGTTCGGCCAGCATCTTGCTGGGGGTGCCTCAGGACTTGGGGCTTGTCGCAACGCTCGGACTTCTTGCGGTCATCGCGTGGGGCCATTGGCGCGGCTGGCGGGCATTTGCCTAAGACACAAGCCGCAAGGTCCGATCAGGCTGCCTGTTCTACCGGTGGGCGGCGGATGGACCTTGCGGCCTCCAGCACCAGTGGCCGGAACCCCGCCCCACCTGCATCCAGAAGCTCGAACAATTGCCGCCGCATCCTTGGGTCCCAGAAATCGTTGATGTGAGAGGCAAGGAGCGCCACTCCTTCATCATGCGGCTTTGATTCCATGAACTTCGCGATGTCATTCGCCATCCGGGTGATCTTCTCAGCCGACATGGGCTCCCTCCGTCATCAATCGATCCGTGTGCGAGAAGACCTCGAACCGGTCCCCCCGTGCGAGCGCGATCAGCGTGATCCCCGCGCGTTCGGCCAGCTCCACCGCTTCGGCCGTCGGGGCCGAGACCGCGATGATCACCGGCGCGCCCAGCATGGCAACCTTCTGGACCATGTCCGTCGACACGCGCGAGGTCAGCACAACCGCCCCCTCCGGTAGGGTCCCTTGTCGGACCATCCCGCCCACCAGCTTGTCCAGCGCGTTGTGCCGCCCCACATCCTCGCGCGCCAAAACCACCCGCCCATTCCAGAACGCCGCCCCATGCACCGCCCGGGTCGCGTCATGCAACCGCTGCTCGCCCGGCAAGGCCGCCACTGCAGCCTGCACCTGCACAGGCGTCATCCGGAACGCGGACGGTGCCACCACCGGCACCTCCCGCAGGGCCTGGTCGATGCTGTCGATCCCGCAAAGCCCGCATCCGACTGGCCCCGCCATCACCCGCCGCCGCGCCGCCAGCCGGCCTTCGGCCTCGGGCTTCAGCCAGACTTGCACGTCCATGCCGCGTGGCAGGGCTTCCACCTCGACCGACAGGATTTCCCCTGGCCCGGCAATCCCTTCGGTCACGGCAAACCCGTAACCGAAGTCCTCCAGATCCGCCGGTGTCGCCATCATCACGGCTTGCGTGGTCCCGTTGAACGACAGCGCGACGGCCACCTCCTCGGGCAAGACCCGGTCGCCCGGTGTTACCGAACTTCCGAACACCAACCGAGGCGTGGGCCGCGCGCCCTTCATTCCGCCGCCAGAATCCGGCGCGAAAGGGCAGCCTGGGCGTTGTATTCCTCCTGCCACTCGGATGGACCGTTGGAAGGCGAGACCTGCACCGCCGTCACCTTGTATTCCGGGCAGTTGGTGGCCCAATCGCTGAAATCGGTGGTGATGACGTTCGCCTGCGTGTCCGGGTGGTGGAAGGTCGTATAGACCACGCCAGGCGAGACCCTGTCCGTTACCGTCGCCCGCAATGTGGTGTCCCCGGACCGTGAGGCCAGACGAACCCAGTCGCCCTCTTTGACTCCCCGGTTCTCGGCATCGTGCGGGTGGATCTCCAGCACATCCTCGTCGTGCCAGACCACGTTCGCCGTCCGCCGCGTCTGCGCACCTACGTTATACTGCGACAGGATGCGCCCCGTGGTCAGCAGCAGCGGGAAGCGAGGTCCGGTCTTTTCATCCGTCGCCACATACTCGGTCCGGATGAACTTGCCCTTGCCCCGGACAAACCCGTCGATGTGCATCAAGGGCGTGCCTTCCGGCGCGCTGTCGTTGCAGGGCCACTGGATCGAGCCCATCGTCTCCAGCTTCTCATAGCTCACCCCCGCGAACGATGGGGTGGTCATGGCGATCTCTTCCATGATCTGGCTCGGGTGCGTGTAGCCCCAGTTCGCGCCCATCGCATTGGCGAAGAGTTGCGTTACTTCCCAATCGGCATAGCCCTGCTTCGGTGCCATCACCTTGCGGACCATGTTGATCCGGCGTTCGGCGTTGGTGAAGGTGCCGTCCTTCTCCAGGAACGAGGACCCCGGGAAGAACACGTGCGCGTAGTTCGCGGTCTCGTTCAGGAAAAGGTCGTGGACGATCACGCATTCCATCGCAGCCAGACCCGCCGCGACGTGGTGGGTGTCGGGGTCGGATTGCAGGATGTCCTCACCCTGGCAGTACAACCCCTTGAAGGTGCCCTCGACCGCCGCGTCCAGCATGTTCGGGATGCGCAGGCCGGGTTCCGGATCGATGGTCACGCCCCAGAGGTTTTCATAGATCGCGCGGACTTCCGGGTTTTTCACATGGCGGTAGCCCGGCAGTTCGTGCGGGAACGACCCCATGTCGCACGATCCCTGCACGTTGTTCTGCCCGCGCAACGGGTTCACCCCCACGCCCTTGCGGCCGATGTTGCCGGTCAGCATTGCAAGGTTGGCGATGCCAATGACAGTGGTGGAGCCTTGGCTGTGCTCGGTCACGCCGAGGCCATAGTAGATCGCCGCATTGCCGCCGGTGGCATAAAGCCGCGCAGCCTGACGGATTTCGTCGGCCGGAACGCCCGTCACCAGCTGCACCGCTTCGGGTGAATGGTTGGGCAAGCTGATGAACTCGGCATAATCCTGGAATTCATCCCAGTCGCAACGGGTGCGGATGAATTCCTCGTTGTAAAGCTTTTCGGTGACGATCACATGCGCGATGGCCGAAACCACCGCCACGTTCGTGCCCGGCGTAAGGGAGAGGTGATGCGCCGCCTTGTAGTGCGGGCCTTCCACGGTTTCCGTCCGACGCGGATCGACGACGATCAGCTTCGCGCCCTGCCGCAGCCGCTTTTTCATCCGGCTGGCAAAGACCGGGTGCGCCGCTGACGGGTTCGCACCGATCACCATGATCACGTCCGATTCCTCGACGGAATCAAAATCCTGCGTCCCGGCGCTGGTCCCGAAGGTCTGGCCCAGGCCATAGCCGGTCGGCGAATGGCAGACGCGGGCGCAAGTGTCGGTGTTGTTGTTCATGAACACCGCGCGGGTCAGCTTCTGAACAAGGTAGGTCTCCTCGTTCGTGCAGCGGCTGGAGGTGATCACCCCCACCGAGTTGCGCCCATACTTCGCTTGGATGCCTTTCATCTTGGCGGCGGCAAACTCCATCGCTTCGGCCCAGGACACTTCCTGCCACGGATCCGAAACATTCTCGCGGATCATTGGTTTCAGAATGCGGTCCTGGTGCGTGGCATAGCCATAGGCAAAGCGGCCCTTGACGCAGGAATGGCCCCGGTTGGCCTTTCCGTGCTTGTAGGGGGTCATCCGCACCAGCTCATCGCCGCGCATTTCCGCCTTGAAGCTGCAGCCCACGCCGCAATAGGCGCAGGTGGTGATGACGGCATGTGACGGGGTGCCGATCTCGATGATCGACTTTTCCTGCAAGGTCGCCGTCGGGCAGGCCTGCACACATGCGCCGCAGCTGACGCAGTCACTGGCGAGCGCATCGTCGGTCTTTGCCCCGAACGACACGCGGCTGTCAAAGCCCCGGCCCTCGATGGTCAATGCAAAGGTGCCCTGCACTTCCTCGCAGGCCCGCACGCAGCGCGAGCAGACGATGCATTTCTGCGGGTCGTAGCTGAAATAGGGGTTGGAATCGTCGCGCGGGATATACAGCGGGTTCGCTTCGCCCGAGGTGTTCTTGACCTTGAAGTGCGTATCTACAGCGTCATACCGCACGTCGCGCAGGCCCACGGCCCCCGCCATGTCCTGCAGCTCGCAGTCGCCGTTGGCGCTGCAGGTCAGGCAGTCCAGCGGGTGGTCCGAGATATAAAGCTCCATCACCCCGCGCCGCAGCTGCTTCAGCTTGGCGTTCTGGGTGTGGACCTTAAGGCCGGGGGCGACTGGAGTGGTGCAGGACGCCGGGGTGCCGTTCCGCCCCTCGATCTCCACCAAGCACAGACGGCAGGACCCGAAGGCATCCACGCTGTCGGTGGCGCACAGCTTCGGCACCTGAATGCCCGCCTCGGCTGCCGCGCGCATGATGCTGGTGCCCTCGGGCACGGTGACGTCGAAGCCGTCGATGGTCAGCGTGACCATGGTCTTCGATTTCGCGGCGGGAGTGCCGAAATCGCGGTCGGGGATGATGAAGTCTTTCATCTTACTGGCCTTTCCGTTCGGCAGTTTTCTGGGCGGCAAGCTGGTGGGCGACGATGGCATTCGCATGGCCATGACCCATCGAATGGGTGTCCTTCAGGAACGCGACGATCTGCATGTGCGGCAGGTCGAGCTTGTCCTTGATCAGGTCGAACCAATGCGACATCGGCTGACCGTATTTCGTCTCGATCGAGGGGAAATAGGACGCAGGGCCCTTCACCGTCTCGGTCATTCGGCGGCCTCGCGCGCTGGGGCGAAGTCATCCGGGAAATGCGTCAGTGCGGACATCACCGGATATGGGGTAAAGCCGCCCAACGCGCACAGCGACCCCGACTTCATCGTGTTGCAGAGGTCGGTGATCAGCGGAATCGCGCTGCTGTCGCCAGCGGCCAGACGGTCCAGTGTTTCAACGCCGCGCACCGCGCCGATGCGGCACGGGGTGCATTTCCCACAGCTCTCGATCGCGCAGAATTCCATCGCGAAGCGGGCCATCCGCAGCATGTCGGTGCTGTCGTCGGCGATGGTCAGACCGGCGTGGCCGATCAGCCCGTCCTTCGCGCCGAACTCCTCATACCCGAACGGCGTGTCGAACAGCGATGGCGGGAACCAGGCGCCCAGCGGCCCGCCCACCTGCACCGCCTTGACCGGACGACCCGAGGCCGTGCCGCCACCGATCTCGTTGACGATCTGGCCTAAGGTCAGCCCGAACGCCACCTCATACAGCCCGCCGCGCTTCACGTTCCCGGCGATCTGCAGCGGGATCGTGCCACGGCTGCGGCCCAGCCCGAAGTCCTTATAGAACGCCGCCCCCTTGGCCATGATCACCGGCACCGAGGCCAGCGAGATCACGTTGTTCACCACGGTCGGCCTACCCATGAAGCCCTGCAGCGCAGGCAGCGGCGGCTTCGCCCGGACCACGCCGCGCTTGCCCTCCAGCGAGTTCAGCAGCGAGGTCTCCTCACCGCAGACATAAGCCCCGGCACCGACGCGGATGTCCATGTCGAAGGCCGCACCAAGGACGCCCGCATCCCGCGCGATCCTGACGGCAGCTTCCATCACCCGGATCGCCACCGGATATTCGGACCGTATATACACGTAGCCCTTGGTCGCCCCGCAGGCCAACCCGGCAATCGCCATGCCCTCGATCAGCGTGAAGGGATCGCCCTCCATCAGCATCCGGTCGGCGAAGGTGGCAGAGTCGCCCTCATCCGCGTTGCAGACGATGTATTTCTGCTCGCCCGGCGCCTCGGACACCGTCTTCCACTTGATCCCCGTCGGGAACCCCGCACCACCGCGACCCCGCAGACCCGACTCCGTCACCTCGGCCACGATCTGCGCCTTGGTCATCGCCTTGGCACGGTCCAGCCCCACCAGCCCGCCATGCGCGCGGTAGTCGTCCAGCGATAGGGGGTCGATCACCCCCACGCGGGCAAACGTAAGCCGCGTCTGCCCCTTCATCCAGGGCAGCTCGTCGACCAGCCCCAGCGCCTTTGGATGCGCGGCCAGATCGCCAAACAGCCCCGGCACATCTGCCACGGTCATCGGGCCGAAACCAACGCGGCCTGCATCCGCGACGACCTCCACCAGAGGCTCCAGCCAGACCATCCCGCGTGACCCGTTGCGGACAATCTGCACGTCCACGCCCCGACTGGCACCCTCAGCCGCAATCGCCTCGGCCAGCTTGTCCGCCCCAAGGGCAACAGCAGCGCTGTCCAGCGGAACGAAAACCTTCATTTCGCCACCTCTGCCAGCACGCCTTCGTCACAGCGGCCCACCAGCCGCCCGTCGACCATCGCCGCTGGTCCGCAGGCGCAAAGGCCGAGGCAGAACACCGGCTCCAGCGTCACCTGGCCGTCCGCCGTCGTCTCGTGCCAGTCGATACCCAGCGCCGCCTTGATCCGCCCCGCCACCGCATCTGCGCCCATGGTCTGACAGGCCTCGGCCCGGCACAGCTTCAGCACATGCCGACCTGCCGGGGCCGACCGGAAATCGTGGTAGAAACTGATCACCCCATGCACTTCCGCCTTCGACAGCATCAGCGACGACGCGATTTGCGGGATGGCACTGTCCGGCACATACCCGAACGCCCCCTGGATCGCATGCAAGATGGGGAGCAATGGCCCCTCCAGCCCGTGATGCGCGTCTAGGATCTCGGCGATCCGGTCGTTCTGGACGTGGGAATCAAGCATGCGGGCAACCTCTGGCTGGCATGCTGATGTATACGCCGATTGATAGGTGTTTCAATGTTGATATACCGTCAAACGATAGGCGCAGTCTATCGAAACAGCCGGATCGCCTCATCCATCAGTGCTTGCAGAACCGGGGTCTGCGGATCGCGCCGCGCCGCGATCAGGCCGACGGTGTGCTCTGCCTCGGGCTCCACGATCGGGATCGAATGCAAACGCCCATCGGCCACGAACATATCGGCCAGTTTCTTCGGGACCACACTGGCCCAGCGCCCGGTCAGCACATGCGCAACCAGCGCCATGGTGGAGTTCGACTCGATCATTGGCTGCGCATCCACCCCCGCTTCGCCAAGGTGCTGGTTCACGATGCGGCGGTTCTGCATGTCCGACGTCAGGAGGCAGAGAGGAACAGTAGACAGATCGTTCCAGCTGACATGCCGCCGTGTCGCCATCTCGGACCCCGGCGCGATCAGCAGGCGGTAGAATTCGGTGTAAAGCGGCACCTGCGACACCCGGCCCAGCGGTTCGTTGTCCAGATAGGTGATCCCCGCTTCCAGGTCCAAAGCCTCGATCCCGGTCAGGATCTCCACGCTGGTCCGTGACAGGATCGACACGCGCACATTCGGATGCTTCACGGTGAACGGCCCGGTCAGGTCGGCTACCATCGGCAGCGCCGTCGGGATCACTCCCAGCCTCAGGTTGCCCGACAGGCCGGACCGCACCACCCGCATCTCGTCCTTCAAGGCGCGCACGTCACCGACAATGCCCAGCGCCCGGTCCAGCACGCGCTGGCCTTCCGGCGTCAGGCCCTGAAACCGGCTGCCCCGGAACACCAGCTGCACGCCCAGTTGATCCTCCAGCTGCCGGATCGCCGACGACAATGACGGCTGTGTCACCCCACAGGCTTCCGCCGCCCGGCCAAAGTGCCGCTCCTTGGCCAGCGCGATGAACATTTCCAGCTTGTCGATCATGCCGGGAACCCTGCCGCGCCCTGCCCTTGCCCGCAAGCCCTTGCCGGTTACAGGTTGGGGGCTTACCTCTGCAGCATGAGACGCTTCATCCCCTTCCTGCCAAAACCCGCCTATGTCCCCGTGATCCGCCTTGGCGGCACCATCGGCACCGGCACGCGGTCCTTGAACGACGAGGCGCTGGCCCCCCTGATCGACAAGGCCTTCAAGATGAAGCCCACCGCCGTGGCGCTTCAGGTCAACTCGCCCGGCGGATCGGCAGTGCAATCCTCGCTGATCGCCGCCCGCATCCGGCGGCTTGCGGATGAAAAGAACATCCCCGTCCACGCCTTTGTCGAGGATGTCGCTGCGTCGGGCGGCTATTGGCTGGCCTGCGCCGCGGACGACATCTGGGTAGACCAAAGCTCCCTCGTCGGCTCCATCGGGGTGATCTTCGCCAGCTTCGGTTTCCCCGAACTGATGGCCCGCCAGGGCGTCGAACGCCGCGTCGTTACTGCTGGCCGGTCGAAAAGCTTTGCCGACCCCTTCCTGCCGCAGAAGCCCGAGGATGTTGACCGCCTCAAGGCACTGCAGACCCCGATCCACCAGGCCTTCATCGACCACGTGAAACACTCGCGCGGGAAGCGGCTGAATGAAACTCCGGATCTCTTCAACGCCGACATCTGGGTAGGCCGGCAGTCGGTCGATCTCGGACTGACCGACGGCGTCGCCCATCTGGTGCCAAAGCTGAAAGAGCTTTACGGCGAGAAGGTCCGCCTCCTCCCCCTCGGCCGCAAGCGCAGCCTGTTCCAACGCCTCGGCCTTTCCCTGGTGGACGAGACCCTCGGCGCCGTCGAAGATCGGGCGCTCTGGGCGCGATACGGTCTCTAGATGCTGGTCAAGACAATCATCCTGTTTCTTGCCCTCATGGTGCTCGTCGCCCTGATCGGCCGCGCGCTATTCCCGACGGCTCTTCCCCGCGTCATGCAGAAGCGCAAGGCGGTCCCTGTCTGCAACAAATGCGGACGCCACCTCATCGGCACAAAATCCTGTGACTGCGGGGGCAAGGCAAGATGACGGCACTGGTGACCGGGGCAGGCAAGCGGCTGGGCCGCGCTATGGCGCTGTATCTGGCAGCGCGCGGACATGACGTGGCCGTCCATTACGCCTCCTCCGCCGACGAGGCCGAGGCCGTCGTCACCGAAATCCGCGCGATCGGCCGCCGCGCACAGGCCTTCAAGGCCGACCTGCTGGACGAGGCTCAGGTTCAGGCCCTGATCCCCGCCGCAACCAGCGCGCTTGGCCCGTTGACCGTCCTGATCAACAACGCCTCAATCTTCGAATACGACCGGATCGACACCGCCACACGCCAAAGCTGGGATCGCCACATCGAATCGAACCTCCGCGCGCCTTATGTCCTGACGCAGGCCTTCGCCGCGCAATGCCCTCCTGCTGCCATCGACGAGAACGGCGAACCCCTCGCTCAGGGCCTGATCGTCAACATGATCGACCAGCGCATCCTGAAGCTGACGCCCGAGTTTTCCACCTACACGATCGCCAAGATGGGCCTCTGGGCCTTGACCCGGACCGCTGCGCAGGGCCTCGCCCCCCAAATCCGCGTCAATGCCATAGGTCCCGGCCCCACCCTTCGTGGCGGGCGCCAGACCGAGGACCACTTTGCCCGCCAGCGCGCCGCAACCGTGCTGGGGCGCGGCGCGAACCCCGCAGATATCACCGCCGCACTGGGATTCTTCCTCGACAGTCCCGCTGTCACCGGCCAGTTCATCGCGGTCGACGGTGGCCAGCACCTCGGCTGGAAAACACCGGACGTTCTGGGCGTGGAATAGGCCTTCCAGACCGACTGCGCGGAAACTTGTCCACCACGGCCATTCCTGTCACACCTTAGTCACAATTCTTTTGGAATTTCAGGGATTTGCGATCTGGTCAAAATATTTATCTTGCAATAACATGAGGTTAGCAAAACGCCCAAAAAAGAGGCAACCCTGTGAAGCCCGCCGAAAACAAGGGAAAATCCGCACTCCTGAAATCTTCTCCGCAGAGTTATCCCCAGAAACGGGGGACAGCTTTGCTCTTGCCTCGCCCCCCTTTCGGTGGCAGCCCCACCCAAGAATCGACATAGTGTAAACCATGCCCGATCAAATCAGCAGCAAACCCCGCACCGGACACGAGGTGATCCAGGATTGCCTCCGCACCCTCGACGGCTCGCCCGGGGTCTACCGGATGCTGAACGCCGCCTCCGAAGTGCTATATGTCGGCAAGGCCCGCAATCTGAAGGCCCGCGTCTCGAACTACGCCCGCCCCTCGGGCCATTCCGGCCGCATCGCCCGGATGATCCACGAAACCGCCTCGATGATGTTCCTGACCACGCGGACGGAGCTTGAGGCGCTGCTTCTTGAACAGAACCTCATCAAGCAGCTGAAGCCGCGCTACAACGTGCTGCTGCGCGACGACAAGTCCTTCCCGAACATCCTGATTTCCAGCGAACACCCCTATCCGCAGATCAAGAAGCACCGTGGCAAGAAGTCCGAGAGGGGCGCCTACTTCGGCCCCTTCGCCTCCGCCGGGGCCGTCAACCGCACCCTCAACCAGCTGCAGAAGGTCTTCCTCCTGCGGAACTGCTCGGACTCGATGTTTGAGTCCCGCACCCGTCCCTGCCTGCAATACCAGATCAAACGCTGCAGCGCGCCCTGTGTCGGCAAGATCAGCCCCGAGGGCTACGCCACCCTCGTCGCCGACGCCACGCGCTTTCTGGAGGGCAAGACCACCTCCGTCCAGGCCGATCTGGCGAAAGCAATGACCGAAGCCTCCACCCAGATGGAATTCGAACGCGCCGCCGCCCTGCGCGACCGGATCAAGGCGCTTACCCAGGTCCAGCAGACGCAAGGCATCAACCCGCAGGGCGTGACCGAAGCCGATGTGGTCGCCCTCCACCTTGAACACGGCCAGGCCTGCGTCCAGGTCTTCTTCATCCGCGCCAACCAAAGCTGGGGCAACCGCGACTTCTACCCCAAGACCGGGGCAGGCGCGGAAGAACCCGAGATCATGGAGGCCTTCCTCACCCAGTTCTACGACGACAAGGACCCGCCCCGCCTGATCCTCCTGTCGCATCCCGTCGACAACCCCGACCTGGTGACCGAGGCCCTGACCGCCCGCGCGGGTCGAAAGGTGGAACTCGCCGTCCCCCAGCGCGGCGAAAAGGCCGAACTCGTCGAAAACGCCACCCGCAACGCCCGCGAAAGCCTCGCCCGCCGGATGGCCGAGTCGACCACGCAGAACAAGCTCCTCACCGGCCTCGCCGAAGCCTTCGACCTCGACGCCCCTCCGCAGCGGATCGAGGTCTACGACAACTCGCACATCCAAGGAGCACACGCCGTGGGCGGTATGATCGTCGCCGGGGCCGAGGGCTTCCTGAAATCCCAGTACCGCAAGTTCAACATCAAGTCCGAGGCCGGTGCCAACTCCGACGACTTCGGCATGATGAAGGAAGTCCTGACCCGCCGCTTCGAGCGTCTGTTGAAGGAAGACCCCGACCGCAAGACCGACATGTGGCCCGACCTCCTGCTGATCGACGGCGGGGCAGGGCAGGTGTCGGCAGTAGCCGAGATCATGTCCGAGCTTGGCGTCGAAGACATCCCGATGGTCGGCGTCGCCAAAGGCATCGACCGGGACGCCGGGAAAGAGGAATTCCACCGCCCCGGTGAACGCCCCTTCGCCCTGCAAAGGAACGACCCCGTCCTCTACTTCATCCAGCGCCTCCGGGACGAGGCCCACCGCTGGGCCATCGGCGCCCACCGCGCCAAGCGGGCGAAGGCCGTCAGCCTGACCCCCCTCGACGACATCCCCGGCATCGGAGCCACAAGAAAACGCGCCCTCCTGCAACACTTCGGCAGCGCCAAGGCCGTCGCGCGAGCGGGCCTGTCAGACCTGCAGGCCGTAGACGGGATTTCCGAGGCAATGGCCAAGACCATCGCGGACTACTTTTCGGCGAAGGGGTAGGGTGGAGCTCCACTTCAAGAGCCGGAGCAGTGATCAATGCGCCTATGTGCTGGAGGGCTTTACGGTCGTCCGGCATGTCATCGTCAAGGTTGGGTGGGCAGCGGGTCGGATTGAGTCCCTTCCCCTGCACCCCATGGTGAGCACAGGTGAGCACGGTGAGGACGAAGAGTACGATGAGGACGATGAGGACTGCCGGAGACTCGTATCGTCTTGATTGCGTTGACAAAGGCGGGCGAGCGCAACGCATCCCGCGCAGTTTATCGCGTTATATAACTCAGTATCTCCGGTTGAGTATGTCATATACGCGAATATACAGCGCCAGAAAAGTTACCTAAATCATTGAAAATAAAAGGGAACGCCCACATATTAGCAGTACAGGGCGAACGGGGTCCAAACTCTTCGCTGGAACGATGCTCCTGGCTTCCAAACCCAGGAGCATTTCGCTGGGGGTCCAAACTCAAGCGATGACTGACGGTCAGTGACTACCGGTCTCCAAAACCGGCTCGCTGGCGCGATATTCGCAGTATCGCGCCAGCATCTATCTCAGGAGCATACGATGGCAAGAAAGTCAAAGATCAAGTCGCAAATCGAAGCACTGCGGGCCGAGTTGTGGCCCAACATTGAGAAAATGCATGTCTGGAATCGTCAGACGTCAGATGGTTATTCGACCATGCCAAGGACTATATCTCAGTTGGGGGCGATCGGCGACGCTCTATCCGGCAAGGGCAAGCCGGTCATGCAGACATACCTAGAACTATGGTGTCGTGTATATGACGACGGCTTTGTGAACTTGAGCCGCCAACAAGAGATAGCCTTTGCGTCCGGC
Source organism: Paracoccaceae bacterium (assembly GCA_009773055.1). GTDB lineage: Bacteria > Pseudomonadota > Alphaproteobacteria > Rhodobacterales > Rhodobacteraceae > Tabrizicola. The sequence goes on from WOUW01000002.1 coordinate 69,135, forward strand.
TTCTCTGGACAACGTGCGGTCGCTACGTGGCGTGAACGCATGAAGCGGCTTCACGAGCTAGGGTTCATCGACATAAAGGAAGGTCCATCTGGGCCTTACAGCTACGCTCTAATTATCAACCCATATTGGGTCGTTGCTTCGCACAAGAAAAATGGAACCAAGAACTTCCCGCAAGATAGGTACGTAGCCCTGTTCGAACGAGCGTTGGAGATCGGCGCAACCGACCTTACTGAGTACAACAAGGAACTCGCAGAAGCTGTCCAGTAGATGGCGAGCAAGTCCCGGCTAGGCAAGTTCCCTGTCGACGTTCCAAACACCTCTCCTCCCCCAACGTGGGGAGGGGCCGGGGGTGGGGGGCACCCGGCCAGCCCCGATTCGTGACGGATGGTTAACGCCCCCGCGTGCATACGCACGTATGCATGGAGTGTAGACGCGATGTAGACGGAAAGAAGACGCCGTATTTACAGCCAACCCCTTGATCTAACAGACCGAACGCCGGACTAGCGGCTACTTCACCACGAACCCATGCGCAAACGGATCGCGGTCGTCGATGAAGATCGTGTTGATCCCCGTCTGCCGCGCCCACCCGGCGATGGAGGGCACAATCGCCTCCCGCCCCGCCACCTTGGCCGCCGCCTCGACCCGCCCCTTGAAGATCGACCCGATGATGCTCTCATGGTGGAACTCGTCCCCCACGGCCAGCTTCCCCTTCGCCGCAAGCTGCGCCATCCGGGCCGAGGTCCCCGTCCCGCAGGGGCTGCGGTCAATCGCTTTTTCCCCATAAAACACGGCGTTACGGGCATGGGCCCCCGGCACCGTCGGCTTGCCCGTCCACAGGATATGGCTCAGCCCCCGGATCGCCGGATGCTCCGGATGCACGAACTCATACTTCGCATTCAGCGCGGCGCGGAGCTTCGGCGACCACCCCACCAGCTCCCCCGCCGTATGGTCCGCCACATCGCGGAACGCCTTCTGCGGCTCGACAATCGCATAGAAGTTCCCGCCATAGGCCACGTCCACCACGACCTCGCCCAGCCCTTCCACTTCCGCCGTAAGCCCCTCAGAATAAAGGAATCCCGGCACATTGGTCAGCCGCACTTCCTCGACAAACCGCCCATCCTGTATATACGAAACTTCGACCCGACCCGCCGGAGCGTCCACCGCCAACCGCCCCGGTTCCCGCGGCGTGATCAGCCCGTTCTCCAACCCCATCGTCACCGTCCCGATCAGCCCATGCCCGCACATTGGCAGGCAACCGGAGGTCTCGATGAACAGCACTCCCACATCACAATCCGCCCGCGTCGGCGGATACAGGATCGACCCCGACATCATGTCATGCCCCCGGGGTTCGAACATCAGCCCGGTCCGTATCCAGTCGTAATCCTTCAGGAAATGCGCCCGACGCTCCAGCATCGTCGCCCCCTCCAGCCGGGGGCCCCCACCCGAAACCAGCCGGACCGGGTTGCCGCAGGTGTGTCCGTCGAGGCAGGAGAATGTATATACGGCCATTTCAGAACCTGTGCGGGTTGAAGGGTGTCAGATCGACCGGTGGTGTCTGTTCAGTCAGGAGATCAGCCACGATCCGGGCCGTCCCGGCGCTTTGGGTCAGGCCGAGATGTCCGTGGCCGAAAGCGTAGATGACCTGCGCCGAAGCCCTGGACCGCCCGATGGCGGGCAGGCTGTCGGGCAGCGACGGACGAAAGCCCATCCATTGCCTGCCACCCTCGGTCCGTAGCATCGCCTCGGACCGCTTGAAATTTGGTGGCAGCGACAGACCTCCAAGCTCCACAGCCCCGCCAACGCGAATGCCAGTCGTCAGCCGCGAGACGACAAACCCGTGGCCACCGAAGGTGACCTGGCAGCGCAGGTCAAGCGCTTCGGGCGGAAGGGTCGTGTTGTAACCACGCTCGGTTTCCAGCGGGATACGCTCGCCCAAGGTCGCTGCGATGCGGTGCGAAAACGCCCCAGCGGCGAGGACAACTTTGTCGGAGGTCAGGGACGCGCCATTGGTGCGTATATACACGCCGCCGCCCTGCAGAGTAAGCCCGGTAACCTCGGCCTGCAGGATCGTGCCGCCCTGAGCGCGGAACCTGTCAGCCAGGGCCAGCACATAGTCCTTCGGGTCCGCAATGGACCACCAGCCGGGGGTAAAGGTGCCATATGTGAACCGGGGGCAGAGGCCCGGCTGCAGGGTGGCCATCTCCTCCTTCGTCATGTGGCGGAACTCGATCCCGTGGGCAGTGCGGGCCTCCCAGCCGGGAAGCGAAGCGCGAAATTCCGCCTCCGACTCGTAGACCTGGAGGTTGCCGTCTTTTCTAAGCATCCCAAGGGTGCCGTTTGCGCCCAGAAACGGCTCCAACTCGGCTCGGGAGAGGTCCATCAGCGCGGTCTGGGCACGAGTGGAGACCGCGACGGCACCTGGGGAACAGGCGCGCCAGAAGCGGTAGAGCCAGGGGGTGATCTGCAGGGCGTAAGCGGGTGGGATGGTCAGGGGGCCGAGAGGATCCAGCAACCACCTCGGCGCTTTCTTCAGGATACCGGGCGACGCAAGCGGCAGGATGTCGGTGAAGGCGAAGGCCCCGGCATTTCCAGCCGAAGCGCCGGCGGCGGGGCCCTCCCGGTCCACGACAGTGACCGTCAACCCCCGCGCTTGCGCCATCAGCGCAGCAGAGAGGCCGATGACCCCGGCCCCGATGACGGTGACTTCGCTCATGTCATGCGGCGTATTTCCGCGCCTCCGGCTGATTTACCCAGTTGGCATACCATGCATCGAACATGCGCAGCTGGGCTTCGATGAACCCCTTCTGGCTGGCCGAAAGTTCGTCGCCTTCGTTGAAGTGGTGGGTGTAGGCCGTCTCGCCGCGTAGGACCATCATGTGCTTGAAGAACAGGACCAAATCTGGCCCGGCGTCAACTTCCGCCAGCACCTGCATTGCGCTGTCCAGCTCGAACGCCAGCCGACGGGCCTCGGCATCGCCCTTCTGTGCGGCCTTGCACAGCGACACCAAGTTCAGCACCTCGCGCGGGAGGACATTGCCGATCCCGGTGATCGCGCCGTCGGCATTGCAGTTGACGTAGCCATGGTAGACGGCCGTATCGACACCGATCATCAGTTTCAGGTCCGCGCTTGCCCCGGTGATCGCGTTGGCCGCATAGGACAGATCCTCATATCCGCCGAACTCCTTGAAGCCGACAAGGTTCGGATGCTCGGCCCGGATCTGGAAGAAGAGGTCAGCCTTGGTGGAATAGCCGTAGTAGGGGCTGTTGTAGATCACCGCCGGAAGGCTGGGGGCAGCCGACAGCACAGCTTTGAAATGCAACCGCTGGGCCGCGACAACGGTGCCGCGCGACAGAAGCCTGGGAATGACCATAAGCCCGTGCGCGCCGACCCTCTGGGCGTGGGCAGCGATGGCGGCGGAGGTCGCTGTATTCACGGCACCAGTGCCGACGACGACCTTGATGCCCGCCTTCACCAGGCGTTCAACCCCCTCCATCCGCTGTTCGGTGGTGAGCAACGGCCAGTCGCCCATCGAGCCACAGTAAACGACAGCGGACATGCCGAGGCCGACAAGCTCCTGCGCCTTGGCGACGAGGACGTCGAAGTCGGGCGAGCGGTCCGCCCTGCAGGGGGTCATCAGGGCCGGGATCGTGCCCGAGAAGATATCCGATTTCATGCTGCGATCCTTCTGAAGGCGGACGAATCCGCGTTGGCTGGAGAGGAGGATACGCATTGCATTTTATTTGTCGACAAGATTCTCTAGAGCTTTATGTCCTGCCGCAAGTCGCGCGCCATCATCTGCTGGATCTGTTGCACGATCTTGTCGGCATGGTCTTTTGCGAGGCGATCGCATGTATCTACATCGCGTTCAGCGATAGCGGCAATCATCGCCTCATGCTCCTGTATATACGGATGCGGCAGACGGGGCTCGAAGGTTGGGTAGTAGTAAAGCCGCAGGATTCGGCGGCCCTCGTCCAAAAGGCGCGAGAAAAGCTGGAGGTAATAGGGGTTGCGCCCGGCCTCGGCGACGGCGACGTGGAAATCTCGGTTCAGCTGGATCATTCCCGCCGTGTCTCCGGCAACGACGACTCTGGCGAAGGCGTCCTGTCGGGCACGGATTTCGACAAGGTCTTCTGCGTCATGAAACTCCGCGGCAAGGCGTGTCGTCACGCGATACATCAGGGTCATCGCGTCGAAGAAGCGGTGCAAGTTCGGAAAGTCGATCTGCGACACCACAGTCGAGCGGTTCGGCAACAGTGTCACCAACCCATCTGCCGCCAGCCTGACAAGCGCCTCGCGGATCGGGGTCCGGGACATCGACAACCGGTCGGCAAGACCTATTTCGTCAATCGGTTCGCCGGGTTGCAGGACAAGGCTTAGAATCTCTTCCCGCAGGGTGTCGTAGACAAGTCGCGACCCTGTTCCACGCTTTCGTTCTGGCTGATCATCGCTGTCGGTCATCCCGCCCCCCTGTCGACGGAAGGAATACAGATGGCGGAGGATGCGGCAACCGATTTGTCCGCCTCGGTTAGCCCGGAAAGAAGACCCGGTCGCAAGATATTGAAATGTGGATAATTTTTAGGTCGTATACACGCCTGTATCCACGCATCGTATATATCACACTCAGGGATCAACGCCGCCCATCTGGCAGATAATCGTCCATTCCTCGGCACTTACGGGCTGCACAGAAAGCCGGGTGTTGTTGACCAGAACCATCTGCTCCAATCCCGGTGTGACCTTGCACTCTTCCAGGCTGATCGCGTGGTGCAAGGGCTTCACGGCTTTGATCATCACGCAGTCCCAACGCAGGTCATCGGTCGTCGAGTCGGGCTGGCTTTCCCGGCAAACCTCCACGATTCCAACGATCTCCTTGCCGACGTTCGAGTGATAGAAGAACCCCCGGTCGCCAACCTTCATCGCCCGCATGTTGTTGCGAGCCTGGTAGTTGCGCACCCCATGCCATTCTTCGCCCGCATCGCCTTTTGCGACCTGATGGTCCCAGCCCCAGACATCGGGTTCCGACTTGAACAGCCAGTAGGTCATCCAATCACCCGTTTCCATTCCTGGATCATCACCGACTCGAAAAGTCCGGCCTTGCCATAGGGATCATTCGCCGCCCAAGCCTCGGCCTCGGCCTTGGAGCCGACGCCAAGGATCAGCAGGCTGCCGCACATCTGACCTGCCGCGTCGATGAAGGGCCCGGCCTGCTCGACCACGCCAGTCTCTTGTATATACGCCAAATGCGCCGATCGGTTTTCGACCCGGGTCTGCAGGGCATTGGGTTTGTCGAGGCAAATCAAGGCATAGCGCATGGTCATTCCTGTTTCAGGGGTCGGCTCATCAGCTGACCGATGGCATCATTTAGCGCGATCCGTCCAGACGCAAGAGCATCGACCATCGCTGTGACCGGCATATCGATCCGCCGTTCCGTGGCCAGTCTCACAACGGCGCGGGCCGTCGCCACGCCTTCAACCGTGACGCGGGGGTCGAAAGCCTCGCCTTTCCCCAGCGCACAGCCATAGCGAAAGTTGCGCGACTGCGCCGACGTGCAGGTCAGCACCAGATCGCCAAGGCCCGACAAACCTGCGAGCGTTTCAGGACGCGCGCCCATGGCACCGGCCAGTCGGACCATCTCGGCATAGCCACGGGTCATCAGGGCCGCCCGCGCGCTGTCGCCCAGACCCGCGCCGATCACAGTGCCTGCGGCAATGGCGATCACGTTCTTCAATGCGCCGCCAAGTTCGGCCCCGGTGATGTCATCCGTGCGGTAAAGCCGCAATGTCGGGGTGGAAAGCAGCTCTTGAAGCCGGGAGCCCTCTCCTGTCGTGGCGAGAGTGAGGGCTGTGGGCAGGCCCTTTGCGATGTCTCCTGCAAAACTCGGGCCAGTCAGGATGGCAGCGTCGGCGCCCGGTCGGCGGTCATGGATCAGCGCAACCGGACCGCGCAGGCTGGCAAGGTCTACCCCCTTGCAGCAGGCCACAAGCGTCTGGGCCGATCCGATCTCGTGGTAGGTGTCCAGAACTGAGCCCAGCGACTGCATGGGAACGGCCAGAAGAAGCGCCTCTCCACCGACAATTTCTGCAATTTCGGCGTGAATAGAGACGTTATCGGGTAGGTTGACCCCGGGAAGCGCGCGGTCGTTGCGCCGGGTGTCGCGCATCGTGTGGACCTGGTCCGCATCGCGGGCCCAAAGCCGGACGTCGCGGCCCGCCCGCGCCAAAGCCACGGCCAGGGCCGTGCCGAAAGCTCCGGCTCCGACGATGCCGATCACGCCTTTGCCCCCTTCTTCCCCGAACCCAGCATCGCCAAGGCCGTTCCATCCAGCGGCCAGCGCGGACGCGCGACAAAATCAGTCGAAGGCCGCACGCCTGCCCGCAAGCGTTCGATCCCCGCCCAGGCGATCATTGCCGCGTTGTCGGTGCAAAGCCGCAGCGGCGGGGCCAGAAAAGGCACCCCTGCCAGCGCGGAAACAGTCTCTAACATGGCCCGAATGGCCTTGTTTGCCGCCACGCCCCCCGCCACGGCCAGCGCGGTCGGTGGTGTGCCCGTCATCGCCAACGCGCGGGCCGTCTTCTTTGCCAGCACTTCGGCCACCGCGGCCTGGAACCCGGCGCAAAGATCGCGGCGATCTTGCACGGTGATCCCGCCCTTTTCGGCCACCAGCGCATCCCGCGCCCGCAGCAGCGCCGTCTTCAGCCCCGAGAACGACATGTCGCAGCCTTCGCGGTCCAGCAGCGGCCGTGGAAACCGGAACCGCAGCGGATCGCCGAGGAGGGCCTCGGCCTCGACCGACGGCCCGCCCGGTTGTGGCAAGCCCAGAAGCTTGGCCGTCTTGTCGAAGGCCTCGCCAGGGGCATCGTCGATGGTGCCGCCCAGCCGGGTAAAGCTGTCCGGCCCCTTGACCAGCAGGAACTGGCAATGCCCGCCTGAAACCAGAAGCATCAGGTAGGGAAAGTCGATGGCATCCGTAAGCCGAGGGGTCAGGGCATGCCCCGCCAGATGGTTGATTGCCAGCAGAGGCAGGCCTTGCGCCGCGGCAAGGCCGCGCGCCAGCATCACGCCGGACAGGACGCCGCCGATCAACCCCGGTCCCGCCGTCACCGCGATGGCGGCAAGATCCCTCAGACCGACCCCTGCCTGAGCCAGTGCGGCCTCGACCACTCCGTCCAGCCGCTCGGCATGCGCCCGTGCAGCAATTTCCGGAACCACCCCACCAAAAGCCTCGTGCAGCCCGGTCTGTCCCAGCACCTCGGACGACAGGATCACCGGGAAACCATCTGGCGGTGCGCGAACGACAGCTGCGGCGGTGTCGTCGCAGCTCGATTCGATGCCAAGAAGGGTAAGCGTCCGGTCCATGGCCGCCGTTGCATGAGGGGTCTCTGGCAGGTAACACCATGGGCATGGCGAGACAATCCGATCCGGGTTCGGGTCGAGGGTGCGACCATCTGTTTCCCCGCTCATGTCACCGCAGTTCCTGTCACCGCCGATGCCGGAAGGACCCTTCGCTGCGGTCATTTTCACCTCTGCGCAAGGGGTGGAAGGCGCGATCCAGTTGCGGGCCGAACTTCCGCGCCTGGCCTATTGCGTCGGTCGGGCAACGGCGGCGGCGGCGGCGGCGGCAGGGTTCGACGCGCTGTCATCCGATGGCGACGTGACGGATCTGGTGGCGACCCTTCTGTCCAAGCCGAAAAATGGTCGATTTCTGTATCTACGAGGCGTAGATACAGCAGGAGAGCTGGAGAACCATCTGATTTCAAATAATATTCCCGTAGTATCTTTACAAGTGTATTTACAGAAATCCTTACCTCTGGAGGGCGAGTCCCTTTCGCTTCTGAGTCATCCCGGGCCCGTAATCCTGCCGCTTTTCTCTCCTCGAAGTGCGCTGATCTTCCAGAGTGCCATGCCCGCAGTTCCCGTGGCCTACCTTTCCGTCGCCGCGATGAGCCAGGCCGTTGCGACGGCCGCCTCTGGCATTCCGCACAGAGCGCTTGTCATCGCAGCAAGACCCGATGCCGACGCGATGCTCGATGCCGTCGAAAGCTTGCTTGCCGCAGCCCCATTGCCTTGAACCGAGACCCCACGAGTGCTTAGGTTGGCAGGACAGGACAAAAGGGCTGCCGCATGACCAGACGCAAGGATCCCCAGCCCGAGACCGAGACTCCGCTGGCCGACGAAGTCATCGCCGAGGTGATCGAACCGACCGTTGAGGCGAATGCTGCGGACGAGCCTGTCTCCAGCCCCGACCCGGTTGCGCCACCGCCGACGCCGACTTCACCGCCGCGCCGCAGTGGCGTGTTTGCCCCGCTGCTTGGTGGCGCGCTGGCTGCGCTTGGCGGCTTCGCATTGTCGCATTTCAACGTCTTCGGCCTGGTCGCGCCGGACCAAAGCGGCGAACTGGCCGCACTTTCGGCAAGCCTGACTGCGGCCCAGGCGGATCAGAAGACAGCCCTGAACCAGGTCACGGGCGAGGTTGCCGCCCTGTCCGACCGTCTGGCCAACCTGGAAGCCGCCCCTGCGCCAGGGGTGCCAGACCTCTCCGGCCTCGACGCACTGGATAAACGACTGGCTGCTATCGAAGCGATACCAGCCGATGCCACGGGGGCCAACCCCGCACTGGCCGCGAAAGTGGCCGAACTGGAGCGTCGACTTACCGCGCTGCCTGCAAATGAACCAAGTGCGGAGATCCAGAGCCAACTTGACGCCGCGCTCGCTCGGCTTGATGCCGCTGAAAGCGCCGCCAAGACCCGTGCTGCCGAGGCTGAGGCCGCAGCAGCCGATGCCCGTCGCAGCCAAGCTCTTGATGCGCTCAGTCAGGCGGTAACCGAAGGGCGTCCCTTTGCCGCGGAATTGCAGACGCTGGCCGACCCCGCCCTGACGTCGGCGCTTGGGCCGATTGCAGAAGCCGGAGCACCGACGCTTTCCAGCTTGCAGGCCGATTTCCCCGACGCCGCCCGCGAAACCCTTCGCGTTGCCCGTGAATTGAGCCCAGAGGATGGCTGGTCCAACCGCCTGGTAGATTTTCTCGCGGCGCAAACCGGTGCCCGGCCCGTGACCCCGCTTGAGGGAACGACCCCGGACGCCATCCTGTCCCGCGCCGAATTCGCGCTGTCCGAAGGCCGCGTGGCCGATGCGCTGGCCGAGCTTGCACCGCTGGAGGATGCCGTGAAAGCCCCGCTGGACACCTGGATTGCTGCCGCAACCAACCACGTCGCCGCAACCGCCGCCCTGCAATCCGCCCGGGGGGAATGATGCTCTGGTCGCTGACAAAGGTCATCCTCTTCGTCGTCCTCGTCGCTGCGCTTGCGCTTGGGGCCGGGCTTCTGTCCGAAACCGGCGAGACGATGCGCATCACCGTGGCCGGGTGGGAGTTCACCATCGGGCCGGTGCAGGCCGTTGTCCTGGCCTTGCTGATCATCGTGGCCGTTTGGGTCTTGCTGAAGGCGCTTGGTCTTCTTGGGGCCACGTTCCGCTTTCTGAACGGCGACGAAACGGCGATCTCGCGCTATTTCGACCGCAATCGCGAACGGAAAGGCTATCGCGCCCTGTCCGAGGGCCTGATGGCTCTGGCCTCTGGCGAGCCGCGTCTCGCGCTGACCCGCGCCCAGAATGCCGAGCGTTTGCTCGGAAAACCTGAACTGACCACACTTCTTGTCGCGCAGGCCGCCGAAGCCGCTGGCGACCGCAAGCGCGCGACCGAGGCCTACAAGACGCTTCTGAAGGACGATGCCACCCGTTTTGTCGGCGTGCGCGGCCTTCTGCAGCAAAAGCTGGCCGACGGGGATCGCGAAGTGGCACTGAAGCTGGCCGAAAAGGCCTTCCAGCTTCGGCCCAAACATGCGGAAACCCAGGACATCCTGCTGAAACTGCAGTCTGATTCCGGCGACTGGTCCGGTGCTCGGACGACCCTTGGTGCCAAACTGCGGGCGGGGACCTTGCCGAAGGACGTCTACCGCCGTCGTGATGCAGTTCTGGCCCTGCAGCAGGCCCGCACTGTGGTCGACGACACTGCCAGCATCGAGGCGCGCGAGGCCGCCATCGAGGCCAACAAGCTGTCGCCTGACCTGATCCCCGCCGCCGCCATGGCCGCGCGCGGTTATCTGGCCAAAGGCGACAGGAAGAACGCGACCCGAGTCTTGAAGAAGGCCTGGGAAGTCCTGCCTCACCCCGATCTTGCCGCCGCCTTTGCCGAGATCGAGCCTGAAGAGACCCCGCAGGATCGGCTGAAACGCTTCCGCACCCTGACCAATCTGCGCCCGGACAACGATGAAACCCGGATGCTTCTGGCCGAACTCATGCTAGCAGCCGAGGACTTCCCCGGCGCCCGCCGTTCCCTGGACGATGTCGCCACCCGTGCGCCCACTCAGCGTTCACTGGCAATACTGGCTGCAATCGCGCGGGGCGAGGGGGCAGAAGATTCCATCGTGCGCGATCTGGTCGCACGCGCAATCGCGGCTCCGCGTGGCCCACAGTGGGTTTGCGACAAGTGCCATGCCATTCATGATGGATGGCAGCCGGTCTGCGACAACTGCGGCAGCTTCGACACCCTATCCTGGCAGACGCCCCCGGTCACCGCAACGGCTTCGACCGCTCTGGCGGACCTTCTGCCATTGATGGACGCCCGCCCCGCCCCGGAACCGACCCCTGAACCCGAGGACGAACCGCTTCCCCTGGACGAGATCGCCCGGCGCGCAAATTAGGACTACACAGTCCGGATAGGCGGTGCTAATAGCCCGCGCAGGGAAGAATGCCGGTGTAGCTCAGCTGGTAGAGCACGTCATTCGTAATGATGGGGTCGGGGGTTCGAGTCCCTTCACCGGCACCATTCTTCTCTGAAATCTTCCGCCTGAAGCAAAAGCCGCCGGACCTTTCGGACCGGCGGCTTTGCTGTTTTCTGGGCTTAACGCTTCGGACCCTTGGGCGGCACGAACCGCTTCGAGGTGTCCTTGGCGTCTGCGCGAGGCTTTGCCGGACGATCCGACGCGGCTGCACGGTCAAACGGCTTCTTGCTTCCCGGACCGGCGCTTTTGAACCCGCCCGGCTTGCCTGCGCCTTCGCGCTTCACATAGGGACGTGCGTCATCGCCCTTTGGGGCGAAGGTTTTTTTCGGACGATCGCCATCCTCACGCGGGCGGAAGCCCTCGGGTTTCGGAGCATAGGGCTTGCGGGCCGGGCGCTCTCCGTCCTCGCGCGGCTTGAAGCCTTCGGCGCGGGGTTTGTAGCCCTCGGATTTCCCGGCATAAGGCTTTCGCGCAGGGCGATCGCCCTCGGCACGCGGCGCATGCTCGGCCCGCGGCTTGTAGCCTTCCGTCCTGGCTGCATAGGGCTTGCGCGCCGGGCGGTCGCCTTCGGCTGTAGCAGCACCCTCGCCACGCGGCTTGTAGTTTTCGGGCTTGCCCTTGTAGCCGCCACCCTCGCTGGCATGGCTTTTGAAGCCTACCGCACGCGCCGGGCGGTCCGAAGACCCGCCATGGCTTTTGAATCCGGCCGAACGCGGCGCGGTCTTCTGGTCCGGGGTCCAACGCGGCTTCTTCGGAACTTCCTCGGTCACCTCGAGGCGCGGCGCGCGGTCGGCATAGGCCGGACGTTCCGCGTAGGCGGGACGCGCTAGACGATCGTCCTGCCGCTTTTCGTTCCACTCCGGCCGCGCTTCGCTGGGCGACACGCGGGGACGGTCTTCATACTTGGGCTTCGGCTTCGGCGCATACTCGCGCGGAGCGGCTTCGACACCCTCCTCCTCGACCACACGCGGCGGCTTCGGCGCATAGGCAGGCTTTTCGCGTCGTTCGGGACGATCCGGCTTCACAAAGCGTGGCTTGTCGAGATCCGGCTCGCCTTCGATCCGCTCCATCGTCAGGCCCTTGTCAAGCTCGACCGTGCCACCGAAGCGCGAGGCCAGCGCTTCGGAGATCTGCACGAAGGTCTCGTCCTCGCGCACCCGGATCGCGCCAATGCCATCCTTGGCGATGCTGCCCGCGTCGCAGATCTTCGGCAACAGCCAGCGCGCCTCGGCCCGGCCTGCCCGGCCAACGCTGATGCGGAACCAGACCGAAGGCCCGAACTCCCCACGTTCCCGCGGAGCGGACGGCGGCGGGACGGGCAAGTCGGTCGACAGCACTTCCGGGGCCGACCGGCCCTCTCGCCACAACCGAACGAAGGCTGCCGCCAGGGCTTCGGCACCAAATTGCTCCAGTAGATCCCCGGCAATGCCGACATCGTCGCCAATCGGCATGGTCAACGCCGGATGCTCCAGAATTCGCAGGTCGTCCTTGGCCTGAACGTCGTCCGCGCCGGGGGCCGAGCCCCATTCGGCGACAACCTTCGCGCCCGCCAGCAACCGCTGCGCCTTCTTGTATTCCGCCGGCGTCACGATCAGCGCCGAGACGCCCTTCTTGCCCGCGCGCCCCGTCCGGCCCGACCGGTGCAACAGGGTTTCCGAGTTCGACGGCAAGTCGGCATGGATCACCAGTTCCAGCCCCGGCAAGTCGATGCCCCGCGCGGCCACATCGGTGGCAATACACACCCGCGCCCGCCCGTCTCGCAACGCTTGCAGCGCATGGGTGCGTTCCTGCTGCGACAACTCGCCCGACAGCGCGACGACCTGGAACCCCCGGTTCCCCATCCGCGCCAGAAGGTGGTTCACGTTGACCCGGGTCTTGCAGAAAACGATGGCCGTGCGCGCATCATAATAGCGCAGCACGTTGAAAATCGCATGCTCCCGGTCGCGCACCGCTACGCTCAGTGCGTGATACTCGATGTCGACATGCTGCTTCGCCTCGCCCTGCGCCGCGATCCGCAGGGCATCCTTCTGGAACTCACCGGCCAGCTTTTCGATTTCCTTCGGCACCGTGGCCGAGAACATCAGTGTCCGGCGTTCCGGGGGGGCTGCAGCCAGGATGAACTCCAGATCCTCGGCAAACCCGAGGTCCAGCATCTCGTCCGCTTCGTCCAGCACCACGGCGCGCAGGCCCGACAGGTCCAGCGATCCGCGCTCGATGTGGTCACGCAGACGGCCGGGGGTCCCGACGACGATATGCGCGCCACGATCCAGCGCCCGGCGTTCGGTCCGGTAGTCCATCCCGCCGACGCAAGTCGCCAGTTTGGCCGACGCGCCTGCATAGAGCCACTCCAACTCGCGTGCGACTTGCAGCGCAAGTTCCCGCGTTGGAGCGATGGCCAAAGCAATCGGCTTGTCGGCATACAGAAGCACGTCCTGCCCGCCCAGAATCTCTGGTGCAATCGCAAGGCCAAAGGCCACCGTCTTGCCCGACCCGGTCTGCGCCGAAACCAGCATATCGCGCCCGGCAACGCCGTCCGCCAAAACGGCGTCCTGCACCGAAGTCAGCGTCTCATAGCCCTTAGCGGCCAAAGCCTGCGCCAGCGGCGCGGCCACGTGTTCAATCGTCATGATGTCTTTCCAAAGGGGGGCGTAGCCATGCGCCCGTACAAGCCAAACGGCCCGTGTCCCTTTGGTGCGGGCCTCCTCGCCCACAGTCCCGGAATCTTGACCGTGGGGGGCCAGTAAACGAAACTTTGCCGACTGTATAGGCCTTACGCCGGGATCAGCCGCGCTAGCGCCGCGGCATGCAGCTTCGGGGGCAGCGCAAGCACGCCCTCGGCCAGCGCGGTCGGCGCGTTGAACCGAAGCGCCGCACCTTTGCGGTCCGTGACCACCGCCCCCGCGCGTTCCGCGATCAGGCTTCCGGCCGCGATGTCCCATTCCCAGGCGTCGCGCAGGGTCAGCATCCCGTCGAACCGCCCCTCTGCCGCGAGACACATCCTATACGCCAGCGACGCCCGGAAGCTTCGCGTGATCTCGGGCACGCCGCCCGGCCACTTCTCTGGCACCATGTTGGCCTTTGTCGTCAGGATGTTGGCACCTTCCAGCCGCTCACGCCCGCTGGATTGGATCACCTCACCATCCCGCATCGGGGCCGAGGTCGCTGAGGCCACATATATACGGTCGATCGCTGGTAGATACACGACCCCCGCCGTGACTTTGCCCTTGTGCGCCACGGCCAGCGAATGCGCCCAGGTCTCTTCCCCGGCCACAAAGGCGCGGGTGCCGTCGATGGGGTCGATGATGTACACTGTATCTACAGCCAGTCGGTCTGCCTTGTCCGGCGTTTCCTCGGACAACCAGCCGTAGTCAGGCCGCGCAGCCAGTAGCTTTGCTTTCAGCATGTCGTTGACGGCAAGGTCGGCCTCGGTCACCGGCCCATGCTCGCCGCCCTTGTCCCAGACCTGCGGGTTCTTGCGCCAATAGCGCAGCGCGATCCGCCCCGCCTCGCGCGCGGCGTCTGTCAGCAGCGCCAGATCACGCGCCGGCAAGAGTCAGTCCGTCGATCAGGATGGACGGCACCCGGGTGGACAGATGCGCCCGGACGTCGTTGGCCGGGATAATACGCAAGAGCATGTCCTTCAGGTTCCCCGCAATGGTGCACTCATGCACCGGGTAAGCCAGTTCCCCATTCTCTACCCAGAAGCCCGAGGCCCCGCGCGAATAGTCACCTGTCGTCGGGTTGATGGTCGAGCCGATCATCGAGGTGACCAGCAGCCCGGTCCCCATCTGTTTCAACAAGTCATCGCGGCTGACCGACCCTTGCGTCAGGTCGATGTTCGTCGTCGACGGCGATGGCGGCGCTGAAGTCCCGCGTGAGGCGTTCGCCGTCGACGCCATTCCCAACTTCCGCCCCGTCGCGAGGTCCAGCACCCAGCCGGTCAGCACGCCATCCGCCACGATCTCGCGACGCTGTGTCGGCAGCCCCTCGCCATCGAAGGGCCGGGACGAGCCGATGCGGCTGCGATGCGGGTCCTCGACCAGAGACAGACCCACGGGGAGCACTTGCTTGCCAAGCAGATCCCGTGCCCACGATGACCCCCGCGCAATCGACGACCCGTTGATCGCCGACAGCAGGTGCCCGACCAGCGAAGCTGCCACCCGTTCATCATAGACCACCGCAAAGGTCCCGGTCTTCGGCTTCACCGACCCGACACGCTGCAATGTCCGCTCTGCCGCCAGCCGTCCGATCTCTTTCGCCGAAGGCATGTCGGAGGCGTATATACGCCCTTCGCCCGCGTAATCGCGTTGCATCTCCGTGCCTTGGCCAGTGAAGGCCACTGCGGACAGCGACGTCGAGGTGCGCCCATAGCCTCCCGAAAACCCGTTCGACGCCGCCATATGCAGCGCCCGCTGGCTATAGGCCGCAGAAGCTTCGACCTGCGTGATCCCGTTGGTCTCCAACGCCGCCGCTTCCACCGCCCGGGCCGAGGCTTCCAGCACCGCCGCACCCGGCTCCCCCGCCGGATCAGCGAGGTCCAGCGCGCCGAGGTCCCAACCCGAGGCCAGATCGGAAGCCTCCGCCAAGCCCGCCGTCGCATCCTCCGGTGCTTCGCGTGCCATCGCTACAGCCCGTTCCGCCAGCGCGGTGATCGTCGCCGCCGAGGTATCGGACGCCGACACACAAGCCTGTCGCAGACCGATCAGCACCCGCAGGCCGATCTCCACACCTTCCGATCGCTCTGCCTGCTCTAGCGCCTGCTTTCGGATTTCGATGGACAGTGCTGTGCCGGACACCGCCAGTGCATCGGCACTGTCGGCTCCGGCTTTTCGGGCGGCGTCCAGAAGGGCGTGGCTCAGGTCGGCAAGTCTGGGGGTCATCACATCGTCCCGTATCATCTGCCGATGTCAGGTAGCCCCGCAAAGCACCCTTCGCAAGGTCACCCCTACTGCAACCGCTGTCCGTTCGCGAAGAGCCCGCCTTCCTTGAACTCGATTTCCGAGGTCAACTCATCCGGCCCCGCGCCGGGACGCGCGAACATCGCCATCCCCATGCGGAAGCCCATTGCGTCGTCCTCGGTCAGGATCCCCAGCGCGATGAGGTTGTCGACCAACTTGTTCGCCCCCTTGATCCCCACAGTGATCTTCCCATCGGGCCGCGGCATCCCCGCGAAAGTCTGCAGATCCGCATTGTCGAAAGTAAGCCCGCCCGCCGCCGACACTTCAGCTCCGGCCGCCTTGGCCAGCACCTGAACCAGGTCCAGGCTGTTCAGCTGGCCCGGAGGCTCGGCCCCGTCCATCTGCACAGAGGGGTCCATGATGTCCTGCGTCCAGAAGCCCGTGCCTTTCAGGTCCACGATCACCGTCGCAGGCTCGCGCGTCAACGATCCCGCCGGGTCGAACAGCCCCCAGACATCTTCGGACACAGTAAAGTCCACCACCTTGGTCAGGAACGAGAAATCCTGCGGTGTATCAGACTTGGTGACCGGCATCAGGATGTTGAACCCGCTTTCGGCAAAGGCCACTTCCACCTGCGGGAACGGGATTTCCGCCCCCGACATGGTGAATTTGGCCCCGTTCAACGAAGTGCCGTAGTTCATCCGGTCCTTGTTCATCGCAAGCTGGAAGTCGCCGCCCGTGGCGTTGGCAACCAGTTTGGTCGGCCCTGCGGCCTCGGTGATGTCGACATCCATCATCATCGCGCCGAAATTGAACATCGAGTCCATCGTGAAGCCGCTGTTCAGCGCAGTAGCCATGTTGGCCATAATCTCGGCGTTGAGGAAGTTGCCCTTCGTCGTGCCGCTAAGATCGGCCAGCGTCAGCGCCATCTTGCCTTGCCCCCCGCCGCCCTGGGTGTCGGTTCCAGAAAGGCCCAGCGCCAGCGACTTCGCCGCGAAGCTGCTGTCGAGGTTCGTCTTGTCGCCATCGCGGATCACCAGATACTTTGCCGTTGCCTCGGTCATCGTCAGGTCGGCCTCGGTGTCCAGCGCCTTGCCGCTTTCGTCGGTGACCTCGTCCAGCTTCACTGTGACCGCGGGCGCAGTGAAGTCATAGCTGGTCTCGCTGGCGCTGCCGCCCGCAACAATCTTCATCCCCGGCTGGCTGACCGTCAGCTTCATCGATCCCGGACCGTCGGCCTGGCTCGGGAATACCATCTGGATCGGGTAGCTCTCTGGCATCGTCACCGTGACGGTGCCATCGCCATTGTCGACAAAGGACAGCTTGTCAAAGCTGACCGACGCGCTGCCTCCCAGGTCGTCCTTGTAGGCGATCTGCACGTCGGTCACGTCCAGCGTCCCGCCGTTGTCTGCGGTATTGCCGACTGTCAGTTCCTGTCCGGCCGAGGTCAGCATGGCCTGCCAGCTGTCCCAGACCTCTTTTGGGGTCACTTCGGCGCTTGCGCCGGAAGCAAGAAACACCAGAGCAATCGCAGATGAACAAGTAAGCGCGCGCGTCATGGCAACAGCCTTTCGGGTTGAATTCGATCGCGCAACCTTTCTATCTCGTCCCAAAGGCGTCAAGGGATTCCGGGACGCTGGTAGGAAAAGTCGGATGGAACAGCCATGATCAGGGTCCAGAACGCGAACGACTGCTGCACGATCACGCTT